>JANPBJ010000182.1:0-10089 GCA_031430375.1 Acidimicrobiia bacterium
CGATGCCAACTCGCAGGTGGTGCTGAACCAGCTCTACAAGCACACGCCGATGCAGTCGAACTTCGCGGTGCACATGCTCGCGCTGGTCGACGGTGTGCCGCGTCTGCTCAATCTGCGCAACGCACTCCAGGTCTATATCGACCACCAGGTCGTGGTGATCACGCGCCGTACCGAATACCGATTGCGCGAGGCGCGGGATCGCGCGCACATCGTCGAGGGTCTGGTGCGAGCGCTGGATGCGATCGATGCGATCATTGCCTTGATCCGCGCGTCGGCCGATACCGACGCCGCCCGCACCGGGTTGATGGATGCGCCATTCGAGTTCAGCGACGTGCAGGCGAAGCACATCTTGGAGATGCCGCTGCGGCGTCTGGCCCAGCTTGAACACCAGAAGCTGCTCGACGAGTACGCAGTGCTCCAGGCCAAGATCGCCGACCTCGAAAGCATCCTCGGCAGCGATGCCAAGAAGATGGCGGTGATCAAGGAGGAACTGGCAGAAGTTCGCGACAAGTTCTCCGAGGGTCGTCGCACTCAGGTCACGCTCGACACCGGCGACATCGCAGACCTTGACCTCATTGAGGACGAGGAAGTGGTGGTGGTGCTCTCCAACAAGGGCTACGTGAAGACCGTCGCCGCCGATGCGTTTCGCAAGCAGGGCCGCGGCGGAAAGGGTGTGCGCGGATCGAGCCTCAAGGACGAGGACTACGTGGAGCATCTGCTCACGACCACCGCGCACTCGTACCTCTTGTTCTTCTCGAACCGCGGCAAGGTGTACCGGCTGCGCGCGCACGAGATCCCCATGAAGGAACGCACGGCGCGGGGTACCGCGATCGTGAACCTTCTCGCGCTTGGGCCGGAAGAGCGTGTGCAAGCCGTGATCGACACGCGGACCTACGAAGATGGGTCGTACCTGTTCTTCGCTACCCAGCGCGGACAAGTGAAGAAGACGAAGATGTCCGAGTACGACTCGTCGCTGCGCACCGGGTTGATCGCGATCAACCTCAAGCCCGACGATGAGCTGGTGCGCGTGATCCAGACCACCGGCGAAGAAGACATCTTCATGGTGTCGCGCAACGGGATGACCATTCGGTTCTCCGAGACGAATGTGCGGGCCATGGGCCGCGCCGCGGCGGGCGTGCGGGGCATGAAGTTGAAGAACGCGGAAGACGCGGTGGTGTCCTGCGATGTGGCCAAAGATGATTCCGTGATGTTGTTCGTGAGCGCGAGCGGACACGGGAAGCGCACAAAGTTGGAGCGGTTCAACATCCAGGGTCGGGGTGGCCAGGGTGTGCGGGGTATGAAGGTGACGGCGAGTCGCGTGGGTGTGGTGGCCGCATTCACGGTGGCACCCGATGATGAGATCCTCGTCTTTTCCTCGGCGGGCAATATCATTCGCACCGGCGTTCGGGATATCTCTTCGCAGGGCCGAGATGCCACCGGGGTCAAGGTGGCGGCGGTCAAGGGCGAGGAGAGCGTGGTCGCCGTAGCTCTCGTGCTTGAGGGCACTGAGGAGGAGGACACCTAGCGATGGACTCGGCGGTGACAGCCACGGAAGCGACCACCGGACCTGGGTCAGGGCCGAGCAATGTGGTGGCGTCGGGTGCCACGAAACCAGAGAAGTCGCGCAGGTCCAAGTCGCGAGGCGCGTCCGATTCCCCGGTGCGGAGGTCTCGGGTCGAGATGACCCGCGTCGACCTGTGGTCGGTACTCAAAGTGTCGTTCTGCTTCTACCTGGCCGGACTGGCGATGTTGCTCATCGCGGGCCTGGTGGTCTGGCTGCTCCTTGATGCGTCCGGCGGCCTTCATAATTTCGAGCGGTTCATGGGCGACATCATGAGTGCCAAGGACTACCGCTTGGTTGCGCCGCAGATTCTCTTGGGCTCCGCGTTGATCGGTCTTGTGGTCGTCGCGCTGATGACGATTATCACGGTCATCGCCGCCGCGTTGTACAACGTGTTCTCGGATCTCGTCGGCGGCGTCGAGGTCACCCTGGTGGAGGCCTAGGAGTCAATCCACCAGCGGTGTGCTTTGGTTGGCTGCCAGTCGGGGCCAGCTTGGTAACGTTGCACGCTTCGCGGGGCTATAGCTCAGTCGGTTAGAGCGCGTCCCTGATAAGGACGAGGTCGTAAGTTCGATTCTTACTAGCCCCACTCGCGATTCCCCATGTCAGTAGCGGTGATGACTCCCGAGCAAACCCCAGAGTTCAGCGCCTCGGAACTCTTGCGTTGGCAGGAGGCCGGGTGTCGCCTTGGCGAGTCGCCTTCGGAGTTCTACGCGGCATTGTTTGGCCGCTTTGCCCAGGACTGTGATCGGGGTGATACCGCGATCGCGCGTCTGCTGGCACACGCTCCGATGACTCTGAACGCGGCGCCGCCGTTGCGCCTGATGGGGGGCGTGCACCGTGGTGTGCTCACGGGCGAATTTCCCACTCTCGCGGCTGCCTGGCCCTCGCCGGACGGCACCCACATGGGCGACGTAGAACTCGCGTATGAGGAGATCCAACGGCTGGCGGCTGATCCGCCGGCGTCAGTGCTCGATGCGATGACCCGTGATCCCCAGACCAACGAGGTCGGCCGCTCCGCGTGCCTGGCTGCCGGTCTGGCCCAGATTGTGGCGGAGACCTCGCTCCCAGTGCGGCTTTTTGAGATCGGTGCCAGTGCGGGGTTGAATCTGCGGCTCGATCACTATTTCTATTCAGCGGGGTCGTCCAGCTGGGGCGATCCGCACTCGCGGTTGCGCTTCGACGACGCGCACTTCCTGGGGCACCCTCCTTTCGACGCGACGCCGGTGATCGTGGAACGGCGCGGTTGCGATATCCATCCCCTTGACGGTGCGACCAATGCCGGCGCGACCACGCTGATGTCGTATGTGTGGCCCGACCAAACCGCGAGGATCGAACGGCTCCGTAGCGCGCTCGCGGTGGCGCGCACGATGCCCGTGGTCCTCGACCGTGCTTCAGCCGACGATTGGGTGAAGGAGCACGTCGCTCCCCTCGCGGGCACCGTGACCGTCCTGATGCACTCCGTGATGTGGCAGTACATGCCTGCGGCAGTTCAGCAAGGAGTGGCGGAGACGGTGCAAGAACTTGCTGCCGGGGCGACCATGGAAGCACCGACCGCGGTGCTCGAGATGGAACCGGTCGCGAACACGATCGCCATGGAGCTGGCGATCACGATATGGCCGAGCGGTGAGCGGCGCGTGGTTGGTCACTGCCACGGTCATGGCCCACCCCTGACCTGGCTGGAGTAACCATTGATGACCTTGGCGCACTTTCCATGCCCAGAGCCATGCGAAGTGCGCCAAAGTCGGGACGCGCAAGGCCCGAATGCCGGCGGACGCGCCAGCCACGGAGCGTTGGGGGATGGCGTCGGTATGCTCCGGGAGTGCGGGCATTTCGTCGAGGACTCATTGTGGTGTTTGTGGCGGCCGTGGCCGGCGGGTTGATGCGGCTACGCGGTAAGGGTGGCGTCCCACCCACCAACGGCGGTTGGCGCGAACTCGAAGCCCCCGACTTTCGTTGAGCACCGTCCTGCTCGTCGGAGTCGGTGAGGTTGGCGGTCGGGCGGCGCGCCAACTCGTCGAAACCCCCGGCGTCGAGCGGCTCCTCATTGCCGATGCCCGGCCCACTCGTGCGGCCGATATCGCGGCGGCCATGGGCGACCGATCCGAGATTGTCGATTGGCAACCAGGCACTGACCTTCCCGCGGGTGTGGACGTGGTCGCGTGCGCGGTACCCGGCGGCGACGACGTCACGATCGCCCGGGATGCCATCGAAGCCGGGGTGCAGTTCGTGTCGGCCTCCGACGACACCACCACGATTCAACGGCTACTCGAGCTCGATGACTCCGCGCGCGAACACGGAACGTCATTGGTGGCCGGCGCTGGTCTCGCGCCGGGGTTGGCCGACGTCCTGGTTCGCCTCGCGTCGGAGTCGTTCGACACCGTTGACGACGTCAACATCGCCCGCTGGGGCGCGGCGGGCGAAGCGAGCGCGAGCTCGGTACGCGTCGCCCTGGCAGACCGTGGCGCGGAACTTCGCGACGGTGTAGTCACCGAACTCCGCAAGCGCGGTGGCGAAGAGCTGGTGTGGTTTCCGAACCCCGTCGACGCCCGCCCGTGTGAACCGGTTGCGTGCGGACTCGAACTCCTCGCGCATGCAGTACCGGGACTCGCCCGCGCGACGGTGCGGTTTGCGCATGCAGAGAAGCCGACCCGTTCGTGGCCGCGTCGCGCCGATCCGATGAACGCGTGGGGTGCGCTGCGCGTTGAGGTGTGGGGAACTCGGGGCACCGCACGCGAAGCCGTGGTCTACGGCGCGATCGAACGGGCCGCGACCGCGGCAGGCACCGTGCTGGCGCTCACTGCCGCCGCGCTCACTGGTGCCTTGCCCGAGTTAGTGCGCCCGGTGCCGGGAGTACGTGGTCTCGGCGGTGTGGTGGAACCCCGTTCGTTCCTCGCGGAGCTCGCACGCCGAGGGGTGAAGGTAGCGATCTTCGAAGGCGTCCCGATCGCCTAACCGTCAGCGGGAAGCTGTCGGCGCGTCAGGTTCGACCGCCGGCACTGGTGTGTGACCGTCGGGCGACGATGGCGAGACCGGCGCGTCGGTGTTGGGTGGCGCGAGCGCATCGTCGTTCAGCGCGAGTGCCTGCACTGGCCATTCGGCCGCTTCGTCGGTGTGGCCGGTGAATCGATACATCGGAACCACGTACTGCGTGGGCGCCGAGGGCTCACCGCCAAACCAGATCTGCGCGCCGAGCGCAACGTCGGTGACGAGGACGGTGATGGGGGGTTGCTCGGGGCAGAGTTCGGGACACGGCGCGCTGGGACACGTGCTGGCGGGATCCCCGCAATCAATCGCGATTGCGGGCTCGGGCGCGCCTAAGGCGACCGGACCTCCGCTTCCACCGTCGGACTCCAGTTGATCGAGCGCATCCTCGGGTGAGCGCAGCCCGTATTCACCAACCCGTTCGAGCGAAACCAACTGGCCGTTGAGACTGGTGATCGCACCCCGATCGCCCACTTCCACGTACCACTCCAGCCCGTCGACCGGGGTGCCCTCGACAACTCGCTTCGCGCTGACGGACCGGCTGATGACGTACTCCTCGGTCTGCGGCGCGGCGCAGTCGACCGCCGGACCGCACACGGACTCCGTCGCAACACTCACGGCGCCACCATCGTTGACGGTGAATGACCACTCACCGTCGAGCACACCCATGCTGGTCAACGCCTCGCGGGCAATGGTCTTGGCGGCCTCGGCGCTTGGGAGATCCACAGGGACCGCGGACGGAATCTCTGAAATGGGTGTCGAAACGATCGACGGGTCGACGATGCACGTGTTGGCCGCATCCGGTGCCGGTGGTTCGCTGACCTCGCCCGGAAAACTGGGGGTGGGGGTTTGTGTGTCGGTGCCCACCTGCGATTCGGGTTCCCCGGCCACCCCGCACCCAGAGTCCGAACCGGTCGAGCCGTCGGTTGCACCGGCGGACGGTGAACCGTCAGACGAGATCCGTCCGGACGAACTCTCCGACGTGGAATCCCCGGCGGAGCCGGGGGAGGCTTCGAACACGCCGGCCGACATCGAGACCCAGGTTCCCTGGTCGGTCACGCCCACGGAGAGCGAACCGTCCGAATCGGAAACCTCCCAACCTCGTCCGCCGTCGGCGTTCAAGGAGCGGACGTTGCCGTCGATGTGCAGGAGCCGCGCCCAGGTCGAGACCCGTTCCTGATCGACCGGGACTCCCACCAGCTTCCAGACCGGTCCGTGGTCGGCCAATGCGGGCAGCGTGCCGTCCACCACGTAGGTAACGCGTCCCGCGGCCATCGACATGTCGGCGGTGAGGCTGGCCCGCGCCGAGGCGCCCTCCGCGGCACTGCCCATCGTGGCGAGTGCCAGGCGCGGCGGCGCGGCGTCGTCTCGGTTCACCGCGATCGCAATCGCACCGGCGGCGATAACGGTCGCGCTGAGTGCCGCAATCATTCGCAGCGGTCCCCGGCTGCGGGATTCGCGATCAACGGGCGTGGGCTCGGGCAACACCGATGTGGTCATGTATCTCCCTTGGCGACCCCCGGACGTGTGCCAGAAGGAACGATCTTGAGCAGTCTGACGACTCGGAGCCGCCTACGGTTCCCGGGAACCCGAAGGAATGAGATCGCCAGGGTTTCCGGTGCGGGGCCAGTCGGCTTCGATCTGATCCAGGAGGACATCGGTCGAACGTCGAGCACCCGGTTCGGGTGGGTTCGGCGCGAACATCGCGGCGTCGATCGTTGCCCCCACCCGAACGAGGTCGGCTTCTCGGTCCGGCGCGAGCGTGCCCAGCGCCCGCACAAAATGAGGAGTGGTCTCGGTGGGAGCGCGCGGACGGCCACGCCGGGTTCCCAACCGTTCCAGACGGGCGAGGCGAGTGGATGCCCACGAACGTGAAATCGCAATCCGCCGCGGGCGACGGCGCACCGACCGCAGCGCGAAAGCGAGCCCCACGAACCCGCCGAGAATCGAAATCGCGGCCAAGGCCCCGGACGGAATATTGAGCCGTGAACTGAGATACGAAAGCGCGCCCGCCCCGGCCGCTTCGATCTGGGAATCGCCGGCGAGCGGGACCTTGGCAGTTGGATCAAAACCCTGCCAACCGACGCCGGGGAAATAGACCTCGGCCCAGGCGTGGGCGTCGCTCGCCTTCACCTCGTAGAGACCGGTGAACGGATTGCGCTCACCCGGCGTGTAGCCCACCGCGAGGCGGGCCGGGATTCCGAGCTCGCGCAGCATGACCACCAGCGAGGTGCCGATCTGTTCACAGAACCCCTTCCGGTCCACGAACAGGAACTGGTCGACGGCGTCTTTACCTTTGGGGAGCGGCGGGATGTTGAGCGAGTACTGCGTATGGGCAGAGAGCCAGGCTTCGATGGCCTTGATCTTGTCGAAGGTGGTGGGTGAACTCGCGGTGATCTGGTGCGCGAGTGCGCGGACCCGTTCGGTGGTGATCGGCCGCTGCGCGTATTGATTCGAGATATCCGGTGTGACGGCGGTCGCGATGCTGGCCCGCAATGCGGGAGCAGTGATGAGTGCTCGTTCACTGACCACGGTGTAGACGGATTGCGCGTCGAGCTGAACGCCGGCGCGTAATGATCCGTCGGTGGTTTGGAAGATCGAGCGTTCGGGGAAGTACACCCGGGTGGCGCGGTTTGCCGCAAAAATGGAATTCGGCCCCGACCGTTCGAGGTAGTACGTCTGAACAAGTTCGTCGGTGTTCAGCGCGACCTCCACGGGCCCATCAGCCGGAACTCGCGGAACGGGGATCGGTTGATCCCCGCGGATGACCTTCGGTTTGTCATTCGAGAAGGTCCACACTCGACCGTTCCACGCGTCGAAAGTCTGGCCTTTCCAGAAATCGGGCGCCGACGCCCGCACGCGCATGACGAGGGTGTCGTTCGGTCGGCCCCGCACTGCGGTGTCGAGCCGATCTGAGAACCCGAAATATCCGAACGATGCAGCATCACCCGTGCCGCTCGAACCGTCGGAGGACGGATCTTCGGAGCCGAGCGATGGATTGCTGAGCTCGCCGCTCGGACGGCGTGCGGCGTTATCCGGAAGCTGCGAGGGAAACGTGAGGGCACGGTTCGAGCCCGCGACCGGCACCACCATGAACACGGCGAATCCGACCGCGATGACGGTGACCAAGACCCCGAGCGGAATCAACACGGTCGAGCGATCGAACCGACGATGATCGATCCGACCGGGTTGCTCACCGAGGCCGGGAAGCTCTTCCAACTCGGCGCGGTAGCCGAGGACGAGTCCGACGAGCGCGGCGAAGGCCCAGATGGCAAGCCATGGAGCGATCGCCATGGAGATCGACAGCACGCCGGCGAGCGAGACGAGCACCAGGCTCGCGACCAAGACCACCATCAGACCACGACGGTTGGGAGTGTCGAGCGCGTGGAGCAACAGGAGCCAGAGGAACGACTGTGCGAGAGGAATCTGGAGTGCGGCCAGGTCAGTGAGATTGCCCATCCGGCCGACGAAGACGACAAGGATTCCGATCGCGGCAGCGGATTGCGCAATGCGTAACACCAGCGGGCGGCTGGACCGCACCAAGTATCCGACCGTGAACGCGATGGGGAATCCCACGATGACCGCGATCCACAGCGCGCCGCTGCCCGCGCCCTCGCGCATTGCGGCGATTGCACCGGCCATGACTGCGATGCACGCGGCCACGCGTAGCGCGACGACGTCTTGAGCGTCGTTCACCGGTGCCCACCTCCGCCAAGGTGATGAACGGTTGCGCCGACCGGAAATGGTCCGAGCGCGGGTGCGCCGATCACCGCATGCGCGAGGCGCCGCCCCGCGTGAAGCGGAGTGGGGACGGGACCCATGCGCGGACCGTTGAGCTCCGCGGTACTGAGGTCCACCGTCGCGCCGGCGCGCAGCGCGTCGTCGGCCATGCCCGCGCTGCGAGATGCCACCTCCTCCGGATCCGGACCTCGCAGATCCGCGATGATCACCACGTGGGGTCGCCGCGGGCCTTCGAGCTCGCGGACCATGATCACTCCGGTTCGCGCTGTGGCCGGCCAATGCACCGAGCGGATCGGGTCGCCGTCCACGTACTCGCGCACGCCGCGGGTGAGGTCGGCCCCGGTGGCGGGAGCGGAATCGAGCTCGGAAGCGGTGTGGGTATCACCCACGATGATGGGACAACGCGTGGGTTCGCGCCTTGGCGCGACGCTCACCGGTGCCGCGAGGTCCACGCGGACGAGTCTGCGCCACCGAGCCAAGCCGAGTGAAAAAACAATGAGACAGTTCGAGTTGCGTTGGGCGAATCTCCCCCGACCGGCAGGCCGCAGACCGGTGCTACTGCTCTCCCGCACTCCCGCCTACGAGTACCTGCAAAAGGTGCTCGTAGTGGAGGTCACGACTCGCGTGCGCGGAATTCCGCAGGAGATCGCCTTAGGGAAACGCGAGGGCCTTCCTCGCGCCTGCGTCGCAAATCTCGATACCGTGCGGCCGATCGAGCGAGGCCTCATCGGTGATCGTCTCGGACTCCTCGCCGCGTCACGACATCGCGAGGTGAAGCGAGCCATGGGATACGCGCTCGATTGGGCGGAACTCAAGACTCCGGCTTGAGCACGCCTTGAGTCGCCCCGGATTTCCAAGTTCGCAGTCCCCTCAGACGTCGAAGAGCTCGCCGACTCCCACCGTGAATCCGGGGATGACCTCCTCCCCGTCGAGCAGGTCGTCTTCCCCGCGCACGAGCGGCGACAGAAGCGACGCGTAGACCGACACGGTTTGCGTTTCCGGGTCGACGACCCACACCCGCCGAGTGCCGGCGGCGAGATAGTCGGCGACCTTGGCGTGCATGGCCGCGGGCGTATTGCTCGGCGACAGGACTTCGACGGCCAGATCGGGCGCTCCCGCGAAAGCGCGGACGGTGTCGCCGCTTCGTTCGTGGCGTTCTCTCGTGACGAACGCCACATCGGGGCCACGCACCGTATCCGGTGAATGCGCCAGAATGAACCCTGAGTCACCGGCGAGTACGACACCGAGCCGGCGTTGCCTGACGTGGGCGGACAATCGCTCCGCGACCATCGCCAAGATGCGTCCGTGGCGGTAGCCAGGAAGCGGCTCCGAAACCAATATCCCCGCTTGAAGTTCGTGTTTGTAGCCGTCGTCAGGCATCACGTAGAGGTCTTCGACGGTCATTTCGCGATGACGGAGCGGAAGCGGCATGAAGGAAGAGTACGGCGTTGCGCGTCCCTGTGGCAAGTGTTCGGGGTTGCCTGTAGGCAACCGTAGGAGGCGAGGCGGCGAGCCTGCTCACATCCGCCGCAGCTCGTCCGAAACGAAGAACGGCTCCGGCGCTTCGTCATCGAAGCGAAGTCGGCTTCAGTCCGAAAGCCTGAGCCCGGGCGCGGCCGCTTTCGAGGCCGCGGACCAGACCTGCTTGAGGTCGGCGAACGCGGCCGGCTCGAACCGCACGGTGGACAGCTCGGCGGTCCACGTGGTGAGCAACCCGCTGTCACCGTTTCCGGCGCTCTCCTTCGAGCTGCCCGAGCCGGCCGCCGGCGCCGTGGTCGGCGACCTCGACGGCGACGGCAAGG
>JANPBJ010000183.1:0-61698 GCA_031430375.1 Acidimicrobiia bacterium
CCAGGGCGAGACAGTGACCGTAGAGGTCACCGACTATCCGCCGGGAGCGGAGCTGACCGCGATGGTCTGCGCGGCGCCCGACGCAACGGGCGAACGCTGTGGCGCACCGGGTCCGACGGCGCCGTTGGTGGTGGGCCGCGACGGGAACGGACGGACCGAACTCGCCATCGAACCAAGCGTGGTAGGAGCGGAGCGCGCGCCGTGTTTCCGAGGCGACGACTGTGGTGTCTCCGTCGCGTCGCAGGCGGTGTTCGCCCGAGCGCCCGTTGTGCCGATCTCGTTCGCCGCGCCCCCGGGCGCCGCGTACGACACCGGCCGACTTCTCATCGGCCTCGGTATCGCACTGGCCCTGCTCCTGATCGCGGCCGGGTTGCTCCGGCGCACCGACTGGTCGCCTGTGGGCGAGGCTGCGGCACCCGAGATCGATGACGCGGAGTACGCGGATCTCGATGCGATCATCGCGGCGCTCCCGCCCCTCGAAGACGAGTGCGTCGCGAACTGATTCGCCGGAGCCCGTGTCACCCGCGATCGCCCGAGCGTCGTCTGTCTGGATAAGGATTGCGACGCGAGGACAACTTCATGGGAACCAACGTCATAGAGATCGAGGGACTCCGCAAGGAGTACCGCCGCCGGAAGGGCCGCACCGTCGCGATCGACGGGCTCGACCTCGTCGTGCCCGAAGGTGGCGTGTTCGGGTTTCTCGGCCCAAACGGTTCGGGGAAGACCACCACGATCCGCTGCCTCCTCGGGCTTGCCCGAGCGACCAAGGGGTCAGTGCGACTGCTCGGCCGGCCGGTGCCGGAGGGGTTGGCTGAATCGGTCCGTCAGGTCGGCGCCATCGTGGAGGCGCCCGCGTTGTTGCCAACGATGAGCGGACGAGACAACCTCGCGATGCTCGGGGCGATCGATCGCATCGGTCCACGGCGGGTCGACGCGGTCCTCGATGAGGTCGGCCTCTCGGAGCGTGCGAACGATCACGTTCGAAAATATTCGCTCGGAATGCGCCAGCGGCTCGCGCTCGGTGCGGCGCTGCTGAAGGACCCGGCGTTGTTGATCCTCGACGAACCGGCCAATGGTCTCGACCCGGCGGGGATTCGAAGCGTGCGTGAGCTCCTCCGGCGCATGGGCGACGAGGGCCGAACCGTGTTCGTGTCGAGCCACCTGCTCTCCGAGATCCAACAGACATGTGATCGGGTCGCGATCCTGAGCCGAGGTCACTGCGTCACTCACGGCACGGTCGCCGATGTACTGGCCGCGTGGGGCCCAGCGGCCGCCATGCTCGCAACTGTGGATGATCCCGCGGGGGCGCTGGCCGTGCTCAGGCAAGCCGGCATCACGGCCGAATGTGTGCACGATCAACTCCGAGTCGCGGTGGCGCCGCACGATGCCGGACGGATCAGCCGCACCCTGGGTGAACACGGTCACTGGGTGCGTGAACTCAAACCGGAAGAACGCAGCCTCGAGGACCTGTTCCTCGAAATGACGGACGACCATCTCGTCGGCCGCGCCACGAAGCTGGAGACGCTCGACGTATGAACGAGAAATGCAGAGCGAAACACCGAGCTCGCGATCGTCGGGAGGGGTCTGATCGGTCAGGCCCGCAGGGCTGCGGGAGGGAGAAATGAATCTGCTCGGAGTGGAGATGCGCCGTGCCCTTCGCCGACGGGTGGTGCGCGTGATGATTCTGCTTGCGGTCCTTGGATGCGTGTTCGCCGGCGTGATCGCCTTCACCAGTTCGGCCGGCAAGTCCGTGGCGGAGCTCCATTATCGGGAAAGCATCCACCCCGCCGTCCTCGCAGATTGGTGGAGTGCGTCGAAAGCCGACGGCGCGGTGCTCATCGCGAGCTTCTTCCTGTTCCTGGGTGGGATGTTCACCGGCGCGGCCGTGGCCGGGTCCGAATGGCGCGCGGGCACGGTGACCACGGTGCTCACCTGGGAACCGCGGCGGGTCCGTCTCAACCTCGCACGAACCTTTGCGTGCGGAATCATCGCGACTGCGGTGGCCGTCGCGCTTCAGGTCATCTTTCTGGCGTGCTTCGTGCCGGCGGTGTTCGCGAACGGATCCACCGGTGGAGTCGATGCCGACTGGTGGGTGGCCCTGTCGGCGGTGATTGCCAGGACCGCGCTCCTCACAGGGATCGCCGCCATGCTCGCCGTCGCGCTCGCGACGCTCGGACGCAACACCGCGTTCGCTCTTGCCGCCGTGTTTGCATGGTTCGCCGTGATCGAGAACTTGATTCGGAATCTGAAACCTGGTCTCGCCCCCTATCTCTGGGGGGAGAACATCGGCACGGTCGTCCCGTGGCGTCAACTGAACGACGTGGAGTTCAACCGAAGTCCTAGCGTCGCACTGGGCACGGTCGTGCTGTACACGACCGTCGTCGTGGTGCTGGCAACCGTGGCCTTTCGCCGGCGGGATATCGCCGGAACCAGCTAGGCGGCGGCGCGGGTGGCGCCGCTCACGACAGGCGGACCGGCATCGCTTCCAAAGCCACGAACACCGGGCTGTAAATCCCGATCCGCGCGTACGTTGCCGGCGCGACGACTTCGATCTCCTGGGTGCGGGCCAACAGCTCCTCGAACAGGATCGTGATCTCGCGCCGAGCGAGGTTCGCGCCGAGGCAGTAGTGGGGCCCACCACCACCGAATGAGATATGCGGGTTCGGGTTGCGGCCAATGTCGAAGTTAAACGGTAGGTCGAACGCGTCTTCGTCACGGTTGGCTGAGGGATACCAGAGCGTGACGCGGTCACCGGCGGCAATGGGGACACCGCGGACCTCGGTATCGCGAGTCGCCCGGCGGGCGAAGTAACTGACCGGGGACGACCACCGCAGAATTTCTTCGACGGCGCCCCGCATGGCGTCGGGCTGCGTACGCATCACCTCGAGTTGGTCGCGGTGATCGAGCAAGGTCAGCATCCCGAGGGAGATCGCATTGCGCGTCGTCTCACTCCCGGCGATCGTCAGCAGCATGAAGAACAGGTCGAGTTCGCTCTCGCTGAGGGTGGTGCGCTCACCATCGTCGGTTTCGATTTCGACCGTCGAGAGAATCGTCCACACGTCGTCCTCGGGTTCGGACCGTTTGCGCCGACCCAGCTCCTGCGCGTACTCGAACATCGCGATCTGTACCGCGAGATGATCTGCCTCCGAGTAGCCGCCCAGGGCGCCGAGCAGGAATTGCGTCGCGATCGTGAAGACGTGCTCGCGGTCCTCGAGCGGGATGCCCACGATGTCGGCGATCATGTGCATGGGGAGTTTGTACGCAACATCGCGGACAAAATCGCAGGTGCCGCGTTCGCGGGCCTCCTCGACGATGGTGATCGCCCGAGCGCGCGCTTGCTCGTCGAGGCGCGCCACCATCCGGGGGGTGAACCCCTTGCTGATGAGCTTGCGCTGGCGAGCGTGGTCGCGCCCGTCCATCGTTACGAGCATGAGCCCGCTCGTCTGGGGCTGGAGCGCTAACGCAGGACCGTCGTAGGCGCTGAACAACTCGGGGTCGCGGTTCGCAGCTTGGACGTCCGCGTACTTGGTGATCGCCCAGAACCCCGGGTCATGCGGGCCCGGGTAGTCGTCTGGGTACTGGTGCCAGGACACGGGCTGTTCCGAGCGCAGGGTCGTGAACACCTCGTGGGGGAATCCGTTGCGGTAGATGTCGGTATCGGTGAGGTCAATTTCGGTGAGTTCGGTGGTGTCCACGTCCGGATCCTGTCCGAAACGGAAAACTGAGTCAATCTCCCGACCTGGTGCGCCAAGTCACCGTGGTTCGAGGTGGGCATGACATCGAAGTCCTACACCCGCCCGACGACGCCGTCAGGCCCGGCCGGCCGCGGCCTCGTCGGCCCGGTTCCGTCCGGTCAAGCGGATCAGCTCTTCGTGCAGCTCGAACCAGACGGTGTGATAGCTGTCGCGCAAGGGGTGCGCGATCATCTGTAGGTCACCGCCGGCGACCGCGGCGAGCCGACCGACCACCGCGACGTCATAGTCGGCGTCGGCGTGGTCGTTCGGCACGCTCTCGCCATCGACCTCGCGCACCTGCCATGCCGAGACAACCTGTTTCAGCTCGCCGTTCACCGCGTGGAAGTCGTTCCACAGTGGCTCGATGATCGAGCCCAGACGTTCCGAGTCCGCTGCGAAACGGGCATCGACACGGGCGGCGGCATCGGCGAGGAGTCGGACGCGCTCGCCGGGGAGTTGCTGGGCTGACTCGGTCGCAATGACTTCGGCCACGATCACCGCTACATCATCGACGGTGCAACCGAGCACCTCGGCCACGGTGTTCACGCTCGCGACGCCTTTCAGGGCCAGTATTCGTTCGCAGGTCTCGATCGTCGCCGCTTCGACGCAGGCCGAGGGTAGGAACGGCACGGGCGCGCTCACCGCCGCCAGCTCGCGTTGCCACCGCCGCAGAAGCGTGGTGACCATCGGGGTGACGGTAGAGCCGAACCGGAGACGCTCGTTGGTCTGATGGACGGCATCGACATCGTGTTCTCCAGCGTCGGCATCTCGCGCCAACGTGACGGCCTGACCTTCGAACAGGTCGACCATCAATGCAACACAACACTGATCGACCTTGCGAAGGCCGCCGAGGTTCGGCTGTTCGAGTATGTCGCGATGCAGGGCGCGGCCGAACCCGTTCTTGCGAACCTGGCGATCACTCGAGCCCATGAGTCCGTCGTGTCGGAGTTGAAGGCATCAGGACTGGACCATCGGGTGATGCGACCTTGTGGGTACTTCTCCGGCATGGGCGCGTTGCTGAAGATGGCGCGCCGTGGCCGAGCTCTGCTCGTGGGCGACGGCAACAACCGGATGAGTCCGATCCACGGCCGCGACTTGGCCGGCATTTGTGTCGATATTGTGGAGGGTGACGACATCGAGGTAGAGGTGGGCGGTCCGGAGGTGATGACCCAACGTGAGACCGCCGAACTTGCCTTCGCCGTCCTGGGCAAACGAGCGAAGACACTGTGGTTCCCTTGCGCCTGGCCCGAGGTCTGGGCCGGGGGATCGGTCGAGTCTCGCAGCAGTTCGGTGATCTGGCCGAGTTCATCGTTGTCGCCGGCGAGGTCGACGGCGTCGGCCCGCTCCTGGGATCAACGACGCTGCGTACCTACTTCGAGCGCCTCGCCGCCGATGACCCGAATGCGTAGACGAGAAATCGGTCTGCCGGAGAAGTTCTCGGATGGACAGGCCGGCCATGATTGTCTGGCCGGCGCCGGTTGTCGCGCCTGCGGTGCAACGCGCTGACACACTGGTGTATGACGGAGTGGGTCCGGAGGCGCCGTGAATCGTGATGGACGAAGCTGGGATCGCCAGTTCGGCGCAACCACATCGAAGCGGCGCGTGATCGCGCTGGGGATCGACGCCGGATCGATCGCCGTGATCGAGGAACTGGTCGTGGCGGGTTCGCTTCCGCACCTCGCCGCATTGCGGGAACGCAGTCTGCGCGTGCCCCTGAACTCCGCGCCGACTCACCGGCATGGAGTCCTCTGGCCACAGTTCGTGGCCGGCGCGGACGCGCGCCTCGGCGGTGATTGGCTGCGCTTCACCTTCGACCGCTCGACCTACGAGGCCTACCAGTCCGGCGCGCGGCACACCATCGAGGGCACGGCACCCTTCTGGGAAGCGCCGGATGCGCGCACCATGACGCTCGACGTTCCCGGCACCACCGTGATGGGTCCGGGTGTCCATGTGGCCGCCTGGGGTGCGCATGCCCCCCTCCACGCTCGAGCATCGGCGCCGCCGGGCCTGCTGGCGGAACTCGATGCCAAGTTCGGTGTGCATCCGGGATTCGAGAATGAATACGCGTGTGGCTGGCACGATCCGAAGCGGCTCGATCGGCTCACGGACGCGCTCGTGGAGGGCGCCCGCCGCCGGGCCGCAATCTCGGTCGAACTCATGCATCGGTTCCCCGACTGGGAGCTGTTCCTCGCGGTGATGTCGGAGTTGCACTCTGCGTCGGAGATCATGTGGCAGGCCATCGCGACCGACCACCCACTTGGCGATTTCGATCCGCACGCTCGGGCGCGGCTCGAGCGCGTGTTCCAAGCCATCGACACTGCGATCGGCCACATCGTGGATCGCGCACCCGACGACGCAGCGATCGTGGTGTTCTCACTCGATGGCATGCGTGGGAGCCACGGCGATCTGCCGTCGATCGTGCTGCTCCCCGAGCTGATGCACCGGCTTCATTTCGGAACGCCAAAGCTCCGCGACTCTGATTCGGCTGCATGGCGCCGCGCCGGTTGCCCGCCGCTCGTTCCGCCTCGCGGCGCGCTCTGGCGCCACGACCTCGACACGCGGCTGATTGATCCACCGCACCGGCCGTGGACGCAACGCGTTCCGGGCTATCAGGCCGCGAGACTCACGGGCCCAGGGCGCCGCGTGCTCGAGCGCGTGAAGGGCGCGCCGCTGGGTGCGCTCGGCGTGGCGATTCCACCAGAGTCGCAGGAGACGGCTTCCGCGCTCGATGGGTGTCGCGATTCGGCCGATCGCATCCTCTTTATCGACAACTACCGATCGCATCGAGCCGCCATGCGCGCGTTTGCGCTCCCGACCTTCGGCGATGCATACGTTCGTATCAATCTCGCCGGGCGCGACGCGCACGGGACCGTGCGGGTCGACGAATTCGAAGCCGAGTGTGAGGCCGTGGAGTCGATGATCCGTGCGTGTCGGGACGTGAGGACGGGCGAACCTGTGGCCGACGACATCCACCGCCTGGGAGTTGGAGATCCGATGGATCCGGACGGCGACCGCTACGCGGACCTGTTCGTGGAGTGGAGCCGACCGACGGACGCAATCGAACACCCCCTCGCGGGAGTCATCGGACCCTTTGCGTTCAACCGAACCGCGGCACATCACGAAGTGGGATTCGCGTGGTTCAGCGGTGACGGGCTGACGGCGGGCGACGTCGGCTCTCATTCGGTGCTGGACCTGCCTCCCACCATCGTGCGCTTGCTGGATCGCCACGCGCCCCTCCCGCCCGCCGGCCGACCCCTTTCCCTGGCCGACCCCTGATCGTCCTCGAAGGGGGTCAAATGGTGCGGCCGGAGCCTTCCCAGTAGGGGTCGCGGAGCTGGCGTTTGAGCAACTTGCCGGTGGGGGTGCGCGGGAGCGCAGCGCTGAACTCGACGGTGCGGGGTGCCTTGTAACCGGCGAGATGTTCACGCACGTGTTCGATGAGATCGCGCACCAGATCGTCGCTGGGCTCGACGCCGTCGACCAGCTCGACCACGGCCTTGACCTGTTCGCCGAACTCGTCGTCGGGGACCCCGAACACCGCGGCGTCGGTGACGGCCGGGTGCGTGACGAGCACGCCCTCGATCTCCGCGGGGTAGATGTTGGCCCCGCCGCTGATGATCATGTCGATCTTGCGATCGGAGAGGAACACGAATCCGTCGTCGTCCACGTAGCCGATGTCGCCGAGCGTGCCGTAGCCGTCGCTCGAGTGGGCGGCGGCCGTCTTCTCCGGCGCGTTGTGATACTCGAAGTCGTTGCCCATGAGGCTCTTGAAGTAGATCTGCCCCGAGGTGTTCGCCGCGCACTCGTGGCCGTCGTCGTCGAGTACCCGGAGGTCGATGGTAGCGAGGGCCTTGCCGATCGAGCCGGGGCGTTCGAGCCACTCCGCGCCGGAGATCATTGTGAGGAAGCCGCCCTCGGTGCCGCCGTAGTACTCGGTGACTTTCGGCCCCCACCAGTCGAGCATCGACCGTTTGACTGCGGGCGGGCAGGGGGCCGCCCCGTGGTAGGCAACCACCAGTGCCGAACCGTTGAAGTTGCAGCGGACCGGCTCGGGCAACTTCAGCATCCGCAAGAGTTGGGTGGGCACGAGATGGACGTTGGTGACTTCGTAACGATCGATGAGATCGAGCGTCTCGGCCGGGTCGAACTGGTGGCGCATGACCACGGTCGATCCTCGGCCGATGAGTGGGAACATCGAGAAGACCCATTGCGCCGAGTGGTACATCGGGCCTTCGAGCAGCGTGACCCCGCCACTCGGCAAGCCGAGCATGTCGGAGAAGCCCGCGCCGATCAGCTCGAGCATGCCGACATCGGCCCCGACTGCGGTGAGCGAGGAGCGGACACCCTTCGGGAAACCAGTGGTGCCCGACGTGTAGAACATCGGCCCACCCATCGCCTGGTCGGGTGGCTCGGCCGGTGAGCCTGATGCCAGGACCGACTCGTAGGCTTCGAATGGAGTGGAGAGGGTCGCGTCCTCAGCAGTGGCGGACGCGACATCACCGATGACGATCCGCACCGGGCACGATGTACCGAGTCGGGCGGCTGCGGCCCGTCCGACTGCGAAGAACTGGTCTTCGACGACTAACGCGTCGGCGCCGGCATCCTCGACCACGTAGACGAGTTCGTCCTCCACCCAATGCCAGTTGACCGGCACGATCACCCAGGCGGCGTGCGCCGCGGCGAGCGTGACCTCGAATGCCTCGCGACGGTTGCCGCTCATGAGCGCCACGGTGGATCCCGGCCCCAGTCCCCGAGCTCGCAGGGCGCTGATGACGCGGTTGGCCCGTTCGTCGAACTCGGACCAGGTCGTAGAGCCGCGCTCGTCGACGAGCGCCGGCGTGTCGGGGTGCTGCTCGGCGATTTTGCTCAGCAGTTGCGTCATGGCGTTCCCTCGGCGCTGGTGATTCTTGTGACAGGGGAGTCTTAGTGCATCTCAATCTCGAGGCCCCGTACCGGGAGGTCGTCCTCGTTGCAATCCCCTCCGACGAAGAGCGCATGGTCGCTCGTGGTCAGGTCGCCAGCGGTCCCGTTCCCGCGACGCACGGGTTGTGGAGTTCGCCGATGACGTCAGCACCCGAGACGATGATCTCGCCGGGGGCGAGGAAGCGGCCGCTGGCCATGCCGACACCGGACGGCGTGCCCGTGAAGATCAGGTCGCCGGGATAGAGCGAGCAGACCGACGAGAGGTACGCGACGAGGGTGGGAATGGAGAAGATCAGCTCGGTCGAGCGTGCTGATTGCCTGCGCTCGCCGGCCACATCACACCAGAGCGCGATGTCGTCGGGGTCGTCGAATGCGTCGATGGAGACGAGCGCGGGTCCGATCGGTCCGAAGTTGGCGAAGCTCTTGCCGAGACAGAACTGCGGAGGCATGCCGGTCATCTGCACCGCCCGATCGGAGATGTCCTGTCCGAGCGTGAGCCCTGCAACCACGTTCCACGCGTCAGTGACTCCGACATGGCTCGTCTCGTCACCGATCACCGCCACGATCTCGACCTCCCAGTCGACCATCGCGCCCGACAGGGGGACCTCCGCGGTCGGGCCGGCAATGCAACTCGGGAATTTCGTGAAGGTGAGGGGTGCCGGTGGCAGCTGGGCGCCGGACTCGTTGGCGTGATCTCGGTAGTTCAGTCCGATGCCGAACACTTGACGCGGCCGAGGCACTGGCGCGCCAAGCACCACCTCGGCAACGAGGCCGCTCGCGGTCGCGGACTCGCAGCGTTCGTACAGCGTGTGCAACTCGTGATGGCGTGCGACAGCGGTGATCGGATCGGCGAGGCCGGCTTCGCCGGACAGCTCGGCGAGGTCGTACCACTCGCCGTCGTGTTCGAGTGCGGCGCGATCGTTGACCGTGACGAGTCGGAACATCGGTACCTTCCTTCGAGGTGCTTGGGTGTGCCGTGATCTTTCGAACCCAAGGACTGGACTAGGTACGGGCCGCGATGTACTTCGCGTAGCCGTCGGCCAGCTCCCGCAGTTGAGGGTCTGCGGCGAACTTCGGCTCGAACTTCTCGCGCGCGGCGGCCCGTTTGGCGGGGATGTACTCCGTGGGCCAGTACCCCTCGTGCGGTCGGTACCCCTTCAGGACGTTGCGGGCGACGGTGGCCTTGTGCACCTCGTCCACTCCGTCGGCGATGCCCATGGTGGGAGCAGCCGCGTACATGGCCTGGATCGGCGTGAGGTTCGTGGTGCCCAGCGAACCGAGAATGTGCAGCGCGTTGA
This sequence comes from Acidimicrobiia bacterium, assembly GCA_031430375.1. Classification (GTDB taxonomy): domain Bacteria; phylum Actinomycetota; class Acidimicrobiia; order IMCC26256; family JAENVU01; genus JAENVU01. The sequence continues at coordinate 9,956 of JANPBJ010000183.1, forward strand.
AGGACACCTCGCGGAGCACCCTGGCCATCGTGTACTTCACGGCCGCGATATCGGTCCGGGATTCCTGGGTACTCGTGTTGTCGATCTTCCACGCCGTTTCGAGCACGAAAAGGCGCAGCATGCGGATGGACGCGTACGAGTCGGCGATCTTCTCCTGCACCATCTGGTGGTCGCCGATGATCTTGCCGTGTGACTCGCGGCTGAGCGCGCGCTCGCACATCATGTCGAAGGCGAGCTTGCACTGAGCGATCGTGCGCATCGCGTGGTGGATGCGACCGCCCCCGAGCCGGCGCTGAGCGAGCACCTTGGCGCCGTCTTCGGGTCCGAGCAGGTGATCGGCGGGCACCCGGACGTCGCGGTAGATGATGTGATTATGCGATCGCGGTTCCGGCATGATCTCGACACCTGGCGTATCGCGAGGCACCACGAACATGCCGTTCGTGCACATCACGAAGAGAATGTCGGCGGCGCGTCCGGCGCTGGTGAACCACTTCTCGCCATTGATGACCCACTCGTCGCCATCGCGCTCAGCGTGCGTCCTGAACAAGTTCGGATCCGATCCACCCTGGGGCTCGGTCATCGAATACGCCGACCAGATCTCTTGGTTCAGCATCGGTACGAGCCAACGCTGCTTTTGCTCGTCGGTGCCGTACGCCGCGAGCATCTCCATGTTCCCGGTGTCGGGCGCGGCAGAGCCGAAGATCTGGGGCGCGGAGCCGTAGCGACCGAGGATCTCGTTGAGGAGGCCGAGCTTGAGTTGGCCGAAGCCGGGACCGCCGAGCTCCTCGTCGAGGAAGATCGCCCACAATCCCTGGGCCTTGACCTCATCTTGTAAGGGCTTGACGAGAGCCTTGATTTTCGGGTCCTTCGACCGCACCGCATAAGGGAAGATCAGGTCGAGCGGCTCAACTTCTTCTCGACAGAACTCGTCGACCCAATCGAGCTTCTTCTGGAACTCTGGCTCAGTGGAGAAATCCCAACCCATGGGTCACGTACTTTCCGGTGAGGCGGCGAGAGGGCGCGATCATATGGGTTCGATCACGAAGCGCTGCACGGGGCGGTCATCCAAGATCTCGTCACGGAACGGGACGGGAATGGCGGCCCGCCAGAACGCCGTCGCGTGGGTGTTGGCGGCGAGCTGTCGGACCTGCCACTCGCCGGGGAACCTCGCGAAGATGTCGTGTGCGGCGCGCTGCGCGATGCCGCGGCGGCTGCCAGAGCACGGTCTTGTCCTCGAACGCGGCCGGCGTCACATCAACCTCGACCATGCGTGCAGTCTCGCGTGCCCCTGGGAGATCGATGGTGTAATTCACCCGTCGGAAGCTCCGGTGATCGTCCACGTAGGGTGAGGTTCGCAGATCCGGGTGAATCACGGAGGTGTCCATGTACAAAGCCGCGATCCGAATGTTGATCCGCCGCAATATCCGGTTGTTGAACGAGGGTCGCCACGAGCCATCGTTGGCGATGTTCGCCTCGGACGCGACGCTGGTGTTTCCGGGCGACAACTCCTGGGCGCGGATGTACCGGGAGCCGCACCCGAGCGAAGCGCCATTCGTGACGCATCGGGGCACGGCCGAGATCGCGGCGTTCCTCCAACGCTTCGTTGCGCATGGCATCCAGATGCACGTCGACGACATTCTCGTGAACGGTCCGCCGTGGAATACGCGGGCCGCCGTGCGGGTCCACCACGGGATCGTGGATGAGCACGGCAACGAGACGTATTCCAATCGCGCGGTCTTGATGGTGCGAACCACCTGGGGGAAGGTGCGCGAGCAAGAGGACTACGAGGACACGGAACGGGTGGCCGCGTTCGACGCGCGCGTGACGGAAACCAGCGCCTGAGGGCACTGATATCGTGCGCCAATGACGCCCGAGCCCGGCATCCTCGGGTCACCAAACGTGGTCTTTCTCATTGGTGCACCGCGCAGCGGAACCACATGGCTGCAGTCGCTGTTGGGCTCGAACTCTGCCGTGGTCACGCCCCAGGAAACCGACCTTTTCTCCACGTTCATTGCCCCGCTCCAGACGTGGTGGGATGCCCAACTCGGGCGCACTTCGTCGGAGCATGTGGCCCGGAGGACCAAAGGCCTGCCCGCGGTCCTTGACGATGCTCAGTTCACGGAACTCCTTGCCGCTCTGATCGCCACAGTGCTCGACGCGATTCAGGAACTCAAGCCGGCGGCCACAGTCATTGTCGAGAAGAGCCCCGCGCATAGTCACCATGTGGCACTCATTCAAAAGCATCTGCCGGACGCGACATTCCTGCATCTCGTGCGCGACGGCCGGGACGTGGTTGCATCGCTGCAATCAGCGTCGCGCGGGTGGGGTAGTTACTGGGCACCCGGATCGCTGAAGAATGCCGCGACGATGTGGAAGACGAATGTGCTGGCGGCGCGTGGCGCCAAGGACACGCCCGGATACGTTGAGGTCCGATACGAGGCGCTGCGTGCGGGTGATTCGGAACCGTTGCAGCGCGCCTTCGTCAGTTGTGGCGTCGAGCTCGCGGCTCACGAGTGCAACGCACTGCTCGAGGAGTTCTCGCTCGCCCGAATGGCAACGGGCGAGGTCGCGAGCCCGATCGCGGTGGGCGGCGACCTTTCGGGTGTCGGTGATCGCCGCGAACCAGAGGGCTTCTACGGGAAGGGCGCGGTGGGTGGTTGGTCGGCGTCGTGGTCGGCTCAGGACCGGCTGTTGTTCGACGCAGTGGCCGGCGATCTGCTCATCGATCTCGGATACGAACCTGATCACGCCTGGGCCGGGTCGCCCGGCCGGCGTGCTTGGTATGCACGTCGGTCGGCCTTCACGCGTGGAGTGGCGAAAGTTGGGCGTCGGGTGGGGAACCGACTCGTCCGTCGATCGACGCGCGCGCTCTCGCGAGTCGCCTAGAGGGCGAGCGGATAGGAAACTCCTGCCACTCAGATTGCGCTCGCCCGTGGCCCGAGCGGCCCGTGAACGAAGTGAACAAGAGCGGGAAATCAGTTTGGCGCACCCTCTGGGATCGCGACGCTATGACTCGTCGAGCCACGTGGTGGTGGGGCGAATCAGCCGGCGGATCGAGCTGATCGCTTGGCGGAACCGTGAACCCTGTGGTGCCTCGGCTCGGAGCGCATGCCAGAAGAAGGTGGCTGCGGTTTGCCGTTGACCGCGGGCCGCGAGGCTGGACGCGATCGCAAAGACATCTCGGGTGTACCCACGGGCTCCTTGGCGCCACAGCTCGGGGAGATGGCGTTCCAGGACCGCGAGGTGGGCGCGGCCTTGCTCCTTCTTGGCGTCGCTGAGGCTCCCGGCACGAACCCGGTAGTACCCGAGCGGTTCGTCGACGAAACCGACGCGGGCCCCGGAGAGGATGAACCGAGTCCACAACTCGTAGTCCTCGGCACCCTCGATGCTGGGTCCGCGGCCAGCCTTCGCGTGGCCCTCGTAGCTCGCGCCGCGCCGTGTTCCTTCGGCGAAGATCCCGCATCGTTCGATGAGGACGCGGCGGAACAACACGCCGATGAAGAGAAAGTTCAGCCGGGCGATCTCACAAATCTGGTCGTCTTCGGAAGCGGGGAACGGCCGACGGCGTCGATCGGGATAGGACCGCTTCTCGGTGGGGGTGAAGTCCTCCATGAGATAGGAGTCGCTGGTGACGATCTCGAGATCGGGCCGGGCGTCGAAGGGCTTCATCAGTTGTTCCAGCCGATGGGACAACCAGATGTCATCCGCGTCGAGCAGACCGAAGAAGGCGCCACTCGCGGCGCGCATCCCCGCATTGCGGGCACCGGCGAGGCCACGGTTCTCTTGGTCGACGAGCACGATGCGTGACGCATACGGAGCGATGGCTGCGGCGGTGTCGTCGGTGGAACCGTCGTTGACGACGACGACCTCCACGTTCGGATAGGTCTGGGCCAGCGCCGACTCGATCGCAGCTGCCACGTAAGGGGCCACGTTGTATGCGGGGATAATGACCGAGACGAGGGGCCGAGAATCCACGGTGTCGGGACGAGCTTCTGCGGTAGGAACCACTCAGCTCGAGGTTTCCGCGGCCGCCTTACGAATCACGATGTACTCCCACTTCTCTTCGACCCAGGTGCGTTCAACCGTGGCCCGCGGCGCGAGCTCGTCGCCCACATTCGTGCGCGTCCCCGGCCGCCAGATCATGAACGCACCGTCGACGACTTCGAAGTTCCACTGATGCATCCCGCGGTACTGCTCCCGCACCGCCTCGTTCGGGTGATGCACCAGCACAAGCGGAGCGCCGGGTTTTGCACACCTGAGCATCTCGTTGATTGCCCGAACCGGGTCATAGGAGTGGTCGAGGGTGTTGCGCGCCGCGACGAGATCGAAACTATCGGCGGGCAGCACGGTGGAGAGCTGTTCGCTCTCGCATGCCTGGGTGCGTACCGGCGGGGTGACGCCCGCGGCGTCCAGCAGTTCGCCGTACTGGCGACCCAGGGCATCCACCGCAGTGATGTCGAGCGTGAGTTCAGGGTGCTGTCTGCCGAGAAATGTGAGCGGCCCCGCGCCCACATCGAGCAGCTTCACCGTGGAGCCACTCGGGGCATCGAGCAACGCGGCGATCTCGGTTTGGAGCGGGAGCTCCGCGTTGAATGCTCGCTCGTAGCTCCCGGGGAATCGCTCGCCTTTCGTGGTGAGCCAGTTCCGCCAGAATCCAACCTCCCCGTCGATCGCGGCCTGCCATGCAACCTCCGGGGCTTGATTGGCGCCGCTCTGTGGGGGTTTGGTCCCCGCCATGCGGGAACGGATCGCTTGGAGCCAGGCTGGTCGTTTCACGACGGAAAAGTTAGCCGCCGGACCCGACCGCTCCGACCGTGGTGGTGCTGCGGGATCAGGACGCTCGGCGGTGGGCTTCGGAATGGTCCCAGTCGGCGAGCAGGGTGCGGATCGCGGTGAGCAGGATGAGTGGCTCGTCAAGCATCGCGTGGTGACCGGCCTCGGGGATCTCGATGATCGGAGTGACGCGCCCGAGCTGTTCGTACATCGATGCGCCGATGTCGTCGGTGACGAGCCCGTTCTCCGACTGCAACACCGCGAGTCGGCACGTGACGTGATCGAGGTAGGGGAGCGCGATCGAACGCATCCCCCCACCGAATTGTTCGAAGATACGACGATCGAACTTCCATTGGAACCCGCCGTCCACCGGGGCGAGTGAGCTCCGTGCCACGTGGTCCATCACGTAATCGAGATAGTGCGCCTGTCCCGGTATGGTGCGAAACCGGGCGACGGCCTCGTCGATGGTCGCGTAGGTGCGAGGGTGCCCGAACGCTTCGCGTAGGTGGTACGCGCCGATCTCCGGGTCGGGTTGCGTCACCGGCGAGTCGCACACGATCACGCCGCTGATGTGTTCCGCATGGCGCGCGGCGGTGGCGATGGTGACGAAGCCGCCCATGCTGTGACCAATCAGTACGGGCGGTCCACTGATCTGGCCCGCGGCGGCGACCGCAATCACCTCGTCGGTCCACTGTTCGAGCGAGTACTCGTCACGGTGCGTGCTGTCGCCGTGGCCGGAGAGGTCGATCGCGACCACGCGAAACTCTTCGGCGAAGGTGGCGGCCACGTGGGTCCACCAGTGCGCGTGTGCGCCACCACCGTGCACGAACACGAGGCCGCGGGTATTCGGTTCTCCCCATGCGAGTGATCGGACCGGGCCGTCGACATCGACGGTGATCTCGGTGAACGGCACCGAGAGCGCGCGGCGAAACCACTCCGGCGCATCGGGAAGGGGAACGTAGGTCGAGGTTGTCATCGCTCTTGAGGCTACGGCGGTTCGGGCGCGTGCGAAGATCCGACTCATGACCCAGGACCGCTCACTTGCCGAAGAACTCGAGTTCGCGCTCGCATTGGCGGATCGAGCGAGTGTCGCCGCGCTCGCGGAGCAGGCCAAGGGTGTGCACGTCCACACGAAGCCGGACGGGTCGCCGGTCACGAACGTGGATCACGCGGTCGACGACCTACTGACCGCGGCGCTCCGCGCGGATCGAACGGACGACGCGATCTTGAGCGAAGAGTCGGGAACTCACGGCTGGGGGAGCCGTCGATGGATTCTCGATCCGGTGGACGGAACCTTCAACTTGGTGCGGGGACATCCGCATTGGGGAGTGCACGTGGCGTTGGAAGTGAACCGTGAGATCGTGGTGGGGGTGGTGACGCGGCCGCTACTAGGTCTGCGGTGGTGGGCGACGCTGGGGGGCGGAGCGTTCCGCGGGGCGCTGAGCACCGGCGACGCACCGACTCGGTTGCAGGTGTCGTCAACCGCCGACCCGGGGCAGAGTCGGGTGTCGACGTGGACCGATGCAGGCGACGTCATTGCTCACGCGCAGAGAATCGCGATCTGGCAAAAGTTCGATATGAACGACATCCTTGCGGTCGCGGAGGGTGATCTCGACGCGGTGATCGCGTCGCCCGGTGAGATATGGGATCACGCGCCGAACCTGCTCCTGGTGGAGGAGGCCGGCGGCCGGTTCCACGATGGTCACGGAGGTCGACGCATCGACCTCGGCCGTGGGCACTACACCAACGGCGCAGTTGACGGCGGCTTGGCGTCCCTGATCGGGTGATCGCTTGGTAGCCGTCGAACCGGGCGAATGGGTTGGTCGTACCCCTCGCGTACGCTGCCGCGGTGATCGATTCGGTGCAGGGCGTGGGCTACGGCCGAGCGGCAACCGACGCGCTCGACGCGCTCATTCGTGAGGTCCAGGCGGCCGATCCACTCGCGGCGGTCACGGTTGTGGTGCCGTCGAACTCGGCCGGACTCGCCGCCCGCCGGGTCTTGGGTGCGAGCCGGGGCTTGGTCAACGTTGCCTTTGTGACCCCTTTCGGCCTCGCCCAACGGCTGGGCGGAGCGCGCTCGGCTGCGGCGGGGCAACAGCCTCTCACCGACCCGGTGTTGGTCGCGGCCATTCGCGTGGAGTTGCGAGCCGACGCGGGATTCTTCGCACCGGTCGCATTCCATGCCGCAACGGAAACCGCGTTGGCATCTCGGTATGCGGAGTTGTCGCGAGCGCGTCCCGAGACTTTGGAGCGGCTGCGCGGCGCCGGTACGCCGCGTACGAGAGCTCTCGTCGATCTGTTTGGCCGGGTTCGCGCCCGGCTCTCGGGATTTTCCGATGAAGACACCTTGGCGCGCAACGCGCTCACGGCGGTCGGAGCCGGTGATGCAGTAGTGATCGCGCTGGGAACGGTGATCGTGCACCTCGTGCAACCGTTGGCGCCCGCGCTCACTGACCTGCTGGCGGCTGTGACCCGTTCCGCTCCCAGCCGTTTGATCGCTGGACTCACCGGCGACCGTGCGGCGGATGAGCCGGTGCGTCTGCAGTGCGAGCGCATCGGCGCAGGCCTGGCAGTTCCGTCGACACTTTCCGTCGTCACCGGCACCCGGATCCTGACCGCGTCCGACGTCGACGAGGAGGTGCGTGCCGTCCTGCGCGAAGTCATCAACATCGCCGCATCGGGGGTGGCGTTCGATCGCATGGCAATTCTGATGCCGTCCGTGGAGCCCTACGCTCGCACGCTGCACGCGCAACTTGATGCCGCGGGCATCGCGTACAACGGACCCGCGGTTCGTCGCCTGTCCGACACCATCGCCGGGCGGACCCTCACCCGACTCGTTCGCATGGTCGACTCGAAGTTCGCTCGCGACGAGGTGGTGGCGTTTCTGGCGGCCGCGCCGCTGCGAACGAGCGACGACCGTTCAGTGCCAGTCGATCATTGGGACCAGATCTCGCGGCGCGCCGGTGTGGTGGGTGGCGACGATTGGCAGCCGCGCTTGGCGGACTACGCCGCGGAGATGGCGGAGCGCGCCGAGAGCCGCGAGCGTGCTGGTGGGGGCGCCGTTCTGGGATTGCGGCGCGACGCGTCGGCCGCGGTCGCTCTGGCCGCGTTTGTGGCTGGTGTGCGGACGCGTTTGCTCGATCTCGAGTCCACCCAAGGCTGGGGACCGCGCTCCACGGTTGCGCAGGAGGTACTCGTTGCCCTTCTTGGCGCAGCAGAAACGCGCGAGCGGTGGCCCGCCGAGGAACAGGACTCCTTCGCGGCGGTGATCGCAGCCCTCGATCGGTTGGCTGCACTCGATGCCATCGAGCCCAACTCTCCATTCGGAGCCTTCGCCCGCGCGCTTGACGCAGAGCTTGATGTAGCGATCGGCCGGGTCGGCCGCTTCGGACGGGGCGTGCTGTGTGCGTCCATCGGCACCGGACTGGGGCTCGACCTCGATGCTGTGTTCATGCTCGGGCTGGCCGAGGGACTCTGCCCTGCGCCGCGGCGAGAGGATGCCCTGCTCGCCGATGCTGACCGTGCACTCGCGGTGGAGCAGGAGCTTCCGGTCCGCACGGTTTCGCTCGGAGAACAACGACGACAGTTTCTCGCAGCGCTGGGAGCTGGCGGCAAGCATCGGGTGCTGTCGTATCCGCGTGGCGATCTGCGCTCCGGGCGGGAGCGCCTCCCCTCCCGGTGGTTGCTCGAGTCCGCGTCGGCGCTCGCGGCGCAGCGTGTATTCGCCAGCGATTTCGCAACGCTCGACCACGAAGTGGGTGTCCACGCGACCGCGTCATTCGCTTCCGGGCTCGCGGCTTGGAATGACGCTCCGTCGCTGATTGAACACGATCTGGGTCTGCTGTCCACCTTCGTTGCCGGAGGAGGTGAACTCCGTGCTCATGCTCTCGTCGCGGGCTCGGCCGTGGCTGCCGGTGTCGACGCCACTCGCGGCCGGATGGGACCCGCGTTCAGTCGATGGGATGGCAATGTCAACGCGGTGCGCGAGCGCGTTGCCACGCCGGGTTCGGGCGAGGTGGTTTCGGCGACGCGCCTAGAGACTTGGGCGCAGTGCCCGTTCTCGTACCTGCTCAAGCATGTCGTGCGAGTACCGGTGGAAGAGGATCCCGAGCGCCTCCTCGAACTCTCGCCTCGCGTTCGCGGCACCCTCGTGCATGAGATCCTGGAACTGTTCATCGCCGAGGAGCTCGCGAAGCCCGAGCCCGACCGCGTGCCGGTGGGCGAGCCGTGGCCCGACCGTTCCGGCGATCGGATGGCAGAGTTGCTCGATCACGCCGGAGCTGTCGCCGAGGATCGAGGGCTCACGGGGAAGGCCGCGTTGTGGGCATTGCATCGCGAGGAGATCGAAGCCGATCTTCGGAGATTTCTCGACAACGACAGCGAGAATCGGATGCGCACGGGGGCAGTGCCGGAGTCGGTGGAGATGGCCTTCGGGTTCGATGGCGCGGCGCCGGTGACGATCACGACCCCGAGTGGTCGAGCGGTTCGTTTCCGGGGTCGGGCGGATCGCATCGACCGAACGCCCGATGGAGCGATCACGGTGCTGGACTACAAGACGGGTGCGGCCAAGAAGTACGAGGGACTCGACGATGATCCGGTGAAGGCCGGACTGCGGCTCCAGCTTCCGGTGTATGCGGCCGCGGCGCGCCAGATGCGAGGGCCGACAGCGGACCACGTGGTGGTGGCCGCGGCATATTGGTATGTGAGCACCCGCGGCGGGTTTGCGCGCGAACAGGTGGCGCTCGACGCGGTGACGAGTGAACGGTTCGGCGTGGTGGTCGACCACATCGCCGACGGTATCGACGCGGGCACGTTCCCAGCAGTCCCGGGGGAGTGGAACTCGTTCTTTGGTCGCAGCACCAACTGTCGGTGGTGCGAATACGATCGGCTGTGCAGCGCAGATCGCATTGGGCAATGGGAGACCAAGGCCGATGCTCCCGAGTTGGAGCCCTTCCACTCGTTGGCACCGGTACCGCCCGAGGTCCACGAGCCATGACCCCGGTGGAACTCATCGATGATGCGGCCCGCAATCGTATTTCTCGCGATGGCCTCGACGAGTTGCTCTTCGTGGAGGCCGGCGCGGGCACGGGGAAAACGAAGCAGTTGGTGGATCGCGTCGTGGCGCTGGTGCTGGACCGCGGCGTCCCGATGCGCGACATCGCGGCGATCACCTTCACCGAGGCGGCGGCGAGTGAACTGCGGTCGCGCGTGCGAGAGGCGTTCGAACGCCGTTTGCACGACGCGGGCCACACCGTCGGCTCGGCCCCATTGGCTGGGGACGCGAGTCGCGAAGCCGAGGGCAATCAATGTGAAGCCGCGCTGGCCGATCTCGACGGTGCGGCGATCGGAACCGTGCATAGTTTTGCTCAGCGGATCCTGTCCGAGCATCCGATCGAGGCCGGACTCCCACCCATGGTCGAGGTACTCGATGAAGTAGAGAGCCTGCTCGAGTTCGAAGGGCGTTGGCAGGAGCACGTGGACCGTATGTTCGCGGCACCGGATCTGAGTGCGGTCCTCGCTTTGGCCCGGACCCTCGGAATTCGAGTCGACGATGACCGGCTGGCGTCATTGCGCGATGTGGCGGTGAACTTCAGCGACAACTGGGATCGGCTTTCGCTCATCGCGCAAACGCCGGTGGAGTTGCCGCGTATCGATCGTGAACCCGCTCGGGCCGCCACCGGCGCCGTCGTCATGCTGCTCGAGCAGTGCGCGGCTATCGATCACGACTCACTGGCCCAGCATGTGCTGGCCCGCGCCGGTGAGATCGCGTACGCGCTCCACACGCTTGGCTCGGGCACTGATCGCGCGGTGCTTCGTGTGGTGGACGCCAAAAGGAACTGGAAGATGGGGAACAAGGGTCAGGCCGCGAATTGGGGTGGCAAGGAGGGGAAAGCGGCAGTGGTCCACACCCTCGCCGCGGCCGACGACGCATTCCTTGCATTGAAACAGGACATGGCCGACCGCGTGCTGGTGGTGTTGGCCGGGGAAGTCGCCCGCTTCACCATTCGGGCGGCCCGAGAACGTCAGCGAGAAGGTCGCCTCGAGTTTCATGATCTCCTCGTGCTCGCCCAGCGCCTGTTGCGCAACTCTCCGGAGGCTCGAGGGGCGCTGAACCGTCGGTATCGCCGTCTTCTGGTGGACGAATTCCAGGACACCGACCCCATCCAGATCGAACTCGCCACCCTGATCGCCGCGTCGGTCGAACCGGTGGATGACGCAAGCGGCGCCGCGGTCTTGCCTCTGGGGACATGGACCGAGCTCGACGTTGAACCGGAGCGATTGTTCTTCGTGGGGGATCCCAAACAGTCGATCTACCGATTCCGGCGCGCCGACATTGAACTGTTCCTCGCGGCGCGTGACCGGTTCGCGGGTGAGTCGGTTCGGCTCACCACCAACTTCCGCACCGTTTCTCCGATCCTCGATTGGGTGAATCACGCCTTCGGCGCGCTGATGGCCCACGAAGTCCCGGGCCGTCAGCCGCGGTACGAGCCTCTGGCGGGGCACCGGGGTGATGGGCCGAGTGATCACCGAGTGGTCGCGGTCGGTGGACAGCATGCGAAGGAGGAGAAGCTCAGGGCCGGACCGTTGCGCGAGATCGAGGCCGGGTCAGTCGCGGATGCCGTCGCCGGGATCTTGTTGGACCCGCAGCGTTGGCCAGTAGAGGATGCCGACGGTTGGCGCGCGGCGCGTCCGGAGGACATCGCGATCCTCGTTCCCACGCGCACGTCGCTCCCGATCCTGATGGACGCGTTGCGGGATCGAGGCGTGGAGTTCCGCGCCGAGACCGGAACGCTCGTCTATGAAACTCAGGAGTTGCGCGACCTGTTGGCGATTCTGCGCGCGGTGGCTCACGGCGCCGACGCCGTTGCCCTGGTGGCGGCGCTGCGATCACCGATCCTCGCGTGTGGAGATGACGATCTCGTCACCTATCACCACGCCGGCGGTCGGTGGGACCTGGAAGCGTCATGCCCTGAACTTCCCGACGATCATCCGGTGCTCGTGGCGATGCAGTATCTCGCTGGTTTGCGAGCGGAGCGGTGGTGGACATCGCCGAGTGAGATGTTGGAACGCGTCGTGGCCGATCGACGCGTGTTGGCACTCGCGTTGGGAACGCCGCGCGCTCGCGACGTGTGGCGGCGAGTTCGGTTCCTCACCGATCAAGCGCGGCTGTACGAGGCCTCGCAGTCCGGCGATCTGGTTGGGTTCGTGGCGTGGGCCGACCTGCAACGGTCGGGCGCGGCTCGGGTCCACGAGCCTTTGCTCCCCGAGGCCGACGACCATGCCGTGCGGATCATGACGATCCACGGTGCCAAGGGCCTGGAGTTCCCGATCACGGTCTTGTCAGGGCTGACGACGCAGCTCGGCCGGCGCCGACCGGGTCTTCAAATCCACTGGAGCGAGGACACCGTCGAACTGTCGACCAAGAAGGGTGTGCAAACTGCCGCCTTCGACCGTCGTGCGGATCTCGAAGCCGAGATGGACGACGAGGAGAAGCTCCGGCTCTTCTACGTTGCGTGCACCCGCGCTCGGGATCACCTCATAGTGGCGATGCATCACATTGAGGGCACGAAGTCCTTCGCTCAGATCGCATGGGACACCTCCCAGACGGCACCGCCGAGTTCGTGGCGGGCTGCACCACTGGAAGCGGAGCCGGTGGTTCGCCAGGCCTCGCCGATGAGCCCGGCCCCTGTCGTTGCGGATCTCGCGGCTCGCGCCCAGTGGATAGTCCAGCGGGAGGCGTTGCTGGCCACAGGACGCGCAACTCGGACGTACTCGGCAACGGAGCTGCGGCGAACGGCAGCCTCAACGGAGTCGGGTGCGGCGCGGCCTGACGGCGTTGCCCATGCCGACCTCGGTAGTGAAGGCCGGATTGGGGAAGACCCCGTCGGTGACGACGGCCGCGAGGCGTGGCGGCGAGGGCGAGGAGGAACGGCGTTCGGTCGGGCGGTCCACGCTGTGCTCCAGAACACTGACCTCGCAACCGGACGCGATGTCGACGCGCTGGCGGTAGTAGCCGCGCACCTCGAGGGGCTGGCCGATCACGCCGATGAAGTCGCGGCCGCGGTCCGATCTGTGCTCGACGCCCCCACCGTTCGTCAAGCCGCGGCCGGAGAGTCATTCCGCGAGATGTACGTTGCCGCGCCAGTGGAGGATCGGGTCATCGAGGGGTACATCGATCTGTTGGTTCGCGCCCCCGATGGCCTGGTGGTCGTGGACTACAAGACCGATGCTGGGACGAGCGCAGATGCCATCGACGGTCTCGTCGAGGAATACCGGCTCCAGCTGGCGGCCTACGCGCTCGCCGTCGAGATCACGACCGGCCAACGTGTTATCGCGGGCGTCTTGGTGTTCGCGGGGTCAGCGGACCGGGCGGCGATCGAGCGCAGGATCGTGGGGAGTGAGCTGGGAATTCCCGAGGTGCGGTCGATCCTCCGCTCGCACTAACGGCGGCGTGACCCAGTGTGGCGGTCTAAATGTGCGATCCTGGACGTCCCCATGCACCGATTCAACCGGCTCGTCCGGCTCATGTCGATTCTTGTCCTCGGTGGATTGACCCTCGGAGTTTGTTTCGTCGCGCTCACCCCCGGGGTCGAAACCTTGGCGGCCAGCGCCCGGTACTCCGGCTCGGTCGGCCCCCAACTTCGGGTGCTCGAGGACCCGACGATCCTCTACGACATGAACGGAGCGGCGTACGACCGGCTCGGTGACCTTGACCGCCAGCCGGTACGCCTCTCAGAAGTTCCGAGGTTGGTGCGGGACGCGATCATCTCCACCGAGGATCGCACGTTCTATTCCAACGCCGGCATCGACCTGCGTTCGACGGTTCGGGCGTTGGTCTCGAATGTTGACGCCGGCGGCGTTGAGCAAGGTGGCTCCACGATCACACAGCAGCTGATCAAGAACCGCTACTTCAAGAATCCACGACGCAATCTTGATCGCAAGATCCGTGAGGCGGTTCTCGCCAACCGGCTGACCACCGAATGGTCGAAGGATCGGATTCTCGAGGAGTATCTCAACACGGTGTATTTCGGTGAGAACTCCTACGGCGTGAAGGCCGCGGCGGAACGGATCGTCGGAAAGCCACTGAGTGCCCTGGGACTCGGGGAGGCTGCGCTCCTCGCAGGAAGCATCGCGAACCCCACGGCCTTCAATCGCTTCGACCATCCTGACGCGGCTCGTCGGCGTCGAGATGAGGTTGTGCGCCGGATGCGCGAACAGCGTCGGATCACCAGGCTCGAGTCCAACTTCGTTCGCGCCAGCGGACTGCCGGAGTCCGCTCGTCCGACGAGTCAGTTGAGCGCGCACGGACCCTATGGCGAGGAAGTCCTCAGCGTGTTGAAGACCCTCCCCGAGCTCGGCGCCGACGTTGAACAGCGCACCCGGTCGATCTTCTCCAATGGGCTGCGGGTCTATACCGAGTTCGACCCACGGCTGACCTCGATCGCGTATGAGATGGTGAACAGTGTGATCAAGCCGTCGTTCGGTCCCTACCGTGCCGCCATGGCAGTGATGGATCCGCGCACCGGCTCGGTCCGCGCGATTGTGGATGGCAGTTCGGGGGCACAGGGTTACAACCTGGCCACCGATGGTCCGGGCCGCAAGGTCGGATCCACGTTCAAGCCCATCACGCTCGCCACCGCGATCGCGAATGGATATTCGCCGAAAGACGCCGTCGACGGGAGTAGCAATTGCCGCATCACGTATCCCGGTTGGAACTCGGTTCCGCCGTATGTGGCGGAGAACTCCAACGAGAGCAGTGGCGGATTCGCGGACCTGTACTCACAGACGAAGAACTCGGTGAACTGTGCCTATCTGCGGCTCATGACGAGTGTGGGACCGCCGAAGGTTCGCGACATGGCGACTCAACTCGGTTACACCCATGCGGTCGCGCCGAATTTATCGATGGGGATTGGCGAAACGGAGCACACACCGCTCGAGGTCGCCACGGTCTTCAGTACATTCGCCGGTGACGGCATCAAGCACGCGCCCGTCTTTGTGCGGCGGGTCGAGGATGCCAGGGGCCGCGTGGTGTACCGAGCGCCCGCCGGGGTACGAGTGCTCAGTACCGAAACCGCTCGAACCGTGACCGACGTGATGAGCCACGTCACCGAAGGGACTGCCCCGCGTGCGCGGCTCGCGGACCGCCCGGTCGCCGGCAAGACCGGTACCACGGATCGTCAGACCGATGCTTGGTTCGCCGGTTACACGCCGCAGTTGGTCGCCGCGGTGTGGATGGGCAACAAAGACACCGGCAACGTCGACAATGAAGCATCGTGGATGGACGATGTCGGAGAGTTCCAGCCCGTGTTCGGCGGGACGTACCCGGCGATCATTTGGCAGAAGTTCATGACCGAGGCGCTGAAGGGTCTGCCCGTCCTCGAGTTCATTGCCCCGGACGAAACCCTCTGGCCCAAAGCGTCGCGGGTGAACCCTGCAGGCGGCCGCGCCGAGCCTGTGATTTTCCCAGAGCTTCCCCCCACCTCGACCACGATCCCCACACCGTCCACTTCGGTGCCAGCGCCGGCCACCTCTACGACCACGAGCGCGACGACCACCACGACAACGAAGCCCGGTCCATAGCGCATGAGTGCCGAGAACGCTTGTGTCGGCGGGCGACCGATAGATTCGACGGCTGATGACCACGCCGCTCGAACAGCTCCTCATCGTTCAGCAGCACGACATCGTGCTCGATCAGCTTCGCCATCGGCGCGAAACCCTCCCGGAACGTGATGTTTTGGTTCGATCGGCGGCCGTGATTCGTGAGGTGCAGGCGCCCATCGCCGAGACGACCGGGCGCCGAGATGTCGTCAGCCGCGAAGTGCATCGGCTCGAGGATGAAGCAGTCTCGGTGGCGGCAAAAGCGGCCGACGTGAACCTCGCGATGTACTCCGGCAAGACCACGTCGTCCAAGGAGCTGCAGGCCATGCAGGCCGATCTTGAGCAGCTGCAGCGGCATCAGCGCACGATCGAGGATCGCGAACTCGAACTGATGGAGCAACAGGAATCCGTCGAGGCCGAGCTCGGACTGTTGGTGGCTCAGGTCGAGGCGGCCGAAGCCGATATCGCCGACGCGCGTGCGGCCATCGCCCGGCTGGAAGCGGAGATCGACGCCGAGATCGTGGCCGAGGTCTCGGCACGAGGTGGGGCAGCGGTCGGTATCTCGGATGACCTGCTCACGCTCTACGAAACGTGTCGTGGACGCGCCCGAGGTATTGGTGTTGCACTCTTGGTGGGTCACACCTGCCAAGGATGTCGGCTCACGATCCCGGCCTCCGAGGTCGAACGTGTTCGGCACGCGGGGCCGGACTCGCCAGTGTCGTATTGCGACAACTGTGGTGCGATCTTGGTGCCGAGCCATTGACCACTGAGTCGTTTCCCGGTTTCGAACCGGAGATCAGGACGATCCGGATTTTCTGCGACGGTGGATCACGCGGTAACCCCGGGCCGGCTGGTGTGGGTGCGGTGGTGCTCGACGCGTCCACCGAACCGGCACGAATTCTCACTACGGTGAGCCGCACGATCGGCATCGCTACCAACAACGTGGCCGAGTACCAAGCCCTGATCGACGGGCTCGAAGCTGCCGCGGTCTACGGCGCGCCTCGAGTCGAGGTCCGTGCCGATTCCCAGTTGCTCATTCGCCAGCTCGAAGGCCGGTACCGCGTGAAGAACGCGGGTTTACAGCCACTGTTCGCGCAGGCCCGGGAGTTGCTTCGCCACTACGCCGAGGTGGACCTGTTGCATGTCTATCGCGAGCAGAACGTGGAAGCCGACGCGCTCGTCAACGAGGCGCTCGATGCCGCGGCCGCCCCGCCCCGTACCTAGGCGCGCCGGTGTTCTTCTGGTTCGTCGGCCCGTCGGTCATCGGTATTCACGAGGTGTTTCGGAGTCGCGGCCTCGACTATCGGCTGATCGCGCTCGGTTCACTGCTCCCGGTTCTTCTGGATGCGCCCACGGGTCACGTGGGCTTCGGTCATTCGATCGTGCTGGTCGTGGCTGTGCTCACCCTGGTGATGATGGGAACGATCGGTCGCTCACGGCTCCTGCGCCGGCGGTTGGTGTGTATCCCGATCGGCTGGTTCTGCGGGCTTGTTCTCTCCGGGGCGTTTCTGCACGACCAGGCGTTTCTCTGGCCGCTCCTCGGCACTGATCCGGGCCACGTGGGGCTGGTGCCCCCGCCGACCCTGTTGGTCCTCGCGGAGGCATCGGGACTCGCGATCATGGTTTGGTCCGTCGGTCGGTTCGGGCTGAACCGCCCGGGGCCGCGCGCCGCGTTCTTGGGAACCGGCCGCCTGGTGGAGGCGAAATCGAAATGATGGTGTGGGTGCGACACGGCGAGACTGCGGCGAACCGCGCTCGGCTCGCGCTCGGGCGGGCCGATCCGCCGCTTACGGATCGCGGTTGTGACCAGGCGGCGGCGCTGGCTCGTCGGCTTGCTGATTCCGGCGCGGTTCGGATCGTGAGTAGCCCGTTGCTCCGAGCGCGTGAAACCGCGTCTTCAATCGCCGAGGCGCTTGGGCTCGACGTCGACGTGGATCCTCGGCTTGTGGAGATGGACTACGGCGAGTGGGACGAGCGCTCGTTCTCGGACTTCCCGCCCGAGGATCTTGCGCGTTGGCGTCGGGACGCCACGTTCGCTCCACCCGGCGGCGAGAGTCTCATCGCAGTGGGGGAACGCGTCGCGTCACTGTGTGGAGAACTCATTGGCGATCCGCTCGTGATTGCGGTGAGTCATGTCTCGCCGATCAAGGCCGCCGCGATCTGGGCAATGGATGCCGACCCGCTCCTGGCGTGGCGGATGCACCTCGACGTTGCGTCAATCTCACGAATCGGCGTTGCCAACCGCGTCCCGTGCCTCCTCGGCTTCAACGACACCAGCCACTTGGGCTGAGCGACGGGTATGGCGCAGGGCCGTCCAGAGGCAGAGCCCGAGTGCGGTCATCACGTACACCGACATCATTGTCGGGCCGAGCAGCCATTCGAACCCGCTCTTGCCCACCGCCGCGTTGACCGGACTCCATCCGAGCGGGTCCGCGAGTGGGATCAGTATCAGCGTGAGGACGACGGCGCGCACCCGCGACGGCCACTCGATCCGATGCGTCGGGCGCGGCCGCGCCAACATCAGTGCGGGGCCCACCAGCAGGAGATAGTCGTAGGGAACGTGGTACACGCTCGTGAGGATGAAAAGACACGCGAGGGTGATGGCAAGTTCCTCGCGATCGCCATCCGGGTCGCGTCGATGGAGCTTCCACACCACCCAGGCCCCGGCGAGCAAGACGAGGAGTCCGCAGACCGCCGCGATGTTCTCCGACGGCCGGAGACGAGTGATGCGCACGAATGCGTTCGCCGCGTCGATGCGAAGACCGCTGCCGAGCCGCGATTGGCTTGATTGGCTCGTGATGCGGGCGCTGTCTTCCCACGACTTCACGAGTTTTCCTACCCCGCCGGCGTTGTCGACAAGGAGTGGCAGCACGATCGCACTCAACGCGAGTCCGATCGCCGTTCCCGCGGCGACGACGCGGGCACGTCCGCGAGCGATGAGCAAGACGCAAAGCGGGATGGCGTAGGTGGGCTTCGACCAGACGACCGCGAGGCTGAGCGCGCCGAGGAGGAATGGAGTTGCCGAGCTCGGAATCATGGGTCGTGGCGCGTCTGGCGCACGACGCTCCACGGCCCGTAGGACGAAATAGGTGCCGATCACGATCATGAGCGTGGGTTGGCCGGTACGCAGATCGAACCTTCCCGGGTCGCTCAGCAAGATGAGTGTTCCGAGCCCGAAGACGCTCGCGGTGCGGCATCGGAATCCGGCGAGGCGCAAAGCGGCCGCGGCCAGGCCGAGGATCAACGCGAGGTTCCAGCCGAAGTACACGGCGCGTGCCGTCGAGAACGAGAACAGCAGTAATGGCGAGTGCAACAGCAGGTGGACCGGCGTGTAGAGCGGGAACTCCTGGCCGACGGGATAGTGCTGGTAGTAGGAGGTAACCGCATACGGGTTCACGCCGTCGCGAACGGCGACCACGGGGTAGTAGATGGCGTCACGGAAATCGGTGAGCACACCCGCGTCGAGGCGGCTGGGGGAGATCAGATCCCAGGTGGTGACGGTTAACCAGGTGGCGACCGCTCCGAACGCGATGACTGCGCCCAGTGTCTGTACCCAAAGCGGGACTCGCCGGAGCGCACGGACGCCCCGGTGCCAAGTCACGGCGATGGGACCGAATAGACCGCCAGCGCATGCATGCGCTTCAGGACTAACACGAGGCGTACGGAAACTGTCGTGCGTTGCCGCTCGGTCATCGCCGCGTACTCGCGTTCGGCCCGAGCGCGTACCTGCGGGCTGACGGCACTCACGAACGCGATCTGCCGCGCACCGGGCGTGGCCCGGATCCGGGGGATTTCGCCGTCCTCGGCCAGCACGAGCAAGGCCCGAATGGGCTCACCCTGGTACGCGCGATGCCGTCCGAGTGCGAGGCGGGTGTCCGGGGTGTCATCGAACTTCACCGGGACATTGGCGCGTTCCAGCATCAGCCCGAGGCCGGGAAGGATGGTGAGGGTTGAGAACGATGTGGCTCGGAGCAGTGTGACCCCTCGGCCCGCGGGAAGGCCGCGTACGACTTGCTGCGACAGGTCGGTCGTCTCTCGGGTTCGTGCCTGGTCCACGGGTTCAGCCTTGGTGGCCTTGCCCACACCAACGCTGCTGATCACGATCATGAGGGCGGTGACGGCCGCAAGAGCAGCCATGACCACAGCTGCGTTCAGGCGCGGGCGGATCCACCTGACGAAGACCGCGGCCGTGAACGCCATACAGAGCGCGGCCACTGCCCACACCCACCGCAAGCGATAGTCGTACATCAGCCCGATAGTGCGAGCGAGCGCGTCTACCCCGAGCACAAGGGGGATCAGCAACACCGCCGCGAGGCGTTGCAGGGCGCGGGTACCACGGCGCGCTACCCACAGCACCGCGATCACAAACGGCACCAGGAGCACCGGTGTCGGCGATTCGAACATCGCGGTCGGTTCGGTGGTGAAAATGCTGATGGGTGTCCGGCCCACGATCCAGTCGGCGTTGATCGTGAACTGGGCCGCGATGATTCGGTATCCGTCTCGGATGCTGTGCACCGGGTCTGTCGAATCTCGAAAGTAGCGGGTGATCGCGAGCACGTTGCCGGGGTCCCGCGTGAGTTGTTCGATCACCACCGGTGCCCAGACCAGGGCGAGTACCCCGATCGCCCACCACAACGCGGTGAGGCCTCTCGGCGTGAGGCTGGTCCCTACTGGCTTGTGGCGATCGCGCAGTACTCGCCAGAAGCACCATGCCAGCACCGGGATGACGAGTGGGGCGTAGCCGATGTGGGTTTGCATGCAGAAGGTTCCGATGAAGACCGCGCCAGGGAGGGCCCACCGATCGCCGAGGGTGCCGGCCCACGCCACCACGAGAAACGCGCCGAAGGGCAGGGCGGTCACCGAAGGGTTCCACGGGTTCGACAGGTACCCGTCGGGCAGATGCACTACCAGGAGTCCGCACGCGACCGCGACGGGGACGGCCAGCGCGCGCGCCGCCCACCGTTGCGCGACGATGATGGCGGTACCGAGCGCAGCTGCGTTGATGAGGAGCGCACTCACCAGCATGGCGGCACTGTTCGACCCGAAGAGTCGATAGGGGATCCAGACGACGTAATAGAAGAGTGGCCCGGGATGGCTCCAACCACTCCGTGAGAACGGTCCGAGGAGGACTGCGTATTTTCCGACATCGCGAACTGCGAGTTCGTTGAGCGCGTTGTCGCCGGTTGCATGAAAACCGTTGAACTGGGTGAGGACCCTGATGATCTCCACGAGGATCGGCAGCAGAACGAGTGCGACGAGAACCCACGTGAATCTGCCCGTTCGGATGGGCCCGGGCTCCGTGATCTCCTCGACGGTGGGCTGGTGATTGTTGCGGCGCATCGGAAGGGGCATCGTGTCACGATCAGAGGCCGTTGGCGTGGGTTTCATCGGCGAGCGTCAGTGGAGATTCTGTGCAAACGGGGCGCAAGCCATTCCCACATCAGCTTTGCTCCCGCATCGGTGAAATGGGCACCGTCGGTGCGCATCGTGATTCCGTCGATCGTGGCCGGACTGGTGCCTTCCGGACACGCGTGGCGCTCCAGGTCCACGATATGGACGTCGGTCGGGTGATCGGCGGCGTAGCGGCGCCACACGGCGTTCAGCCACTGGACCCGGCTGGGGTCGGACCGTTCGACCTCGCCCCACTGGCCGAGGTCACGTTGCACCGTGGCGAAGCATGGCGTGGTGAGGATGGCCAGCTGGGCGCCGTCGGCAGTGAGAACGGTGCGGGCTCGGTCGAGCTGATCGCGAAGACTCTGTTCCATGGCCGGGGTACCGACCGTCAAGACGCGGCCGTCGACCTGACGATCGAAGACCTCCCACGCACCCACGAGGATCGCCGCGACATCGGGCTTGTCGGTGCGCACCGCCTTGGCCCACTTCTCTGGCCAATCGGTGCATTCGGCTTGGTTCTTCCCAGCCACACCATCGCTGAATGGCGTACCGCCGTAGAGCCCACATCCAATGTGCTGGGCGCCGCGCACCCATACGTTGTCCTGCAGGTGCGATGGGAGCCCAACGTTCCCCAGCGTGAAGGCGATCGAGTCGCCGACCAGCAGTACCCGCGTGGCACCGGGCCGGGGCGGTTGGTTGGCGATCCGTAGGAACTCCCGCACGAGCGCGGCGTCGTCGGGACGCGACCGCGCGGCGGCGCCACCGGCGGTGAGCGCAGCGATCGCGATCGCGGTGAGGACCGCCGATGCGGGCACCCAGGCCGCGCGATTACGAACCCACGAGAACCGCTGTTCGCGGATGGGGCGTTCTATGAGGAGGTAGGACACGACCGACACCGCGAGGGTGACGGCCAGCCGGGCCGCGAGGAGATCGTTCCCGTCGAGCCCGGTGCGGGTGGGGGAGAGGACCACGTAGATCGGCCAGTGCCACAGGTAGAGGCCATACGAGATCAGCCCGATCGCCGGTAACGGTGGCAGCGAAAGGAACGACCGTATGGGCCCACGGGTCATTGCCGCGGCGATCGTGGCCGCCGCTGCTACCGCGACGATGGAGAATCCGCCCCGGTAGAGCGCAGGCCAGGACTCGGACTTTGCGACAACGACCCACACCAAAAACGCCAAGCCGCCCACTCCGGCTGCCTGTACCAAGAACCGGGCGATCCGCGTTCGTGGCGTGCGGCGCGCGGAGATCGCCACCGCCAATGCCGAGCCGATGAGCAGTGCCTGCGCCCGGGTGTCAGTGCCATAGTACGCCCGGGTCGCGTCGCCCGGCTGGTGGAGGAGCGCCATCAATGCCGCGGATCCGATCGCGAGCCCCACGATGATCGTGCCGATGACGCGTAGCCGCGAGCGAGCGATCGTCACGATGCCCGCAAAGACCAATGGCCAGACGAGGTACCACTGCTCCTCGATGGCCAAGGACCACATGTGTCGCAACGGAGACGGTGAACCGAACTGCGCGAAGTAGCTCTGCCCGCTGAAGATGAATCGCCAGTTCTGAACGTAGAACAGCGAGCCGAGCAGGTCACCGCGCAGTCCGAGTGCTTCGTCGTCGGTGGCGATGAAGGCGCCGAACGCGGCGACGGAGAGCAGGACAAGCACCAACGCGGGAAGGAGTCGCCGAGCTCTCCGGAGCCAGAAGGCTCTGAACCCGACTCGTCCACTCGCGGAAATTTCCCGGAGGAGCAGGAACGTGATGAGAAACCCCGACAGCACCAGGAAGACATCGACGCCGAGGAAACCCGCATGGGCAAACGACGATCCCGCGTGGAAGAACATGACGGCCAACACGGCGAGCGCCCGGATGCCGTCGAGAGACTTTTGGTGCGTGAAGGGCGCCGCGCTCTCCGCAGGTGGGCCGGTACTCATCGGTGCGTGGGTGACTCCGGAGTTGGACAGGTCAGGCACCGCGTGCCGAAGCGCAGAATTCTAGGTGACGGAAGACCTCAGTACCCTCCAGGTCATGGTTCGGTGCTTCAAAGTGGTGGGAGTTCTTCTCCTCGTGGCCACCGGAATGGGAATGTCGTTGAGGCAGGGAGGGGCCGCGACTGTGGACCGGCCGCGTGTGAATCGACCGAACTCGAATCTCGACGTGAGGATTCCGACCGGAATCGACGCGACCGGTGGCCGTGATGTGACCACGGAGTTGAACGCGTTCCTTGCCGATGTTGATCCCGGAACAACCGTGCAGTTCCCGGCTCGTGGGCGCTATCGGATCGAGAGCGTGGTGGTCATCGATCGGCGCCGTGACGTCACCATCGAGGGCAACGGGTCCACGCTGATTGCCACGACCGACGGAAGCGGTGTCCCAGTGCCGTTCTACAACTTTCGGGTGCGGTGGCCGCGTCTGCGTGAACACTTCGAAATCCGCGACAGCACGGGCATCACCGTGCACAACCTCACCGTCGAAGGACCGAATCGCTCGGGTGAGTTTCGACCAGAGCTGGAGGGCCAAGCCGGTTTTGTCATTGCCCGCTCCAAGGCCGTCACGCTCGATGGCGTCACTGCCCGCGCAACCTATGGCGACGGCGTGTATATCTCCGGCACCACGGAAGACGTCACGATCAAGAACTGCACGCTCGATCACAACGGCCGCCAAGGTGTGGCCATCGTGAGCGGCGTGCGGATTGTGGTGGAGGACTGCACGATCAAAGACACGGGTCGGTCCGCCATTGACCTGGAACCCGCACATGGTTTCGTGCGCACCGTGCATGTCCGCAACAACCGAGTGAGCGGCTTCACCAACTTCTTGCTCGCCGCAGTAGGGGCCGGAATCGGAGTGCAAGACGTCTGGCTTGAGCGCAATCGTGTGGAGGGTGGACGAGGGGTCAGTGTCTTCGTAGGCACCGACCGTTCCGTACGGCCGGGAATTCATGTGCTCGATAACTCGGGTGACGGAGTGTCAGAGGGATATGAGGGTGCGCTGATGCGGTTCACTCGTTTCGATGGCATCGAGGTGAGGGGCAACCGCCAACGGGTCGCCGCCGGCGTCACACCGGTGCTGTTGGTGAACTCGTGCAACTCGGCAGTGACCGACAACGACTTTCAGGCATCGGTCGACACGGTTCGCGAGGAGGGCGATTGCTCGGTCCCGATTCCCCAATCGAGGTTCGGCACGCGTGTGCCAGGCCAGCCGCCGGCACGCCGCCAGCCCGCGGTGCGACCACGCGCGACGAACCGTGTGCCTCGGACGAGTTCGACGACCCCACGCAGTGTGGAACCGGGCGGATCGAATCCGCGGGCAGGGGAACGTCTGCGCTCGCGATCGCCACCGCCTTGGCAATCGGAGCACTGGCCGGGATCGGCGGGACACTGCTCATGGTGCGCCATCGACGCGAAGCTGCCGACGAGGGCTAGCGCGCCGCGTTGGTGAGATCCATCTCCCAATAGAAGAAGTTCCGCGTCTGTTCGAACATGTCCGTGCCGTGGTCGTCATACGGCGCGTGACCCGAACCTTCAAACGTGGTGAGGTAGGAGCTCAGCCCGGCCGCCTTGGCTTCCGTCCAGGCGTCGACTGCCCACTGGTAGGGGACCACCGTGTCCAGGTCGCCGTGCAGCAGCAGGCTGGGAGCGTCGCCGGCGTTCGCCGTCCCCACCCGCTTGGCACCGGAGATTGCAACCGCAGCGCGCACCGTGGAAGGGAAGTCGGGATTCCCGCTCACCCCGGGGTCATCCGAGTTGAACCCGACGTGCAACGCGGTGATGGCCCCTGCGGACACTCCCTTGATTGCGATTCGCGCCGGGTCGATGCCGTAGGCCGCGGCATTGGCACGCAGAAATCTGACGGCGGCCTGAGCGTCGTGCTGCGCGTCGATCATTGCCTGCACACATTCGGGCCTCAGGTAGTTCCCGGTGCAGCCGCCCAGGACGAGGCGATAGTTGATCGACGCTCCGACGTATCCGGTTCGGGCGAACGCGATCGCCTCGGCCACCAAAGAATCCAATGACTTGTCGCCGGACTTGAAGGCACCGCCGTGGATCCAGACGATCGCGGGGCGCGCGGTCACGGTGTCTCCCGTCGGCGTGTACAGGTCGAGGAGCAACGACTTGGTGACGCCGAGTTGATCGACCGCACTGCCGTAGACCACGTCTTTGGTGCGGGTCGTCTGCGAGAACAGATCGTCGCGGTAGCGCAACGGCGCATCGCCGGGGACAGCAACGTACGGAGTGTCACAGGCCGTAGCCAACAGCACGAGTGCCGCTACGAGCAGGACCTTCGACCGTCGCTTCAACTCCACGCCCCCCGAAATGTCACGAATCTCGCGTCACAAATCTCGTATCACGAGCCCCGCACCGAACGGGACGAGTTTACCACCCGGACTTTGGCGCAGAACCCCCGCCCATAGCCATGAGAACTGCGCCAAAGTCTGGGGTGAAGGCGATTCCGCTACCGGAGAAGAAGTTCCGACCCGCGAGCAGCGTCACCGCATTCGTTGTGCGGATTCCACGAGTCCGGCGGAAATCCGAACAACGAACGGTCGATGACGCCGCCCACGACGGCTTCGCGAGCAATCTCGAAGGTGGCTGTGAGCACGCGAGCGAGGTCGGGGCTGGCTTCGTCGACGATCAGGATCACGGATTCCACGCGGCTACCAGACCCGCTCGAAGGGGGATGGTGGGTGCCAAGTTCCGAGTGCCTCCGCGCCGCGGGCTGGATCCTGCGCGAGGTCGAGCGCGCCAAGGGCGACATGGAGGGCTCGCAAGGCAGAAGCCAGCGCCTCCCGTGCATCAGTTGCTTCCCGGCGCCGGTCCATGAAGCCGGTATATACCTTCGGTCTTCGGCTGTAGCCGAATGCCGAAGACGGCGAGGGCTTCAGTGCGGTTCGGCATAATACATCAGGATCTACGAATCCTCAGTATGCCATTGAGGTTTACTAGTACCTGAGGTATGCTCCTCACCATGGTTGGAGGCAGACGGGTTTCCGAGCGCATGGAGAACGCGATTCGTGCCGTACTGCCGGCTGGAACGCCGGTCGATGTTGACGTCCTCGACGATCACCGGATCGGTGTCGACGTTGGCTCGGAACGCTTCATCGCAAAGTGGATTGGTGAGGGTTGGCTTCGCGATGCGCGTGCCGGACTCGATGACCGGGACGGCGATCCGGATGTGTTCGTGGCTCGACGGATCTCGCCCGGTGCTCGTTCGGTCGCCACCGACGCTCGTGTGGGTTGGATCGACGAAGCGGGTGCAGCGGAGATCACGCTGTCAGGGCTCGTTGTCTCTCGGACGGGCCATAAGGATCCGAAGGTCGATCGGGCGCCCCGATGGACTGCGTCAGTGATCGGCACTGCGGAGGCGTTGCTCCTTGGGACGCGACCAACGGTGGCCGACGTCAAGGACAGTACCGGCCTCTCGACTGGCTCGGCGACGAATGCGCTCGCGGTACTCACCAAACTTGGGCTGCTCCACGCGGGCGCGGCGCGGGGCCGCGGATCAGCACGCGAACTCAAGGACCGAGATCGTTTGCTCGAGGAATACGCCGACGCGGCGATCACGCGGACGCCAAGACTTTCGCTCCGCGCCGGGTCCGCGGAACGCGATCTCGTCGACGAACTGACGAGCCTCGGGCGACGTTTGGACTCCGACCGCGTCGCGTGGGCCGCGACGGGGGCGGCCGCGGCGTCGGTATTGGGCCCGTATCTTTCCGAGGTCTCACATCTCGATGTCTTCGTAGACGCCTCGACGCCAGCGACGCTTCATTCGATTGCCACGCAGGCTGATCTCCGACCGATCGAGGGCGGGAGGATCGTGCTCCGCCCCTTCCCGACTCCCGCCACCCGGCGGCTATGCCTGATGGCATCCGGCATGCGGGTCGCGCCGTGGCCGCGCGTGTATGCCGATCTACGAAATGCGGGTGTTCGAGGGGAAGAAGCGGCCGAGCAGTTGCGTGAGGCGGTCGAGCGTGGCTGACCTCGCACGATCGCGGGCGGCGCGGGCGGTCTCAGAGCAGGGACTGGTGCGCGTTGTCCACCACTACGGCGCCCGTCCCGAGTTCGTTGTGCTCGGCGGCCTCGTCCCCGAGCTGCTCTGCGCTGACAGCGGCCGGCGTCACGCTGGCACCACCGATGTCGATGTCCAGGTCGATCTCGAGGTCGCGTGCGGAGCGGTCAACACCGCTCGCCTGGAGAACGCGCTCTGCAACGCGGAGTTTGAACCGGACGCATCGCGTGTGTGGCGATGGGTGACCGACGGCATCGACGGGAAGACCGTGGTGAAGTTCGAACTCCTCGCGGATCTGGACAGTGCGCCGAACGAAGCCACTGTCCGGTTTGACGAGTGCGACAACCTCGGTGCGGTCAACCTCCGCGGCACCGGCTTCGCGTCACGAGACCCGGTCGTGCGCCAGCTGCCTGCCGGGCGCGCGGGCCCGTAGGACGCGCGGCCGGTTCTCTGACCGGTTCGTGCTAGGTGCCCGGTCGTCCCCGCGGCCGGCGCACCGTCAACTTCACAGCTCGCGACGCGTTGGACACTCGTGCTCCACGGTCGACCTCGGCCGGACTATCCCCGGTTTCGTTCGTCACGGAATCGGCTCCGTTCGCCGACCAGCTCGCGGCGCGTCATGCTCGACCGCCAACCGAACGCCATGAACAGCTCCGGCCAGCCGAACGCCGCGTAACAGACGGCAGCTCCTTGGAGGCGGGCTCGTCGGCTGCCGTACCCGGCCCACAATGGACGGTGGAAACTCAGTAGGTCGCGTCGGTGCCATGCGAACGCGGGCAGGGCTACGAGATAGCCGAGAATCGCGATTGAAATTGCTGCGAGCGGGATCTCCACGCGTGTTGCCCCCCAAATGCTGCCGTTAACCTACTATCAGGGTGCCGCGACAGGGTTCTCTAACAGCGGTGCAGGGCCACGGGCCTGCCGCTCGTTCGCTGGACTGGGACCCACGGGTCCCACAGCCTTGGCAACCTCGGATGCCTCGACGAGACGGTCGACGTGGCGACGACTGAGGCTGTGCGTATCGGGCAGGGGCGAAAAGGTCGGGGCCGGAAGTCAATGCCCGGGCAGGGTGGGCACCGCCTCAACGGCCCCGACACGAAGGAAGATGCCCTATCCGGTCGACTTCGAAACATCATCGGGCGAGTAGTTGCGTCCGAGTGGTGTGGCTCCGTCAGGTTGGCCCCCGCCCGTGGGATCCTCTCACCGATGCTCGACGCCGTGCACTCCGCCTGGATCCAGGGACTACAAACCGAGGCGCTCATGCACGAGGGCGAGCAAGTCTCGATTCTCGTCGCCGCGGTCAGACGGCCCGCGTGGATGCGAGACGCAAGGTGCCGAGAACCCGATGCCGCGCTCGCAGACTTCTTCCCGTCGCCGGGTCAGTCAACATCGAAAGCCCGAGCCCTCGGCTCGACTTGTCTGGTCCGCGTCGAATGTGGTGAGTATGCGACCGCTGGTCCCGAGCAGGGCATTTGGGGAGGCCGCTACCGGCCAGGAACGTCGCAACGGCGCGCGGCAGGCCTTGCGGACCGCGTAACAGCGGGGCTATTCGGTGCGCCGTCGTCGGCGCATGAACCACAGGCCCGCGCCGATGGCGAGGATGCATCCTGCGACGCCGACGAACCACAGGATTCCAACCAACGTGCCGCGTGTGCTCATGGGCCGACGCTACCTATCGGGCGCTGCGGTTCCAACTGCAATCGGCACGGCGCGGGCCCGGTGGCGGTGGCCCGACCGCGGGACCCGGTGGACGTTGGACGCGAGCGGACAGGTCAACGAGGAGTAAGGCGCGCGCTCGGATTCTTGTGGGCCAAATGTGTACCGAGCGGTCCAGCCACTCAAGTAAGGCCCGGAAACATTGGGTGCGGTGGTGAGTCGGCCTGTACGCCGGATTCTGTCGTGGATGGTCATCCATCTCGGTCGACGGTTACCCGCCGACTCTTGCGGTCTACCCGGGAGTTGGACGGGCCGCCCGCTCCCTGTCTGACCTTGCTCCAAGTGGGGTTTACCTAGCCGTCCGAGTCACCTCGGACGCTGGTGCGCTCTTACCGCACCGTTGCACCCTTACCTGTGCGGAGCAGCCGCTCCGCCATCGGCGGTCTATTTTCTGTGGCACTGTCCTGCGGGTCGCCCCGACTGGGTGTTACCCAGC
The DNA here is from genome assembly GCA_031430375.1 of Acidimicrobiia bacterium. Taxonomy (GTDB): domain Bacteria; phylum Actinomycetota; class Acidimicrobiia; order IMCC26256; family JAENVU01; genus JAENVU01. The sequence goes on from JANPBJ010000183.1 coordinate 38,874, forward strand.
ACCTTGCCCTGTGGAGTCCGGACGTTCCTCGGACGGGTCAAGCCCGTACGCGACCACCCAGCCGGCTCACCACCGCACCCAGAGTGTGGCACGTCCCCGGCCGCACAGCCGGACCAGTGGCGACCAACCCGATGGTCGGCAGGCCAGTTTCGGTCAGGCCTCGGAGGTGTCCGGGGCCTCGGCCGGTGGAGCAGCGGTCTTCGACCTCCGCATACTGAGGTAGCCGCCGATCGCGCCGAAGAGCGCGGCGAAGACGAGTTGTCCGAGAATCCGGGCGGGGGTGAGGACCGGATCGCGGCCACCGAAGAGTGGTTGACCGGAGTCGCGCAGGATCCAAATCGCGATGCGGATCGGGATCCAGAGCAGGAACGCTCCGACGGCGGCGACGATCCCATTGGACAGTGGGGTGTCGAGTGCCATGCGAGCTGCCGCATACCCGGCGATGCCGTAGATCACGAACAACGCAAGCGCGAACAGGGGTGCCCAACCGCTGTTGTCGAAGTCGTTCACATTCCGGTCGATCAGGACTCTCGCGGCCGAGACTGGCACGAACAGAACGAGCCCGACCGATGCCCCGCGGCTGATGGCGGACCGGTCGAGGACTCTCATGAAGTTCACGAGGCCGAAGCCGCCGAAGCGGGCTCGTTCTCACCGTGCACCAGATCAGCGACGGGGGTGCGGAACCCATCTCGAGCGAGTTGGACGACCGCTCGCCGTTCGCGGAAGATGATCCCGGCGGCCAGCACCAGGTACAGGACTCCGACCGCGATCTTCTCGAGTTCCCGAATGCTCTCCGGCAGCACCGCACCGAGCACGAACTGCGACATGAAGAGCCCGAGGAGAGCGAACGCTTCCCGGACCGAGATCGATCGGTTCGCGAGGATCGCCACCGCGAACGCAGACTGCGCCGCGGTGAGAAATAGCTCTTCCCGTTGCAGAGAGGCGATCGGGAGGCCGTGGAGCGAGCTAGATGAGATCGCGAACACGATCGGCAACGACCCGACCAACAGCGTCCACTGGTTCACCTTGGAAGACACGAGTGCGCCGAGCCCCGCCTCAGTATTGAGCCGCCACGCGAACAGGCCGGCCACGAGCAGCTCGGGCGCTTCCGAGGCGAGCGGAGCGAGCCACTGCACGAGGAGGAACTTGGAGATTCCGAACTCCGTCCCGGTCTCGACCAACGCCTCGGCGAATCCTTCGGCGCACGCGAGAATGACTCCGGCCGCGAACGCGAGCAGGGATCCGATCACCACTCGCCGCCGAGCATCCGGAAGCGAACCGATGAGCTCCGCCGGGCCCACCAAGTGCGGCTCTTCCGCCGGGGCCCGCGCGATACGCACCATGTACGCGATGAACAGGCTGATGAGCACCACAGCATCGACCAGGCTGATCGTGCGCTTGAACGGAAGCGAGAGTGAGTAGATGGTCGCGACCGCGAGGAACGCGATCTCGATCGAGTGAGAGCGAGTGAGGTTCACTTCATCGTCGAGCGGGCCCTCGTAACCGTCCACCTTCGCGATGCGACGCATCCGCCATGCTGCGAGCAGCACGACCATCGACCATCCGATGCCGATGAGCAGGCGGTTCGCACCCGTCATATTCGCCAGTGCGAGTGGTGCGAATTCCTCGGGATCCTTCCCGGCCTTCCAGGTGAAGACAAAGTCCACCGCGTATTCCGGGAGGACCGCGATCAGTGCCAACACCGCGAGGGCCAGACCCTGGGAGACATCGATCTGGAGCGCCTCGGCTGCCCACGCGAGGAGAAAGGCCGAGCCCACCACGGCGAGGCCGAACAGTGATGCGGCGATCCATGGGGTCACGTGGCTGGCCGAGAACCGCAGGTACAGACCGGGAACCGTCATGGCGGCTGCAATCGCCATCGCGGCGAGCTGCCCACGGACTTTCGGAGCTTCCATCGGGTCGATCCTACGGCCCGATCTCGGTGATTCAGAGCTGGGCGCCACACTCAGGACTCAGGTCCAGAGGAATACGCGCCGAAGAGACGCCGTTGACGGGACCATAGAACCGAGGCCTCCGATGATTGCCATCACCCGAATCTCACCCACCTCCACCTGGCGGGACCACGCGCTCTGCCGTGGGGTTGACCCCGGGGTCTTCCATCCGATCGACGAGGAAGAGGACGAGCGGGCCTCGGCCAGCGCCAAAGCGATTTGTGCCCAGTGTCCGGTGCGTGAGGTGTGCCTCGAGCATGCGATCGCGGTGCGCGAGAAGCACGGAGTCTGGGGTGGACTCAGTTCTCGAGAACGACGCCGGTTGATCCGCCGCCGTCGTCGCACTGCCTGAACCACCTATTCCCCGGCGCCGCGGCCGCGCCGCAGCCCCATCGGGTGACGGTCCCTGAACGAGGATCCCCAACCGACGGTCTCTCAACAACGTCTCCTAGGGTCGTCGGAATGCGACGACCGCTGACTCTCGGTGTCTTGGGCGTCGGTGTTGGGGCGGTCGTTGCCGTGGTGGCTCGTCGAGCGCGACGACCCGATCAGTCGAAAGGTCCGATCGTCTCGGCAACGTTCAGTGGCCGCAACCTACGTCTGGCGCGGCTCGGTGCCCGCGCCGGCGGCCGCGAGGCCGCGGCTCGAGCCCGCGGGGTCTTTGCTTCGGCCGAACGACGCGAGGCGCTCGACCGCAGTGTGGAACTCCGCCATGCCTCCGACGTTGCGCGCGAGCTCGGTGAGATGAAGGGCGCGTTGATGAAGCTCGGCCAGATGGTCAGCTATCTCGACGAAGGGCTACCGGAACCCGTCCGAGCGGCCCTCGCCCAGTTACAACAGGACGCACCGCCGATGAGCGTGGAACTCGCGGCGCGGATGGTGGAATCCGAACTGGGTGCTCGTCCCGAGGTCGTGTTCGCGCAGTGGGATCCCGAACCCATTGCCGCCGCATCGATCGGCCAAGTTCACCGCGCGATGACCCACGACGGCCGGGCGGTCGCGGTCAAAGTTCAGTATCCGGGAATCGCGGAAGCGGTGGAATCAGATCTGGGCAACCTTGCTCTGGTGTTCGGAGGGATCGGCCGCGCCTATCCAGGATTCGAATCCGGGCCGCTCGTGACGGAACTCCGAACGCGATTGCGCGAGGAACTCGACTACCGCCTCGAGGCCCGCCGCCAGCAACAGTTCGCGGATTACTACGCAGGCCACCCGTTCATTCATATTCCGGGCGTGCTCAGCGAGTTCAGTACTGGAAAGGTCCTGACCAGTGAGCTCGCGGTGGGCGCGCGGTTCTCCGAGGCGCAGCTGTGGTCTCAGGAACAGCGGGACTTGGCGGGGGAGGCGGTCTTCCGGTTTATTTTCCGATCGTTCTATCGCCTCCATCTGTTCAACGGCGACCCCCATCCCGGGAACTACCTCTTTCGGCCCGATGGCCGCGTCACCTTCCTCGATTTCGGATTGGTCAAGCAGTTCACCGAGACGGAGATCGATCGCATCCGGCGCCTCATCGAGACGATCGTCTTGGATCCAGATCCGGCCCAGTTCCGGTTGGCGATGGAGGACGCAGGATTCCTCGCCCGCGGCGCGCCATTGAGTGACGCGGTGGTGGTCGAGTACTTCGGCCACTTCTATTCGCATCTGCGCGAACGTGGTCCCCACCTCATCACCTCCGAGTTCGCGAGTGAGGTCGTCCGGCGCTTCTTCGACGTGAATGGCCCCCATGGCGAGGTCATGCGCAATGCGAATGTGCCGCCCGCATTCGTGGTCGTGCAACGGGTCAACCTTGGGATGTTCGCCGTTCTGGCCCAGCTGGGTGCGACGGCCGATTGGCGGTCGATCGGTGAGGAACTCTGGCCTTGGGTGAACGGACCAGCTTCCTCACCACTCGGCGAGCAGGAAGCCGCATGGCTGGCCGATCCGAGCCGGATCTCGCAGACGCGGGATTGAGGTGGGCGGCCGGTAGGCTCAATTCCTCATGGATTTCGACCTTTCCCCCGAACTGCTCGCGCTCCAAGCGATGGTCCGCAAGATCGCCCAGGAGAAGGTCCAGCCTCGGGCTCGCGAGATCGATCTGAGCGAGGAATATCCGCAGGACCTTTTCGAGCTCTTCGTGCAGACCGGCCTCACCGGCCTGTGTATCCCGGAGGAGTACGGCGGCTCGGGCGCCGGCATCCTCGGACTCGCAATCGCCATCGAGGAGATCGCGAAGTATTCGAACGCGGCAGCGCTGATGTTGCTCCTCACCCGCCTGCCCACGGGGGCGCTGCTCATCGCGGGAACCGAGGAGCAAAAGCACAAGTACCTCACGCCGCTTGCCAACGGTGAGCAGCGGGGCGCGTTCGGCCTTTCGGAGGCGCAAGCGGGCAGCGATGTGATGGGAATGCGCACCCGAGCGGTGCGCGATAGAGATGCTTGGGTCCTCACTGGCACCAAGTGCTGGATGAGTGGCGTCGTCCAGGCCGATTGGTACTGCGTCTTTGCCAAGACCGGACCGGCCGATTCTCGGGCTCATGACAGCATCAGCGTCTTCATCGTGGAGCGCGGCTGGGATGGGGTCTCGGTCGGACGCACCGATAAGAAGATGGGCGTGAAGGGCGTGGATACCGGAGAGTTGATTCTCGACGGCGTCCGGGTTCCTGATGAGAACGTGGTCGGTGAGATCGGTGGGTTCCAACTGTGCATGCTCGGCCTCAACGCCATGCGCCCGATTGTGGCGGCGCGGGGGATCGGTCTGGCCGAAGGCGCGTTGATGTACGCGGTGGAATACGTGAAGGAACGCGCCGCGTTCACCAAGACGATCGCCGACTTCCAAGGCATCCAATGGAAGATCGCAGAACTCGCTACCGAGATCGAGGCTGCACGGCTGCTCACCTATCGCGCCGCATGGCTCGCCGACCAGGGCAAGTTCACCAAAGAGTGGGTGCCGTACCTCTCGATGTGTAAGTACTACGCGACCGAGCTCGCGGTGAAGGTGAGCAACCACGCGCTCCAAATGCTGGGTGCCGCGGGGTACATGCAAGATCATCCGATGGAGCTGTACTACCGCGACGCCAAGCAGCTCACGATCGTCGAAGGCACGAGCCAAGTGCAGCTGGGTCTCATCGCGCGCGGCGTGATCGATCACGACTTGTGGTGGGACTGATCCAGTGACCAGTCCTGCGAGTCGTACGAGTTGGCCGGACCTCCTCTTACCGTTGATGCGACGGGAAGACCTCGATGGCGAAACCGTGGCGGGTGCGATGGCCACCATCCTCGAAGGGAATGCGACCGAGGCACAGATCGCCGCGTTCGCCGTTGCGTTGCGCGCCAAGGGTGAGACGCCGATCGAGCTGGCGGCGCTTGTTCGTACCATGCTGCGCTACGCCGCAACCGTGGAGGTGGCGCCCGAATCCGTGGCCGGTCCCATCATCGACACCTGCGGGACGGGTGGAGATCGGTCGCACACGTTCAACATCTCCACCACCGCGGCGTTGGTTGCGGCCGGCGCGGGCGTGCGGGTGGCCAAGCACGGCAATCGGGCCGCATCTTCGGCATGCGGGTCGGCCGACGTGTTGGAAACCCTTGGTGTGGTAATCGATCTCGATGGTGTGGGCGTCGCCCGCTGCATCGCGGAGGCGGGTATCGGGTTTTGCTTTGCCCAGAAGTTCCATCCCGCGATGCGCTTCGCGGGTCCCGCCCGGAGTCAGATCGGGGTGCCCACCACGTTCAACTTTCTGGGTCCACTCGCGAACCCGACGCGAGTGAAACGCCAAGTGATCGGTGTCGGCGATCCGGGGATGGCGCACACCGTGGCTGCCACGTTGGTGGAGCTGGGAACAACCCACGCGATGGTCTTCTTCGGCCACGACGGCCTCGATGAACTCACCACGTCGGACACCTCAACCGTGCTCGTTGTGCGGGACGGGACCATTGCACGCTCGACGATCGAGCCCCTGGACCTCGGTTTTGCTCGGACGGGTCGAGACGATCTAATCGGTGGTGATGCCACCCGCAACGCCGCGATTCTCCGGGCGGTGCTCGACGGCGCCCCGGGTCCACATCGCGACGTCGTGTTACTCAATGCCGCCGCGGCGCTCCAAGTGGGCGATGTTGCCGACTCTTGGGCCGAAGGGGTCGCGCTCGCGGCTGCCGCCATCGACGATGGACGCGCGGCCGGAACCTTGGAGCGGTGGATCGCCGTCTCCCAAGCCGCCGCACTCGCGGGAGCGCGCTAATGGCTACGGCGCTCCAGTGCCCCGCGTGCGGGTTCAAACACCGACTCGATTCGGTGGCCGACACGGCCGTGTTCCCGTGCTCTCGCTGTTCGCGCCAACTCAAGCTGCCATCGCAGTACCGCGCCGGGGCGAGCGCGCCGTCGACCCCTCGGCGATCGCGCGAGTCAGGGCCCGCGACGCCGCGTGTCGGTGGAACCGCCCGAGTCGAAACCGCCCGAGTCGACAACCCCCGCGACGCGTTTGCGAGAGCTCGACCCCGCACTGCAGCACCCGCGGCGCAGCGCGCCAAATCCCAGTCCATAGGGAACGGCATGGTCCGTTTGCCGTTGCGGATTCTGGCGTGGGTGGTTGCGTTTGTGCTCGGCGCGCTCGTGGTCGTTCAGCTGTCGCGTTGGACCGGATTTGTCGGCGGCAACGACTTCGTCGATGTCATGATCGGCGGCGACTTCTTGGTGTACATACGGCTTGCATTGCTGATACCGGTGTGGGCGCTCTTTGCCACCGCGTTCGCCACGGCCTTCATCGAAGCGCCGGGCTGGTGGAGTCGGCGGAACTTTGTAGGGGTTCCCGGGGTCTCGGCGAAGTCGGCTGTGATCCCTCCCGCGCCACGAAGGCAATCGGCCGCCCTTGGGTCGAAGCGCGCCGCGCCCGCCGAGCCGGACCCCGTAGTGCCCACCCGTCGAGTCGTGCCGCGCCCGCCGCCGGCCGCAGGTCCCGAAGCCGAGGCGGCCACGGAGTCAGCTCAACGACCTCGGCGAATCCCGCGGCGCGAGGCAGGCTCGTAAGCGCGGACGCCCCCTGAACTTGGTGACGTCGGTGCGCCGGATACCTCGAGGAGGCGCGCTCCACCGGAGGCGGTCTCCCGATCGAGCCAGCGGGCTACCACCATGAGTTCGTCCACACGCCGTCGGTCGAGCAACGGCAGGTCCGCTCCGGATGTTGGCGAGTTCGGCGCTGACGGCGCTTGGACGTCCCCGGCGGTGAGGTCCAGCTCGCGCTCGCCGAACACGAGACGACCATTGTCCAAGGTTACGATCCCGCTGTCGACGGCAATCACCATTCGCCCACTCGTGGAGAGCCACTGCAACGTCTGGCGCCGACGCAGCATGCGGCTCAACCCCGCGAGCCGGTCGCGGGTCAGCGCGGCCTCTTCGAATCGTTCGTCCGACGCGAGCGAGTTCATCCGTTGCTCGAGTGGATCGAGCAGCAGCCTCGGCTCGCCGGAGAGACCGCGCTTTACGACGTCGACGACCGCCGCGTAATCCAGCTCGCTGATCTGGCCGCGACACGGACAGCTGGCCACGCCGAGCTGTGCCGGCGCGCAGGGAGCGTCGCAGGTGATGACGGCGGTACGGGCCACGCGGGTCTTGCACCGCCGCATGGGCATCGCCGTCTCGATGGCTTCCCGCACGGTATGGGCGGCGCGGGTGGATGAGAACGGACCGAGGTACAGGCACTCGTCGTCTTTGACCGCGCGTACGACGGTGAGGCGCGGGAACCGTTCCGTCGACGTGAGTTTCAGATAGGCGACCGACCGCCACCGCTTTCCCTGCTGATTAAACCGCGGCTCGAGTTCCTGGATGAGTCGGGTCTCCCGCACCGATGCCTCGAGTTCGTGGCTGCACGCGATCCAGTCGATCGCCTCGGTCTCACGGAGGAGTTGCGGGACTTTCTTGCGGTCGTCGCCACCGAAGTACGAGCGAACGCGCGACCGGAGGTTCGTTGCTTTTCCCACGTAGAGGATCCGGCCACCGCGATCCTTCATCATGTAGACGCCGGGGGTACGGGGGAGTCGCGCGGTCAAACGAAGTTTGCTCGCGGAGGGGTGCGCTCGAATCGTGGGCAACGCGAGCAGATCGTCGAGGCCGAGCACGCCGAAGGTGCCTGCCCGTTCAAGGAGAGCATGAAGCACTTCGGCGGTCGCGCTCGCGTCGGCAAACGCTCGGTGCGTCGGTTCCACCGAAACTCGTAGGTGGCGCGCCAATGTTCCGAGTTTGAGGTCGGGTACCTCGTCGCGAACCAAGCGGCGGGCGAGCCCGAGCGTGTCGACGCGGCGTTGACTCAACTTCGGATAGCCGTGGCCCACGAGAGCGGCGTCGAGAAACGAAATGTCGAACCGGATGTTGTGGCCGACAATCACCGAGCTGCCGATGAACTCGAGGAGTGGTGGCAGCACTTCACCGATGGGCGGTGCCGGGATCAACATCGACTCGGTGATCCCGGTGAGGATGGTGATGAACGGCGGGAGCGGGACCCCTGGGTTCACCAGCGTGTCGAAGGTGCCGAGGCATTCGCCACCGCGGTACTTCACCGCGCCCACCTCGGTGATCGCACAATCGTTGGGCGAGGCGCCGGTGGTTTCGAGGTCGAGGACCACGAACGTGACCTCCGACAGAGGGCACCCGAGATCGTCGAAACTGGCTTGGCTGGGGGAGCGCAACACCGCGCCGACCTTAGACGAACACATGTTCGAAGCGGCGGATGCTCGGTAAGATCACGCTCTCATGGAGTCCTCGACGAGATACCGCTGCGGTGGGTGCGGAAACCTGACCCGATTCGACGTGACGGTGACCCGGCGCACGAAAGAGTTCCGTCACTTCACGGTGGCCGGAGACCTGGAGATCGAGTCCGTCGAGATCCTGGCCGAAGATGTGGAAGCCGTGGCGTGCCGCTGGTGTGGTGCCACCGGTGACCGCGTGGAGACCATCGTCGCCGGCTGATACCAGGCTATTCGCCGACGATGGTGACGACGAGGCGCCGGCTACGGGCGCGGTCGTCGAAATCGATGCAGACCACCCGCTGCCAGACGCCGAGCATCAACTCGCTCGCGGTCACCGGAATCGTGGCCGATGGGCCGATGATCCCGGCGCGGGCATGGCTGTGACCATTGGTATCGGCGTTGCGCTCGTTGTGTTCCCAGCGATCCGACTCCGGCGCGATCCGTTCCATCACGGTGTTGATATCGGCGTTACATCCGGGCTCCGCCTCGATGATGGTGAGGCCACACGTACTGTGCGCGACGAACACGGTGGTGATTCCCTCGGCGATGCCGCTGTTCGCCAGCGCCTTCTGGGTGAGGTCGGTGACGTCGATGACTTCACCGTCACCACGAGTGTCGAGGGTGAATGTTTCGTGGTGAACGGCCATGAATCAGTGAGCCTAAGTGCCCGGCGATGGTCGACCCCGATCCGCCGTGTGGCTGCAAGAATGCCCCGGTGCCTCGTCCTGTTCAGTTGCAATCCGACCGGGGGAACCCGCGCCTCAAGTTCATCGATCGGTACGTCGGAATCCCGGTGGTGGCCGCCTTTGGGCTGCGGCGACGGCTCCGACGGCCCCGCGTGGTCCCGTCCAGCTGGAACACCATCGGCATCTTGCTGACGGCCGGGATCGGCGACACCGTGGTGGCGACCGGGGTCCTCAACGACCTCCGGGCAGCTCGACCCGACGCCCGGATCGTGTTGTTCGTGACCGCGAACAACGCGAGCTTCGCCCGCATGCTCACGGTGCCTGACGCGATTGTTGAACTCCCGGTGCGTCAGGTGTGGTCCGCGGTGCGCGCGGTCCGGGCCGAGCACTGCGATGTCATCCTCGACATGAGTGCGTGGCGTCGATTTGATGCTGCGCTCGCGAACCTCTCGGGCGCCGCTGTGACGGTGGGCCTGCGCACTCCGGGCCAACATCGCCACCTGGGACACGACATCGTGGTCGACCATCGCCAAGACCACGAGGTTGAGAACGATCGCCGCTTGCTTGAAGCTATCGGCATCGAATCACCCTCGGCACCGAAGCTCTCAATCCCCGCCGGCGGAGTTGCTCCGCTTGAATCGCCCTACGTGATCCTGCACCTCTGGCCCGGGGGTGCCAACTTCGAGGAGCGGTCCTGGCCCATCGTGAAGTGGCGCAAACTCGCGGGGCTCCTCCAATCCCGCGGATTCGAGATTGTGTTGACTGGGGGGCCCGGCGACGTCGAGGTCACCCAGGCACTCGTCGACGCCTGGGGAGCTGAAGGGATCACCGTGCATCTCGCCGCCGGGGGGACGTGGAACGAGAGTTTGATCTGGCTCGGCTTCGCGGCCGGCGTGATCAGCGTGAACACGGGCGTGATGCACGTTGGGGCCGCGTTGGGTACTCCCACCGTTGCAATCAATGGCCCGACGAGCGGTCGGCGCTGGGGGCCGCTCGGTCCGTATGCCCGGTGTGTCGCATCCCCGATGGTTCCCGACGGCTACCTGAACCTGGGTTTTGAGCGCGACGATCGGTACCGAGACTGTATGGATGCGATCAGCGTCGATGCGGTGGCCGCCGCATGGGACGACCTCCATACCGAAGCCGTCGCTGCGGGCCGCGATTGACGCTCTCCGTGACGGTCATCTACGGTGCAGCCTCGCTCTCCTCGGAGAGAACCGCGGTTGGGGGAACCGGAACATGGCGTTGAACGCGTACCGTGAGCTGAAGATCACACCGATCGCGCCGCCGTCGACACCGCTACCGGCGTATTCGAATCCAGGCACCCGACCCTTCACCGACGCCGTGCAACGGGTGATCGATGTGATCGGCTCCGGCGTGCTGCTGGTGTTGGTCTCGCCGATTCTCCTGGCTGCCGCACTCATGGTCAGGGTCACGTCACGGGGTCCCGCATTGTTTTGGCAGGACCGCTATGGCCGTCACGAAGAGCTCTTCCGAGTGGTGAAGCTTCGCACGATGGTGGTGGACCAAGGCAAAGTGATCGACCTCGTCCGCGTTGAGGAGCTCGAGCGGGTTGGGGTGCTCGCGAAGTCCGACGACGACCCGCGTGTCACGGCAGTCGGCAAGTTTTTGCGGCGGTCCAGTATCGATGAACTCCCGCAGCTCTGGAATGTCCTGCGCGGCGATATGAGCCTGGTGGGACCGCGGCCGTTGTTGCCGTTCATGCTCGAGCCGTACCCGGAACTGCGTCGGGTGCGTTGTGCAGTTCGTCCGGGGGTGACCGGGCTTTGGCAAGTCAGCAAGCGTGACGACAACACGAGTGCGTTGTCGATGGCCGACGAGGACCTTGCTTACATCGAGAATCGCAGCGTTGGGAACGACATCAGCATCATGCTTCGTACGATTCCCGCCATCCTGCGCGGCTCCGGCGCGGTGTGAAGACCGACACACTGATTCTCGGTGGCGGTCTCGCGGGTCTGAGTGCCGCCTACCACGCCGATCGCGACTATCTGATTCTCGAACGCGAGTCACGGGTCGGTGGACTGTGTCGCACCAACTGGTACGACGGCTTTGGGTTTGATCTTTCGATCCACATCCTCTTCACGAAGCAGCCCGATCTGGCGCGCCTCATCTGTGACGACCTGCTGCAAGGTCACTACCACGACCACACTCGGAGTTCTTGGGTGTTCAGCCACGACGTCTACACGGGGTATCCGTTCCAGGGGAGCCTGCACGGTCTCCCGGTCGATGTCGCCACCGACTGCTTGCTCGGACTCATCGAGGCACATCGCGCGCCGCCGGCCACGGCGCCCGCCAACTTCGCGGAGTGGGCCAAGGCCACGTTCGGCGACGGCATCGCAAAGCATTTCTTTCTGCCCTACAACGAACGGGTGTGGGCCACGCCGCCGGAGGAGATGGACTTCCGTTGGATTGCCGATCGGGTGCCGGTGCCGGATCTGGCCGAGACGATACGCGGAGCGTTGGAGCCGCCGACGATTCGATACGGCCCGAACTCCTCGTTCTGGTACCCGATCGAAGGCGGTATCGAAGCGCTGCCCCGCGCGTTGCTGGCATCACTGGATCCGGAACGGGTACGCCTCGACACCGCGGTCGTTGCGATCGACCCGACTCGGCAGTCGGTGACCACGACCGCCGGCGACGTGTTCGAGTACGCCGAACTCATCTCGTCGCTGCCGTTGCCGGTGTTGGCTCGACTCACTGCCCACGCGCCCGAACGGGTCAAGGCTGCGGCGGCCCGGCTGCAGTGGAACACCGTGTACACCGTGTTGCTCGGCATCCGGCGCGAAGCGATTTCGGATCACCACTGGGTCTACTTCCACGAGGACAAGTTCACGTTCCATCGGATCAGCTACCCGATGAACTTCTCCCCGACTCTGGTCCCGCAGGGTTGTTCCTCAATCATGGCGGAGATCTCCCATTCTGCGTATCGCGATATGAGTGGGCGCGATCTCGTCGCCGAGACCATCGCGGGCCTACAAGCGGCGGGCATCTTGCGTGCTGATGATGAGATCGTGTTTGGACAGGTCGCGCCCATCAACCCTGCCTACGTGATTTACACACTCGACCACGAGGAAGCGGTGGGCACCATCTTGGAGTGGTTGCAGGGGCAGGGGATTCACACAGTCGGTCGATTCGGTGAATGGCAGTACTTCAACATGGACCAGGCGATCGGGAGCGGCCGCGACGCGATGCGGTCCATTCAGGGGGGCTCGATCGATCTCACGGCCGCCGAGAGGGTCGACGCCGGCACTGGTATCCCCGTTCGCTGAACCTTCTCGCGGGCATGGTCTCACCCTCGTGTCATGGTGGACCGGTGATCATTAGCTGCGATGAATGTGTGATGCGGGAGACCTCGGCGTGTGACGATTGCATGGTGTCGTTCCTCGTCAGCCGGGAGCCGGGCGATGCCGTCGTGATTGATGTCGCGGCCGAACGCGCGGTGCGGATGCTCGCTCGGGCCGGTCTGGTGCCCCAGCTCCGCCACCTGCCCCGGACGGGTTCGTCCTAGCTCAGAGCCCCTACGCGATCAGGCGTCCGTCGATGGTCCCAACGAAGACCTTGCCGAGCGCGGGCACCGGACCGGCGGTGTTGATCGCGTCGACGTTCGTCGACCACAGCGCCGAGCGGCTCGACGCGCCGCAGCCGGCCGCCCCGAAGGCCGCCAGCGTGCCGCTACTCGAGGCGACGTAGACAATCAAGCGCACTGATGGTGGTCACGGCGAGACTTGCGCATCATGCGGGACCACGGTGTTGGCGCCGTCGAATGTGGGGAACAGGAATCGGAGGAATCCGTATGCGATGACGGCGCCCACGAGCTGCGCCGCGATGAAGCCCGCAACGTCGGCCGGTTCGATGCCGGCGAACGTGTCGGTGAAGGCGCGGCCGATGGTGACTGCCGGGTTGGCGAAGCTCGTTGAACTGGTAAAAAAGTACGCGCTGCCGATGTAGGCACCCACCGCGAATGGCGTGGCCCGCCCGTTCCCGCCACGCACCGAACCAAAGATCACGAGCACGAGCCCGACCGTCGCGACTCCTTCGGCGAGCCAGATTCCGGAACCGCTCCGGGCCTTGGTCGACCACTCGACCGCCGACAGGTCGAACATCAGGTTGGCGAGGATCGAGCCGCTGATCGCGCCGGTGATCTGCGCGGCGATGTATACGCCAAGTGCGTGCAGGGCCAACCCGCCGAGTCGCCAGTCGATCAAGCTCACGACCGGGTTGAAGTGCGCGCCCGAGATCGAACCGAAGGCGAGGATCAGCGCGATGAGTCCGCCGGCCGTCGCGAACGAGTTCTCGAACAGTTGCAGGCCGACGTCGGTGGGGGAGAGGCGCGACGCCATGATCCCCGAGCCAACGACGACCGCCACCAGCAACATCGTGCCGAGGTATTCGGCGAGGGCTTGGCGCGCGAGTGTGCGCGGCATCGGCTGGCGCGTCATTGGTGTGCAGGGACCGGTTCGCCGGCTAGCGCGTCGCGCAAGACCGCGAACCGCTCCGGCGCCACGGAGTACCAGGCCCACTTCCCACGCTTCTCGCGACGCAGCAAACCGGCGTCGGTGAGGACCGACAGGTGGTGGCTGATGGTCGGCTGGCTCTTGCCGAGTGGGGTGGTCAGATTGCAGGCGCAGGTCTCGCCCTCGGCGGCCACGATGCTGAGGAGGCGGAGGCGCACCGGGTCGGCCATCACTTTGAAGGCGTCGGCGAGATCCTCCGCAGCGGCCTCGCTGAGCGGCGCGGCGAGCAGACCATCGCAGCAGGCGGTGATCGGTTGTACGTCCATCAAAACCTCTCGTTCTCGCACCCGGCACTGGCAAGGTGATGCGACTGGCGTCACGTCGATGAGTGTCATATTGACATCCGTCGATACGGTAACTATATATTGATCAGCGTCGATACAACAGTGATCGATGGATGAAACATTTGACGAACGGAGCCCGACCATGGAAACAACCCTCGCACCCGACCTCGCAGCCCCCGCCTCGGGGCGGCTCCAGCTCGCGCTCAACGTCGACAATCTCGATGACGCCATCGCCTTCTACACGAAAATGTTTGGTACCGGCCCGGTCAAGGTGAAGCCGGGGTACGCCAACTTCGCGATTGCCGCACCGCCACTCAAGCTCGTTTTGTTCTCGGGAGTAGGAGAGCCCGGGACTCTGAATCACCTCGGTGTCGAAGTGCCGAGCGCGGAGGCCGTGGCCGCCGCCGATGTGCGCCTCGCCGCCGTTGGGCTCGCAACCACTGAGGTTGCCGAGACCACCTGTTGCTTCGCGGCCAAGACCGAGACCTGGCTCGAAGCGCCCGACGGTCAGCGCTGGGAGTGGTACGTGAAGCACGATGACATCGACGAGTTCGGCAAGGACGATGCCGTAGCTTCCACGACGGGCTCCACCTGTTGCCCCTGATTTGGTTGCTCGAAGCGGAGAGCCGATGGGCGTTGCGAAGCGTTAGTCCGTGACTTCGGACCGGAGTGCTCCGACGGTCGCGGTTGCTCGGGAACGATGCGCGAACGGATCGAACTGGTAGATGCGCATCGCGTTCTCGTGGGTGAACTTGTTCACGACCGCGTCTTCGATTCCGGCCATCTGTTTGGTGACCGACTCCGGCGAGTTCGGCCAACTTGAATCGGAGTGCGGGTAGTCGCATTCCCAGGTGACACTGTCGAGCCCGATCGCGGCGCGCTGTTCCACGCCGGCGCGGTCGCTGATGAAGCAGAACGAGAAGTGGTCGCGCGCCACCTGGCTCGGCGGGGTGTCACCGAAGTCTTGGCCGGTCCAGAAATGATGCTGGTGGTAGACGTAGTCGAGTCGCTCGAGCCAGTACGGGATCCAACCGGTGCCGCCTTCGCTCAGTGCGAACTGCAGGTTGGGGAACTTGCGCAACACCGGACTCCAGACGAGGTCGGTCGCGGCCTGCATGGTGTTGAGCGGCGTGAGCGTGATCATCACGTCGATGGGCGCACCGGGTGCGATCTCGATCTGGGTGCTGCTCGAGCCGATGTGCAGGCAGATGACCGTGCCTTCGTCCTCGCACGCAGCGAAGAACGGGTCCCAGTGACCATCGAAGATGTGGGGCCAGCCGAGCTTGTACGGGTTCTCCGAGAAGGTGACCGCGTGGCAGCCCTTCTTCGCGACCCGCCGCACTTCATCGGCCATGAGCTGCGGGTCCCAAATCGGTGGGATCGATAGCGGCATGAAACGGCCCGGGTACGTTCCGCACCACTCGTCGATGTGCCAGTCGTTGTAGGCGCGCAGCAGATGGAGTGACGTGTCGAGATCCTTGGATTTGCTGAACAGCTGGCCGCAGAACTGCACGAAGCTCGGAAAGCACATCGAGCCGAGGACCCCGTTGCGGTTCATGTCCTTCACGCGCTCGTGGATGTCGTAACAACCAGCGCGGATCATGTCGTAGGACGTCGGTTCGATGTTGTATTCCTCGGGCGGCCGACCGGCAACGGCGTTCAACCCGATGTTGGGAATCACGTTGCCTTCGAACTCCCAGACGTCGATGCCGTCGCGGTGCACGCTCTTCGGTGCGAACTCCTTCCACTTGGTCGGCAGGTGGTTGTCGAAGAGGGTGGGAGGTTCCACCACGTGGTCGTCCACGCTGACCAGGATCAGGTCTTCGGTCCGCATCATGTTCCCCCGACTCGCGAATACTGACGTCCTCGTCAGGTTACGCCGAGTTCTCCGCCGCAGGCGCGAGCCGTGGCCCGAGCGGCCTGCGCCGCAGGCGCGAGAGCGGAAATCGAAGGCGAGGGCTACAAATCGCGCGGTCTAGCCGGTCGACGCCCGAGCCGTGGCCCGAGCGGCCTGCGCCGCAGGCGCGAGAGCGGGAAGGTTAGTCCTTGGTGGCGACGGCGTTGGGCGTGACGTTCATCTTGGGGACGTACTCCTCGGTCGCGATCGTCCGCTGCGCGCCGGGGTACTTCGCGTGGAGTGCGGCCACGCACTCTGGACATGGTCCGTAGAACCGAACCTCGACCTCACGGTCGCAGCGAGGGCAGGTCAACGAGAGCAGGTCAAGGCATTGAGTCTCCACAGGATTCTTCCGATGCTCGGCGACGAGTCCAGCAGCACCGTACGCGGCGAGGAGCGGTCAACCGCGGATATCAGCCACGGTCGCGCTCGGCACCAGTAGGTTCGGGCGTTCACGGCAACGAAAGGGACGGCGTGGACAACTTCGACGGAATCAACGCGGGATTGCTGATCCTGCGGGTGGCAGTGGGAATCGTCATGATCGCCCACGGTTACAACCACATCTTTCGAGGCGGAAAGATCGACGGTACGGCCGGCTGGTTCGAGTCGCTCGGGATGAAACCGGGGATCCTGCACGCGTGGCTTGCGAGTCTCACCGAACTGGGCGCGGGCGCGATGTTGATTCTCGGGTTTCTGACTCCGCTCGCCAGCGGGGGGGTCGTGGGCGTGATGCTCGTGGCGCTCATCACGAACCACTTGAAGAATGGCTTCTTCATCTTCCGGCCGGGCGAGGGTTACGAGTACGTACTCACGCTGTTACTCACGGGCATCGCGATTGCCGGCATCGGCGCCGGCCAATGGTCGATCGATGACTCGATCGATTCGGTGTGGCTCTTCGGTTGGAAGGGTTTGCTGACTGCGCTCGTCGCCGGTGGTGGCGGCGCGATCGCCCTGCTCGTCGTGTTCTGGCGTCCGGTGAAGAAAGACGCCTCCGCAAGCTGACCGAAGCGGTACTGGTTACGGGACCGTCGAGAGGTGCAGCGTCTGGTTGGCACCTTCGCTCACGGTCGCGAGTGCCTTGCCGTCGGCCCGAAAGCCGACCGCCTCGCCTTGAGCCTCGGCCGGAACCGGAGCGCTGCACGCCGTACCGCCGAATGCCGTCCAAAGCTTCGAGGTGACGTTGCGGTTATAGACCAACACCTTGCCATAGGTGCGGACCGCGACGGCCTTGCCGTCGGCCGTCACGTCGGCCGCGGTGACCGCGTTGGTGAGGCCGGCGCCGAGAGGAAGCGTTCCGACGTTGGTGAGTGCGGTGGTGCTCCCGGCTGCCAGGTTGGCCGGCGCCTGATAGACGTTGACCGGGCCGCCGGTGAGGGACTTCGCGACGATGACGAGGTCGCCGAACACCGGATCGACCATGAAGGCTTCAGCATCATGAGCACCGTCGGGATAGGTCAGGTGCAGTGTCTCCACCGCGGGCAGCGTCGCCACCGCGGGCAAGCCAGTAAGTGGGACCGCGGGTTCGACAACTCGGTAGACCTGGACCTCGGCCCGATTCCCGGGATTGTCCCCAATGTCGGCGGCGTAGATCGTGCCGGATCCGGGAGTGGGCCCGGAGACCACGGCGATGTCTTCCCAGTCGAGCGCGGTGGTGGCAGCGAACGCATACGTGCCGCGTGTGGCTCCCGCGGCATCGAGAGCGAAGACGCGGGCGGTGTCCCCGGAGTCGTTATGGACCCACCAGATACCTGGGTTCCTCACGCCGATGTGGATTCCCGATATCTCGACGAGCGCAGCATCACCGATGGGGCCAGCGGTCGAAGTCACCAGGGACTTCTTGCACGTGGCGTCAAAGATCGGTGCGCACGCGACGGGAATCAACCCCACGACCGCAGCAAGGACTATCTGGACCGACCGCCGAATCACTCCCATACGGCGGAAGGGTAGCTCTGGGAACGGAGGGTGCGATCCCGTAGCCTGCGGGTCACCACTCACGCCTTCGGAGGCCGTCATGCGTCAACTCACGGGACTGGACAGCAGCTTCCTCCGCATGGAGACGCCCACGACCTACGGACACGTGGCATCGCTGGCGATCTTTGACCCGTCGACCGCGCCGCGTCCGGTGGGCTACCACGAGATCCGGGAGCTCATCGAGGCGCGTTTGCACCTCGTACCGCAGTTCCGGCGTCGACTCGTGGAAGTTCCGCTCGGGCTCGATCACCCGTATTGGATCGAGGATCCAGACTTCGACCTCGACTTCCATCTGCGTCATATCGCGGTGCCGCCGCCGGGCGATCGCGGTCAGTTAGCCGAGCTCGCGGTGCGCATCGCGGCGCGCCACCTCGACCGGACGCGCCCGCTGTGGGAGATGTACGTGATCGAGGGCCTGGAAGGCGGCTTCATCGCAGAGCTCACCAAGATCCACCACGCGTGTATCGACGGGGTAGCCGGCGCGGAGATTCTCGGCGTCTTGCTCGATCTCGAGCCCGAAGCACCGCCCACACCGCCGCCCGCGACTCCGTGGCAGTGGGAGCGCGAGCCGAGTTCACGCGAGATGTTGGCGCGCGGCATGTTGGGCGCAATGACCCAACCGCGCGTGGGGATGCGCCTCGCCCGGCAATCGGTTCCGGCACTCGGCGCGATCATGCGCAACTTCGCGCTGAGTGCGCCCGGGGTCAAAAAACGCGACGACGTGTTGTCGCGCCCGTCGGTCTCCGCTCCCCGCACTCCCTTCAATGGCGTGATCACGCCTCATCGGCGTTGGGCGTTCGGATCCCTGCCCATCAGTTCCGTCAAGACCGTGAAGAACGCGATGGGTGCGACCGTCAACGATGTTGTGATGGCGTTGTGTGCCGGCGCGCTCCGACGCTGGTTGATCGACCACGACGCATTGCCGGCGGGTCCGCTTCTTGCGATGGTTCCGGTCTCGATTCGCGACGACAGCGAGCGCGGCGTTGGTGGAAACAAGATCTCGGCGATGGTCGCGGTCTTGCCCACGGATGAGGCCGATCCGCGCCGGCGAATTGAAATGATGCAGGCGGAGATGGCCGTGGCCAAGGACACCCACGGCGCCTTGCCGGCCACGCTGCTCCAAGACTTCGCCCAGTTCACGCCGCCGTCGGTGCTGGGAACCGCGAGTCGAGTTGCGGCACGCGCCCGGCTGATGGACCGGGTGAACCTGCCGTTCAACGTGGTGATCTCAAATGTGCCGGGCCCACAGTTTCCGCTGTACACGAGCGGCGCTCGCATGGAAGGGATCTATCCGATCTCGGCGATCGTCGACGGTGTTGGTCTCAACATGACCCTCATGTCGTACAACGGGAACCTCGACTTCGGCCTCGTGGCCGACCGCGACATGGTGCCGGACATCTGGTCGCTCATCGATTACCTCGGCGAGGAACTCGAGATCCTCGAGAAGTTGGCGACTACATAATTGCTCGTCCGGCTTCGGCACGCTCGCGTTCGGGTCGTTCGAGGTGGTCGTGGGTAAGGACGCCTCCCTCGCGGCTCACCTCCGCTTCGCTCCGGTTCGTCTTGATTGCTCGTCCGGCTTTGACGTGGCCGCGGATGAATCGTTCGAGGTGGTCGTGGGTCGGGACGCCTACCTCGCGGCTCTCCTGTGCTTCGCTCCGGTTCGTTTTGATTGCTCGTCCGGCTTCGGCGTGGCCGCGGATGAATTATTCGGTGCGGTTCCGGATGGCGGCGGTGAGCGCCGGGAGGACTTTGCGGTAATCGCCGATGATCCCGATGTCGGCGGCGTCGAATACGAGCGCATGGGGATCCGAGTTGATCGCGAGGACCGTGCCCGCGGTGCGCACTCCCACCATGTGGTTGAACTTGCCGTGCGCGCCGATGCTCACGAACAGGCGAGGCGCGATGCTGCGACCGGTGATGCCGATTTGGCGGGAGCGGGGGAGCCAACCTCGGTCGGTGACCTTCCGGGTCGCGGCGAGTTCCGCGCCAAGCAGCTCGAGCAATGGGTCAAGCTCCGCGTAGTCGCTCGGATCCACACCTTGACCGATCCCTACCACCGCATGCGCGTCGGCGAGCGTGTCGAGGTTGTCGTCCCGGGTGCGCGCCAGAATCTCCACTCGGCTGTTCGACTCGAGCGGGATCACGGTGATCGGCGGCGTGTGCACGCGCGGGTCTCGATGGGGGAGAACGCCAGAGCGCACGGTGGCCATCTGGGGGCGGGTCGAGCAGCGAATCGCCGCGACGATTTGGCCACCGAAGGCGGGCTTCCACGCGACGAGATCGTCCGCATCTCGCTCGAGCTCCACCGCATCGCCGGTGAGGCCGGCACCGAGGGCCGCCGCGGTTCGAGCCGCCACCTCGCGGCCCCACGCAGTGCCTGGTGCGAGAATCGCCCATGGGTCGAGCGCCTGCGCCCAGATCACCACGCCAGCCGCGGTGTCCTGTTCGTTGGCGAGGACGATGCCTTCGAGATACACAATGCTGTCGGCGCCCCATGAGCCGAGTTGATCGATGGCCTGGGTGTCGAGCGGTTCGGTGACCAGTGCCACGGGTGACGCACCCAGGTCTCGGGCGGCTCCAAGGAGTTCGCGCGTCAGGCGCGCGCGTTCGGGCTCGACGATCACGCCGATCTCCACGGCTTCGAGATCGGCGACGCCTGCGACCGCGCCGTGATCGAGATCGGTGTCGTGATCACGATCGAGGGCACCGCGTTGGATGAGGAGCCCGACGGCCGCGTCGATCTGGTCGGCGAGTGATGCGGCGGGGTCGCGTCGGGTGAGGCGCGCTGATCCCACGTGGCGGGTTTCCCCGACGTGGGTGGGACTCGCGGCCGCGCCCCACGGACCGGGACCGAGGTCGTCCGCGCTGAGGGTGGCGATCCGATCGTTGGGAACGGCGGCGCGTCGGAGCGGGTCGACCTTGCACGGATCGATCAGCCGTTCTGCCGTGCTGACGACCGCCGGCAGGGCGACTCGAACCTGGGCCCACCCGTCGTCATGCTCCGCGCGGATGTCGAGTGTGTTCTCCGCGAGTGTGAGGTGACGCGCGCCGGTGACGAAGGGAAGCCCGAGCAGCTGCGCCAGTTCAGGACCTACTTGGCCAGTATCGGCATCGACGGAGTTGCGGCCGGTGAGTACGAGATCGAATGGGCCTTCACGCTCTAGGGCCGCCGCCAGGGCTCTGGCGGTGGCAAGCGTGTCGGAACCGGCGAACGCGGGGTCGGTGATGAGAAATCCGACGGTGGAGACGTCGTGGTCGGCTCCCCAGGCGATCGCCTCGCGCAGGCAATCCGCCGCGGTCGGGGGGCCCAGTGTGAAGACCGTCACGGTGGCGCCCGGGGTTGCCGCAGCCAATGCGACCGCTTGGGCGATCGCGCGGCGGCAATAGGCGCTGAGCTCGAGTTCGAGACCGGTGCGTACGAGTCGCCCGTCGGCACCGAGGGCCATTTCTTCGAACGCGGGGATCTGCTTGACCAAGGCAGCGATTCGGAGGCTCATCGGCGGTGAATCCTACGAGTCGGGCGGAGTGAGGGATCGCAGTGCTGCGAGCTGCTCGCAATAGTGGTTCGCCGAATGATGGATCAACCGCACCGCGAGGCCGGTGGCGCCGATGGATTTCAGGCGTCCGATTTGTTGCGCGGTCCGGTCGGGGTCCGCTCCCGGGTCCCACGGGCGGTCGTTCTGGAGGATGACCTCGAGTGGAACCGTGCGGTCATTCCAAGCGGCGGTGTCCCGGGCGCGGCTGAGCAAGTCGGCGAGTTCGGTGGTACGCAGGCCAAACGGTGCCCACGCGTCGCCGAGTTCAACCGCGCGGCGCAGAGATCGCGCAGTGTGCCCGCCGACCCAGAGCGGCACGTGCGTCTGGACCGCATGCGGCTCGACGAGCACGTTCTCGAACGAGAAGTGGTCACCGTGGTAGTTCGGTAGGCGTTGGGAGAGCGCGGCGCGTAGCGCACGCATTGCGTCGTCGGCGATCACACCGCGCCCGGCGAACTCTGCGCCGAGCAGTGCGAACTCTTCTTCGAGTGATCCGGAGCCGACGCCGAGAATGATCCGACCGCCGCTCACGGCGTCGAGTGTGCCGTACCGCTTCGCCAGTGCGAGCGGGTGGTGGTACCCGAGCACGAGAACGAAGGTGGCGAGCTTGATCGTGGTGGTCCGAGCCGCGAGATAGCCGAACACCGCGAGCGGATCCCAGTAGGTGCCACCACGGGCGTTGGCAACGTCGATGGGAACCGCGATGTGCTCACTACAGGTGCAGAAGTCGTAACCAAGGTGCTCGGCTGCGGAGACGACCTGCGTGATGTCGGTGATCCCTGCGGTCGTTTCCCAACTCGCATGCGCGCCGGGTATACGAGTGACCACGGGAGTGACGATGCCGAGGGTGAAGGTCGAGATCACTCGCTGGTTCTAGCTCTTCTGTGGATAGGAGGGCCGGTCCCGGGTCGTAACTTGGTGCCTGCATCGCTCTCGGAACCCGCTTTAACACCACGCTCACACTCGGTTCCCCATAGTGGTCGTCCGATGATCTCCTGCGGCGGGGTTGGATCCGTCATGGCACCAGCAGGCCACTGACGGGTGCTGACGGGGCTCGAGACCGAGGTGCAGCGTGCGGTCGACGGGGCTGCACCAAGCTGTGGATGCTCGGGACCGTGGCGCGTTGGCCCAGGCGGGCTCGGACGCCGAGTTCGCGGCCATGGACATCGAGTTGCAGTACACGGGCCGCGTCGAAGTGGATCACGACCGTATCGAGTCCTGGCAGAGCCAACGCCGGCTGCACAAGG
>JANPBJ010000184.1:0-29822 GCA_031430375.1 Acidimicrobiia bacterium
AGATGGACGCGGCCTCACAACGCGGTGTGGATGAAGCCCGCGATCTGGTCTCGCGAATCAGCCTCGGTCTCGGAGCCACGTCGAAACGCAAGGTGTACCTCCTCGACGAGGTGCACATGCTCACGCCCGCGGCGTCGAACACGTTGCTCAAGACGATCGAGGAACCACCCGCGCACGTGGTGTTCATCCTCGCCACCACCGAACCGGAAAAGGTGTTGGCCACCATCCGGTCGCGGACCCAACACTTCGAGTTCAAATACCTGACCGTCGACGAGTTGTGCCGACTCCTCGCGTCGGTCTTGGGCGACGAAGGTGTGGTGTTCGAGCCCGACGCGCTCGCGATTCTGGCCCGCGCGGCCGGGGGTTCGGCGCGTGATGCTGAATCGCTCCTCGACCTTGTTCTGGCTACCGGTGAAGCGGTCACGGTGGCTGCCGTCGAGTCGGCATTGGGCGGAGCACCGTTCGAACTGCGCATGGCGATTCTCGATGCCATCGCGGCCGAAGACGTGGCCGGTGTGCTCCTCAGCGTGGCGGCGCTCCTCGACGCCGCCCACGATCCGCGTCGTATTGCCGAGGGTCTGCTGCGCGCGTTGCGCGACGCCTTCGTGAGCGTGGCCGCCGCGGGCCGGGTCGAGATCGACGAGCCCGAAGAAACGCGTGTCCGCTTGCGAGCGGTAGGCGAGACCATGGGAAACGCCGCGCTCGTGCGCGCGTTGGAGACGTTGGGCCAGGCCGTCGTCGACATGCGTGGTACCGATGCCGCGGATCCGAGACTGGTGTTGGAAATCGCATTGGTGCGCCTCGCGCGGCGCGAAACCGCGAACGCAGTGCGGTCACTCACCGATCGAGTTGAGCGGCTCGAAGCCCGTCTCGGCGAGGGTGCATCGGGCGCGCTCTCACCGACGCAGCCAACTTCGGCGCCGGCTACTCGGTCGGGCAGCCCGTCGCGCGCGGCGGCGCCGCGGGCCGAGCGCCCGCAGGCTGCGCCCCCACCGGCCGTGCCCACGCCGGTCACCCCCGCGGCGGGAGATGCACCACCAACCCCGCGGGTGAAGCCCCCGGCCCTCGGAGCCCTGCGCCGGGCCAAGGCGGACGCCGGCGGATCCGAGTCGCCGGGGTCATCGAGTCCGGCGCCGCCGGCTCCCGCTCCGGCCTCTGCCTCCAGTGACGCAGTGCCCGATGCCCCCGCGGCCGGGGCGGAGGTGGCCGGCGACATCACCTTCGCCCTCGACGACGTGATCGTGGCGTGGGCCGCGGTGATCGAGAGCCTGCCGCGAGCGCTCCAGGCCGGGATCATGGAGGCGCAACCGGTACGCGTGGATGGCAACGTGATCGTCTTCGGCGTCGCGCGCACCCATATCGACACCGTGAAGCCCAAGTTCCAGAAGGATGCCCACTCGATCCGCGAGGCGTTTATTCACGAACTCGGAGCTGCACCCCGGTTCATGTTCACCGCGCATGAATGGGCGCCCGGAGATGAGCCCCCGCATCGTCGGCACGACGCATCCGAGACGGAACCGCCGCCGCCCGACCCTGACCCCGTGGAGTTTCTCGAACCCCACGAGTTGACGGACGCGCCGATCACCGAGGGTGCGGAAGTAGATTCGTTGTCCCGGCTCACGGATACATTCGGTGCGACCGTGGTGGAAGAACAGCCGAAATCTTAGGGAGTCCCGTGGCCAAATCGAAGCCTCCAATGAACAACATGATGCGACAGGTCCAGCAGATGCAGGAGGACATGTTTGCCGCGCAGGCTGCGCTGGCCGAGACACAAGTGGAAGGCAGCGCGGGCGGCGGGATGGTCACGGCCACCGTCACCGGTACCGGCGATCTCCTCTCCATCACGCTTGCCCCGGATGTCGTTGACCCCGACGACATCGAGATGCTGCAGGATCTCGTGGTGGCCGCGGTTGCCGATGCGAATCGAGCCGCCCAAGCGTTGCAGTCGGAGCGCATGGGCGGCGTCACCGGCGGCATGGACTTGAGCGCGTTCGGCCTTGGCTAGACCCGGTCTCCCCGTGCGATGACGTCGGTCTACGCGGGTCCCGTCCAACGCCTGATCGACGAACTGGGTCGACTGCCTGGGATCGGCCCCAAGTCGGCGCAACGGGTGGCGTTCTATTTGCTGCGCGTTGCGCCCGAAGATGCGCGTCGCCTGGCGGCTTCGATCGTCGAGGTCAAAGAAAAGATCTCGTGGTGTCGACGTTGCTTCAACATCGCCGAAGGCGAGCTGTGCCAGTTCTGTCTCGACGACCGGCGTGACCGAACCGTGATCTGTGTGGTGGAGGAACCGCGCGACATCGTTGCGGTCGAGCGGACCCAAGAGTTCCGTGGCTCGTATCACGTGCTCCAGGGGACGATTTCTCCGATCGAAGGGATCGGTCCCGACCAGTTGCGGATCAAGGAACTGCTGAGCAGGCTGGGCCCGGACGGCGTCACCGAAGTGATCCTGGCCACGAATCCGAACACTGACGGCGAGGTCACCGCGATGTACTTGGCACGGGCGTTGAGCGACAGCGGGATTCGGGTGACGAGGATCGCGAGTGGGCTTCCGGTGGGTGGTGACCTCGAGTACGCGGATGAGGTCACCCTCGGACGCGCGTTGGAAGGCCGCCGAACCCTGGAACCCTGACTCGTCGGGGCCGAGGGTCAGACGAGCGCGCGGCGAATGAGCGTGCCGACGGCCTCGTGCTCCGTGAGGAAACCGTCGTGACCATCGAGTGAGTCGATGATGGTCACTGGCTTGGCCCCCGGGATGAGCGCGGCGAGCTCGTGTTGCAGGCGCGGTGGATAGAGCCGATCCGTCGCGATGCCCGCGAGTGTGACCACACCACTCACGCGGGCAAGCGCCGCAGCAATGCCACCGCGGCCGCGACCGACGTCGTGGCTGTTCATGGCCCGGGACAGGGTCACGTAGGTGTTCGCATCGAAACGCGTCGCGAGCTTCTCGCCGTGGTACTCGAGGTAGGATTCAATCGCGTACCGGCCACCTTCGAGCGGTTGTTCGTCGCCTTGATGGCCCACGCCGAAGCGCGTGTCGAACTCAACCTCGGACCGATACGACACCTGGCCGATACCGCGAGCGAGTGACATCCCGCGCCACGGACCGTCGCCGAGCGCGGGGTCGTAGTAGTCACCACCTCGGTAGGCCGGGTCGGCTTGAATCGCGCGGATCTGGAGCGAACACAACGCGACTTCTTCGGCAGTGGCGCGCGCGCCGCAGGCGATGATCACGGAGCGAGGCACGCGGTCTGGGAACGACACCGCCCATTCCAGCGCGCGCTGCCCGCCCATCGAGCCCCCCACGACCGCGGACCATTGGTGGATACCGAGGAGGTGGGCCAGGGCGGCTTCCACCACCACCTGGTCCCGAATCGTGACGACCGGAAATCGGGATCCGTAGGGCGCGCCCGTGGACGGGTCCGTGGAGGCCGGTCCGGTGGTGCCCTGACAACCGCCGAGCACGTTGGGACACACCACGAAGAACCGATCGGTGTCGATCGCTTTATCCGGCCCCACGATCGTCTCCCACCAACCGGCCTGGGGGTGTCCGGGACCGGCCGGTCCGCAGGCGTGGCTGTCGCCGGTGAGGGCGTGAAGCACAAGGAGCGCGTTCGATCGATCGGCGTTCAGCTGGCCCCAGGTTTCGTACGCCACGGTGACGTGCGCGAGCTGTCCGCCGGTTTCGAGCACGTGCGGTCGCGCGTCGAACAGGGTGGCGAACTGCCGACTGCCCGGCGGGTCGCCGGGCCGCCATGCACCCGTCACCGGGATCAGGCCCGCGATGGGGCTACGCGCCCTTCGCGGCGCGGAACCCGGCGTCCAAATCGGCGGTGATGTCGTCCACGGACTCGATGCCGATGGACAGCCGGACCAGCTCCGGGGTGACGCCCGCGGCGTCTTGCTCGTCCGGGGTGAGTTGCTGGTGGGTTGTGCTGGCCGGGTGGATTGCGAGAGTGCGCACATCGCCCACGTTGGCGAGATGACTGATCAACTCAAGACTGTCGATGAACTTCCGGCCGGCTTCTAGTCCGCCCTTGATCCCAAACGCGATGATCGCGCCCTGACCGCGAGGCAGGTACTGCTTGGCGCGAGCGTTCCAAGGGCTCGACGCAAGGCCCGGGTACGCGACCCACTCCACCTCGTCCCGTGCCTCGAGCCAATGGGCGACCGCAGTGGCGTTCTGGCAGTGCCGTTCCATGCGCAGACTCAAGGTCTCGATCCCCTGGATCATGAGGAACGCGTTGAACGGCGAGATCGCGGCGCCGATGTCGCGGAGGTACGTGAGCCGGGCCTTGAGGATGTACCGCGCGGGGAACAGCGCCTCGGGGAGCGCGGAGAATGCGAGACCGTGGTAGCTCGGCTCCGGCTCGGTGAAGTTGGGGAATCGTCCGCTGCTCTCGTAGTCGAACGTTCCACCGTCCACGATGATGCCACCGATCGATGTGCCGTGACCGCCGATGAACTTCGTGGCGGAGTGCGTCACGATGTCGGCGCCGTGCGAAAGCGGTTGGCACAGGTAGGGCGACGCAAGTGTGTTGTCGATCACCAGTGGAATGCCTGCGGCGTGCGCGATGTCCGAGATCCCCTCGAAATCGAAGATATCGCCCTTCGGGTTGCCGATCGACTCACCGTAGAAGGCTTTCGTGTTCGGACGGATGGCCGCCTTCCACGCGTCGAGATCGTCGGGGTCGGCAATAAACGACACCTCGATGCCCATCTTCGGAAAGGTGTAGTGGAGTTGGTTGTAGGTGCCGCCGTAGAGCGACGAACTCGCGACGATGTGGCCGCCGTTCTCCGCGAGGTTCAGCAGCGCGATCGTCTGCGCGGCTTGGCCGCTGCTCGTAGCGAGCGCGCCGATGCCACCTTCGAGTGCTGCGACGCGGGCCTCGAACACCGCCTGGGTGGGGTTCATGATCCGCGTGTAGATGTTCCCCATTTCGGCGAGGCCGAAGAGGTTTGCCGCGTGCTCGGTGTCGCGAAATACGAAGGACGTGGTCTGGTAGATCGGGACTGCCCGTGCGCCGGTGGTGGGGTCCGGTTCAGCCCCTGCATGAACCTGACGCGTTTCGAAACCCCAATCGGCCATGACTACTCCTCCAGAGTGCGACGTGATGAATGTCGAACGCTACGGGCGTCATGGCCGATTGGTCAAAGACTTGGGTCGGGGAGGAGGTCCGCGTTTGGCGCCGGAGGGCCGACGATGATGAAGCCATGACCGATGACCAGTCTCCGCCGCCGCCTCCAGAGCCGCCCGCACCACCGCCCGTGGCGCCACCGCCGGCGGTGGGCCTCGCTACTCGGGGTCAGGTGGGTGAGGCCCGGAGCGCCGGGATCACCATCCTGCTCACCTTCGTCACGTGTGGGATCTGGCATCTGGCCTGGACCTACTGGGCGTTCGAGGAGAACAAGAACTGGGCCGGCGAGGGCGTCGGTGGTCTGGTCGGGTTGCTGCTGGCGTTTGTGTGTGGTGTTGTGAACTGGTTCCTGCTGCCGAGCGAAATCGAGAAGATCTACCTCGCCGACGGACGGGAGAGCCCGGTGACCGCTCTCACCGGGTTGTGGGTCCTGCTCCCGCTCGCGGGTTTCTTCGTATGGCAGTTCAAGGTGCAGGGCGCGCTCAATGATTTCTGGGTGTCGAAGGGCGCGGTGCCGGCCTGATCCGTCGGGCTGTGCCAGGGTTGACGGTCATGGAGACCGCAACGCGTGTCGGCGTGATGCGCCGGCCGTACGCGGCACCGGTGATGGCCGGAGGCCTGATGGCCGCGGGGTGCGTCGCACTCGCGCTCGTGGACCCGGCGGGTGGTCCGCCGATCTGTCCGTTCAAGGCCATGACCGGGCTCGATTGCCCTGGGTGCGGTGGCACGCGTGCCGTGCATCAGCTGCTCAATGGGCAGTTGATGGCCGCGCTCGATCTCAACGTGCTCGCGGTGCTCGTCCTTCCGCTCCTGGCCTGGGCCGCGTTTGTGAGTCTGACGCGGGGATTCGGTGGCCCCCGTTGGCCGATGCTCCGTGTATCGCGAGGCTGGTTGGTCGGTGCGCTCGTGGTGGTGATCGCGTTCGCTACGTTGCGCAACCTGTCGGTCCAGCCCTTCTCGTGGCTGGGGACCGGTACCTAACGCCGCTCGTCCGCTGACGTGAGGCCTTGCTTCCGGGCGAGGACCCATTCGAGTAACTGCTCGTCGGCCAGGTTGATGTTCATGCCGGGGATACGCGTGCGAAATCGGGTGGCGAGCTGGCCGCAGAGTTGGATGCGCGCATGGACAGGGAGCGCGTCGCGTCGTTCGAGGTAGCGCTTGACCACGGCAACCTCGTCGCCCGTGATCGCCCCCACATCCCACGCCAAGCTGGCTGGTGCCGCGATGGTCAGCGCTCGCGAGATTGCGACGCCTGCTCCTTGGAACCGTTCGCGCACCACGATGGTGCTGGCGGCGAGGTCGCCGAGCCGTTGACTGTGTTCGCTGACGAACGCCGCGATGAAGCCCACCGGAAAAATGAAGAACGTCAAGACCATCCAGCCGTCGATCAGCCGGAGCAGATTGCGGATGAGACTCGCGGTGGGATCCACTGGGTCGCCGTTCACTTTCATGACGCGGAGCCCGGCGGCGGCTTTCCCCGGGGTGCGGCCCTGGTTGAAGAGCTCAAACAGGATTTGATACCCGAAGAACACCAAAAAGGTGATGACGATCAGGGCCGCGTTACCGATTCCGCCTGAGATACCCGCAGCACCGAACGTGAGGT
Source organism: Acidimicrobiia bacterium (assembly GCA_031430375.1). GTDB lineage: Bacteria > Actinomycetota > Acidimicrobiia > IMCC26256 > JAENVU01 > JAENVU01. The sequence goes on from JANPBJ010000184.1 coordinate 6,742, forward strand.
ACACGGCGCCGAGCGTCACGATCTCGATCAGAACGTCGAGCATCCCGGCCAGGAATCGTGATCCCACTCCCGCGACGACCAGCTCCACCACCACACCTTCGGGAGTGGAAATCCTGAGACGGTCATCCAACTCCATCCCGGAACGGTAGACAATCTCGGTATGGATCGTGAGCCATTCATTGCTGAGCGCGAAGCACGCTGGTCCGAACTCGACGCGATGCTCAGGCGCGGGCGCGCGTTACGCCGCGATCCCGCGCAGTTGCGACGGTTCGCGGAGCTCTACCGAGCGACGGCGGCCGACTTCGCGATTGCCCGGCGCGCGCTCCCCGGAGATCCGATCTTGGCTTCGCTGAGCCGGCGGGTCATCGCGGCGCGGCAGCGTCTCAACGGGTTCAACCGCGGTCGACCGCGGATCGTTCACTTCCTCACGACGGGCTATTGGCGCCGGGTTCGCGAACGTCCACAGCTCTTGCTCGTCGCGTTCCTTTTCCTGATGGTGCCGTGGCTGATGGCCTCGGGATGGGCAACGCGTGAACCCGCGCGAGCGGCGGGACTTGCAGGGGGTGGGGCGCAGTCGGTGATCACGCGCGACAGCGCCGATTTCAAACTCTCGCCGGGTGAGAAGGCCGAGGTGTCCTCTGCGATCTTCACCAACAACATCCGCGTCGCGTTCATGGTCTTCGCGCTGGGCATCCTGGGCGGGATCGGAGCGCTGTTCCTGCTCGGCTACCAAGGTGTGGTGCTGGGCGCGACCTTTGGACTCGCGATACACGTTGGGAACTCCGGCCCGCTCTTCGAGTTCGTCTTTCCTCACGGCGTGCTCGAGTTGAGCTGCATCATCGTGGCCGGAGCTGCCGGGATGCGGATGGGCTGGGCGTTGGTGGCCCCGGGCTACCGAACACGCGGCGATGCGCTGCGGGCCGAAGCCGCAGGCGCGGTGGAGATCGTGGCGGGTACCGCGCTGGTGTTGCTGTTCTGCGGAATCGTGGAGGGGTCACTGTCAACGTCCGGGATCGGGATCGGCCCGGGAATCGCGGTAGGGATCTTCCTCGGTGGCGGGTTCTGGACGTTGGTGTTCTGGCGGGGGCGCCCAGTGCACGATGCGGTCGTAGTGTCCAACCCCTCGGTGGAGTCGATGTCCTTACGACCGCGGTTTACAGACGCGCGCGGGTTTTCGCTCTGAGGTAGCTGCGCACACACGCCTCCGTGAGGGCGCTCGGGAGCGCTTCGATCACGGTCGCGCCGGCGCGTTCGAGCCCGTAGACCACCGCGCGACGATTCGCGAGCAGATCCACCGCCGCGGCGGCTCGGTACACCGCAGGAACCGTGTCGGGCGGCGTGCGCCGGTAACCGTCGAGGTCGGGGTCGATCGCGCTGACCACGATCACCGCATGGCGTCGGGCCAGTACTGGGACGGCACGGAGTAGTTCAGACGCCGCGGCGTCATCGAGCAAGTCGGTGAACACCATCACCAGCGCGCGCTTCCCGCCGCCCACCGAATGGAATGCCCGCTCATAGGCCGCGTCGACGGGCGCGGGCTCGAGGTCGAAGATCGCCCGCACGATGCCGTCGGCGCCACGCCGACGCGGCTCGATTCGTCGTCGCACGGAGTCCGCGAACGCGACAACGCCGCATCGGTCGCCGAGCTCGTCGGCAACATAGGCCACTGCGGTCAGCGCATCGAGTGCAGCGTCGAGCCTGGTGCGATCACCGACGGGCGCGCTCATCAAGCGTCCGCTGTCGACGAGGCCGATCACGATGCGGTCTTGTTCGACGCGGTACTGGTTACTCATCGGCCGTCCCTGGCGCTGGGTAACGGGCCAGTTCACTTGGCGAATGTCGTCGTCCGGGAGGTAATCGCGAATGGACTCGAAATCGGTGCCGAGGCCAAGGGGACCGCGGGTGAGTTCTCCAGAGTCGCGAAAGAGCCCGCGGCGAACCGCCGTGGCGATTCGACGGGCGTTGGGAACATCGGGATAGACCATGACCTCGGCCGTCTCTCCCACCGTGCGGTACCAGGCCGCGAGCCGCAACGGTCCGGTGACGCGCATGGCGACGGGTTGGAGTTGGTGGCGTCCTCTCCGATCGGCAATGAGGTCCGCATCGAGTCGGGTATCGGACTCGGGTGGAGCAACCCGCACCTCCTCGGCGCGGGGTTGGCGGACCCGGACCGTTCCGGGCGGCGCGTCGGTGACCGAGACGGAGATCCTTCCGGCCTGACCGCGCACCAGGAGGCGGGGGAGGTCGCGAGTCGCGTGCGGTGTGGGCCGTGCGAAGAGCGCGTCGGCGATGATCGCGCCGGCGAGCACGACGGCACCAAGCGCGACGATCGGTCCGGGCAGCGCGATCGCGCTGAGCGCGAGCGCGGCGCTGAGGAGACCCGCCCGCGGGGTGGGCATCACGGGCGCCATGCCGAGGGCGATAATCGCGAGTGCCGCGAGCGCGACCCAGAGGATGAGCACGCGTTACCGCGGAACCGCGACTGATGCGAATGCCGTCCGGATGGCGTCGTCGCTCGTGCCGCGTTCGAGTTCGGCTTCGGGCCGGAGTGAAAGACGATGGCGCCAGACCGCCGGTGCCATCCAGGCCACGTCGTCGGGGGTCACGTAATCGCGCCCGGCCATGCGCGCGGAGGCCTTGCTCGCGGCGAGCAGGTGCATCAACGATCGAGGGCTTGCGCCGAGCAAGACGCTCGGGAGGCGACGGGTTGCAAGTCCGAGCGCGGCGATGTAGCCGAGGACGTCGTCGCTGACGGTGGTGGCGTCCACGAGTGCGCGCAACGCGGCGAGCTCCTCGAGGTTTGTGACTGCCTCCACGCTGTCCATCGATGCGGGGACCACGCCGTGGTGCGCGATGTGCAACATCGCGAGCTCGTCGGCCGGCGCCGGATAGCCGATGCTCACCGAGAGCAGGAACCGGTCGAGCTGTGCCTCGGGGAGGGGATACGTGCCCTCGTATTCAATGGGGTTCTGGGTGGCAATCACGAGGAACGGATCCGGCAGGGGGTGCGAGGTCCCGTCGATCGAAACCTGCCGCTCCTGCATGGCCTCGAGCAACGCCGATTGCGCCTTGGGAGGCGTGCGGTTGATCTCATCGGCGAGGAGCATGTTGGTGAAGACCGGTCCGGGCCGGAACGCCAGCTCCTGACCGCGTAGCGCCATGGTGCCGGTGAGGTCCGACGGCAACATGTCGGGGGTGAACTGCACCCTTCGGAACGACACGCCGAGCGCGCGGGCGATGGTGCTCGCGAGGAGCGACTTCGCCACGCCGGGCACGCCCTCCAGCAGCACGTGACCTTGGACGGAGATGGCGGCAAGGACGAAGTCGGCGGTGTCGTCTTGACCCACCACCACCTTGCGGATCTCGGTGAGTAAACGCGAGCGGATCTCTCTCACTTGGTTCCTCTCTGGCTGCGGGCGAACGCTCGCCCAAGGGAAATGACCGACTGCTTCTCGGTGAGCGGACCGACCAATGCGGCGGCTTCGGATGCTGAGTACCCGGCGGCGAGTGCCGCGGCGTGGACGGTGGCGTCGGTGGCATCCGCGGTAATGGCGTCCACACTGGCAGCATCCACGCCCACTGCGATGACGCGTTGGCGAGTGATCGTCCGGAGGTTTCCGAGCGCCGCGTCGGCCCGCCGCGCCCGTCCGAGCGCCGCGGCCAGCGCGTCGGCTGATGCACGCCGCGGCGGATCCAGCGCTCGGCCCTCGTGTTCGGCGGGCCCGATCCGGCGGCCGCGGGCCGTGGCCGCGAGGAGGAGCGCGAGTGCCGTGCCGATGATCGCGATCTTCCATCCGCCCGGGATCGCCGCCCAGCCGGTGGCGCCACTCAGGCCATGGAGTCCTTCGGCGAACGCGACTCGGTTGGTGTTGTCGACGAGTGCCAGGGCCACGGCCGCGTTGTCGCGTTTCGCTAAGAGTTGGTTGTGAAAGATCGAACTGTCGGCCACCAAGAGCATCCGGCCCGCGCCGAGCCTGCGGGCGACCACGAGTTCGGGGCCGCGGCGCGTGGACCATCGCGTGGTCCCGGAAGTCTGGATGCGGTACTTGCGGGGGTACTGAATGCGTGATGTGCGCACGTCGGAGTGCGTGATGCCCGGCCGGCGAGTGTCGATCCAGTCTCTCGCGCCCGACCCGGCGACGATCACCCGGCCGCCGCGTCGGGCGAAGTCGGCCGCGGCGCGGCGATCCGCGTTGGTGGGGAACGGCGAGTCGAGAATCAGGAGTGTGGCGTCGAGCGGTACGCGCGAGCGGGAGACGGCAGAGCGCAGTGACCCGGCGAGGTCGGTGGTCGAGACGTTGTAGCGATCGAGCAAGAGGCGGAAGGCCTTCACGCCGTTGGTAGCGGTGGAGCGGGCCGAGCCGCGCGTGTCGTACGAACGTTCCTGACGTCCTCGGGTCGCGCGGTCCACGATCCCGACCGACGCGATCATTACCAGGAAAATTGTGCCGACGACCAGCGCGGCGCGCAGACCGGTGGGGATCGTGTTCCAGCGGCCCCGCACTCCGGGCGCAGGCCTGCGATCCGTCATCGGTGGATGACTTCGGTGAGAAGGGTCGACCATTCCGCGCGCACGGTGTTTGCCTGCGATCCGTTGGCGGTGCGTCCGCCATAGGTCACTGCCTCGAAGGTGTCGGTGATCCGATCGAACCGCGGGGACGCGACGCGGCGGGTGAGCAGCGCGGCGGTGTTCCACGGTTGGAGTTCGATCACGCCCGCGCGATCAAGCCGGATCAGCCCTGCGCGATAGCGATACCGGATCGCGAGGTCGAACCGTTGCTCGCGCTCGGCGCGTTGGGCCGCGGCTTCGAGCTCATTGGGATCGTCGGTGACGTCGGAACTCTGGCTCGGATGGTCGGCCGCGGGCTTGGGGCTACGGACCACATTGCGGCTGACGAGCCAGATCACGAGCGCCGCGATTCCGGTGCAGAGGGCGAACCCGAGCACGATCCCGAAATCTCCCGGAAGGATGCGGAACAGGGGCCTGAAGAGTCCGGTGAGAAAGTCGCCGATCGCGTCGGCAATGCCGTCGATCCGGTCGCTGATCCAGCGGAGGACTCCCTCGAGCGGCTTGGGTGAACGTTCGGGCCGGAACTGGCGTTGGCTCAAGATTTGGCGTGCCGCGTCGCGCGCCGCGCCGGGGCTTACGTCGAACGGGATCCCCACGTTGGTGGGCGTGATCACGAGGGCCGGTCTGGCGGCGGCGGATCGTTGGCCCAGGGAGACGTCGGTGATGGGCGGGACCCTGGTGCGGCGTCAGGGGGAGGCCATGGCACCGGCGCCGACCAACGCATGTCGGTGTCCTGTGGCGGGGTTGTGGGATGTTTCGGTTTCGGTCGTGTGGGCTCCGTCGTGGGCGCCGTGTCGAGGCGTTGGGTCATGAGGGCAATGTCGAACCCCTCCTTGCGCACGCGGAGGTCGAAGTAGATCACGGTTGCCACCGCCGCGGTCATCGGCGTCGTGAACACCGTGATCAACGCGGTGAGCGCGCCCTGCATGACCTGCACCCCGGTCGAGGACGAGCCCCCTCCGCTGAAGAACGCGGTGCCACCCACCAACAACGTGGCGAGCAGGGTCAGGACGTATGACAGCAGGGCCACCACGAGCAACGCCGCGAACGTGGGCCACCAACGTCCGCTCACGAGCCGGCGCGAGCGCCCGAGAGCCTTCCCCCCTTTCGTTCCCTCCATGAGCAGGACCGGAATCACCACGGAGAAGGCCACGTAGAGATACACGCCGGGGATGCCACACGCCATGAGGCCGAGCAACCAGCAGACGCCGCTGAGGAGACCCACCCACAGCAGGGACCAAATCTGTTTGAGTGCGGCACGAAGTGACGCGGACCAGGAGGTTTCGGTGCCGAGGTATTGGTCCGCGATGATGCGCATCGAGGCGCCTTGTGCCAGTGCCGTGGTGAACAGGCTGACCAGCACCGTCACGAGCAGCAACGCGAGCGTGGTGTTGGTCGATGGTCCGCTGGTCACGAGCAGCGCGCCCTGGCTCCGGAAGACGGTCCGCTCGGCCGGGCGAGAAATCTGGAACAGCACCTCCACCACCTGGAGCGGCACCACCACGAACGCGACGGAGATGGCGAGCGCGCCGAACCGTTCCCGATAGATCCGCAGCGCGGAATCGAGAACCTCCCCGATTCCGAGCGGGCGGAGATTCGCGTATTCCATCACGGGTCACGCTACGAGAGGCGCCTGACCCAGCAGCGGATACGCATCCCCACGGTTCGGCGCGGACGTAGAACGACCCCGGTCGCGAGGACCGGGGTCGTTCGTTGGTGTTTCAGGTGTGCGCTACGCCGCGACGGGCTCGCCCTGCAGACGCTTGTACATGTAGCCGGTGGCGATGGTGACGACCGGTATGGCCACGATCAGGCCTACGCCGCAAGCGATGGCACCCACGATGGTGACGACCCACGACAGCAGCAGGAAGATGATCACTGCGCCCGCGTTCTCCTTGACCAGGTTGAAGCTTGCGGTGATGGCTTCGATCGGCGACATCTTCTTGTCGACCACGAAGTAGCCCCAGAACATCGTGAAGAACATGACCGCGAGTCCGGGCAGGACACACAAGATCAGCCCGACGAAGGTCAACACTCCGACGAGTAGCCCGGTGAGCACGTACGGACCGAAGTTCTCGACCGACATGATCTTCGACGCTTCGAGCTTCTCACCGCGCACGATCATCAGGGTGGCTCGGATCACGAACAGCTGCAGCACCATCGTCCCGAGGTAGTAGAGGACCTGGAAGATCCCGTTGGCGATGAGCGTGGTGAAGAAGCCGGGGCTTTCGCAGCCACTGGTCCGAAACACTCCCTCGTTGATGTTGACCCTGCACTCGTCGACGCTCGTGAGACTGTCCCGAATGAAGTAGCCGATCACGGACAGGACGACGATGGCGACGAAGCCGATGATCAGCGCAACGGTGATCTCGCCCCAGTTCCCTTTGAACTTCTCCCAGCCGTACTTGATCGCGGCGGATGCCTCGGCGGGCTGGTTACCGCCGCCTGCCGGCATTGCTCCACCAGGAGGCGGCGGAGGGGGCGGGGGCGGTGAGGAAGGTGGGAACTGGGACATCACGGTCTCCGATCGTCAAATGACGATGTGACGCTAACGGCGCGCGTTGGAATGGCCGCGGATGCTGCTCAAGTCCGCGCGGAACTTGGCGGGCGCTCCTACCCTCTGGTCCGTGCAGGGATCGGGAGTCGTGGATCGTGACATTGGGTCTGGCGCCTCGCACGCCGCAGCGATCGAGCCCACGTCCGTTCCGCGTCCACTCCTCGGGCCGATCATCGCCGGTGCCATCGGTCTGAGTGCGTGTGTGGCGATCGGGATTGTCGATCCAACCGGCGGCCCGGTGCTGTGCCCGTTCCGTGCGGCGACAGGTATGTACTGCCCTGGTTGTGGCGCAACGCGCATGATGCACCGCTTGATGGTGGGTGACCCATTCGGCGCGCTGCACATGAACCCGCTCGCGTTCGTGTTGATCCCGCTCGTGGCCTGGTGGAGCTACGCCGGGTTGACCGCGATGCTCGGCGGGCCACGCTGGCCTCCACCGCGCTTCACTGCTCGTCAGACCGCAGTACTGGCGTTCGCGGTGCTCGCGTTCTGGATTCTCCGCAACATTCCGACCAGTCCGTTCACTCTGCTCGCGCCCGGCTAAACGCCGACCGAACGAAACGAGAGCCGATGACGCAGTTCCCACCTCCGCTCCCGCCGCCACCACCTCCACCCGGCGGCGGATACGGAGCGCCGCCGGGAGGTGGCATGCCGATGGGTGAGGTCCCGACGTACCTCGCCCAAGCGATTCTCTGCACCCTGTTTTGTTGCTTGCCCGCCGGAATCGTGGCGATTGTCTATGCGGCACAGGTCAACGGCAAGGTCGCGATCGGCGACTACTACGGCGCGTCCCAAGCGTCGAAGAACGCCAAGACGTGGACCTGGGTCTCGTTCGGCATTGGCCTCGCGGTGATCGCGATTTATTTGATCGCTGTGGCCGTAGTCGCCTCGTCACGATCGACGCCGTAGACGTTCGCAGCCCTCAACCCCGCCAACCCGACGCTTGGTGACAGAGTGCGGATCAGCGCGGCGTCGCCTTGACGCCAAACCCGGCCAACCCGACGCTTGGTTACAGAGTGCGGATCAGCGCGGCGTCGCCTTGGCCGCCACCACCGCAGAGGGCGGCGGCGCCGAGGCCACCGCCGCGGCGGCGGAGTTCGTGGATGATCGAGCCGACGATGCGCGCGCCCCTCATACCCACCGGGTGGCCGTGTGCGATCGCGCCACCGTTGACGTTGACGATGTCGTCGGTGACGCCTAGGTCACGCATGGAGGCGAGGCCGACCGCCGCGAACGCCTCGTTCAACTCGAACAGGTCCACATCGGTGAGCGGCAGGTTCGCCTGGTCCAGCGCCCGCTTGATCGCACGAGACGGTTGGGTGAGCAACGACGGGTCCGGTCCCGCCACCATGCCGAAACCAACGAGCTCGGCGATCGGAGTGGCACCCAACTCTTCGGCCTTTTCGCGGCTCATCACGATGAGGGCCGCAGCACCGTCGGAAATCTGTGACGCGTTGCCCGCGGTGATCGTTCCGTCCTTGGTGAAGGCGGCCCGCAGTTTGGCGAGGGATTCCGAACTGGTCTCGGGGCGCACTCCTTCGTCTTCGAGCACCATCACCGGGTCGCCCTTGCGCTGGGGCACCGGCATCGGCACGATCTCATCGGCGAGGCGTCCGGCCTTCATCGCCGCCGCGGCACGCTCATGGCTCTTCGCAGCCATCTCGTCTTGGAGTTCACGGGTGATGCCACCGAAGTCGCCGGTATACCGGTCGGTGCCGGCGCCCATGTGGACCGCGTCAAACGCGCACCACAGACCGTCGTTGATCAACGAGTCGACGACCTCCGCGTTGCCCATGCGGTACCCGGCCCGTGCGGTGGGAAGCAGGTACGGCGCGTTGGTCATGGACTCCATGCCCCCGGCCACCACCACTTCCGCGTCGCCGCTCACGATCATCTGATCCGCCAGGTACAGCGCGTTGATCCCCGAGAGACAGACCTTGTTGATCGTGATGGCGGGCACGCTCATCGGGATGCCCGCGTTGACCGCCGCCTGGCGAGCGGTCATCTGGCCCTGGCCCGCCTGGAGCACCTGGCCCATGATCACGTAGTCCACCTGCTCAGGCCCCACACCGGCACGCTCGAGCGCACCCTTGATGGCAACGCCACCGAGGTCCTGGGCACTGCGAGAGGCAAATGCTCCGGACAGTTTGCCGATCGGGGTGCGGGCGGTGGAGACGATCACAGAGCCGGGCATGGCGAACTCCCGTTGAGAGCTGGACGTCGGTGGGTTACCGACGAGTAAGGAAAAGAATTGTAGTCCTGAACGGGTCCATATGGTCCAGCCGGTCCCGGCGCCGCTACCGTCCTCCGCCATGACGACCGAGATTGACGCCATCCGCTCCGCAGTCCTCGAAGGCGCGCCGGGCGATGCCCTGGCCGCGCTCCCGCTGCCCGAAGGCGTGCGGGGCGCGCTGGTGCGGGCCGACGAGCAGGAGATGTTCGCGGGCATGGAATCCGATGCCAAGGACCCACGCACCTCGGTGCACGTGGAGGACTTCCCGTTCCCCGAGATCGCGCCCGATGAAGTGGTGCTCGCGGTCATGGCCAGTTCCATCAACTTCAACACCGTGTGGACGTCGATCTTCGAACCCCTGTCCGCGTTCGGGTTTCTCAAACGCCTCGGCCGCGAGAGTGTGTGGGGCGCCCGTCACGACCAACCGTTTCACGTCATGGGATCCGACGCGGCCGGAGTGGTCCTCCGCGTCGGGTCGGCCGTGCGGAACTGGAAGCCGGGCGACAACGTCACCGTGCACTGCAATTACCTCGACGACCAAGACCCCTCCGCACACGACGACTCGATGATGGCCACGAACCAGCGCATCTGGGGTTTCGAGTCCAACTTCGGTGGCCTTGCCGATCTCAGTGTGGTGAAGGCCAACCAGCTCATGCCGAAGCCAGCGCACCTCACCTGGGAAGAGGCCGCGGTCAACGCGTTGTGCAACTCCACGAGCTATCGCATGATCGTGAGCCCGAACGGTTCGCAGATGACGCAGGGTCAGACGGTGCTCATCTGGGGGGCGAGTGGTGGGATCGGCGCGTACGCGTGTCAGTACGTACGCAACGGTGGTGGCACCCCGGTGGCCGTGGTGTCGAGCGAGAAGCGCGTCGCGTTGCTCAACGAGATGGGCATCGAGGCGGTCATCGATCGGCGGGCCGAGGGGTACAAGTTCTGGAACGACGAAGGCGTGCAGGACCCGAGCGAGTGGAAGCGCTTCGGCAAGAAGATTCGTGAGGTCTCCGGCACCGATCCCGACATCGTGTTCGAGCACCCGGGTCGGTCCACGATGGGCGCGTCAGTGTTCGTGGCCAAACGCGGCGGGATGATCATCACGTGCGCGGCCACGAGCGGGTTCATGATCGAGTACGACAACCGCTACCTCTGGATGAACCTCAAGACGCTCAAGGGTTGTCACTTCGCGAACTACCGAGAGGCGTGGGAGGCGAACCGCGCGGTGTGCGAGGGCAAGGTGCACCCCACGCTCTCGAAGGTGTTCACGCTCGCCGACGTGGGTGAGGCCGCGTACCAGGTGCACCACAACATGCACGAGGGCAAACTCGGCGTGCTCTGTCTCGCGCCGGAAGAGGGCCTCGGTGTCACCAATGGTGAAATGCGCGAGCGGCTCCTTCCGGAGATCACGCTCTTCCGCCGCCACGCCTAACCGTCCCGCCTGACCGTCACGCCTCACCGCGGCGACCCCCACCCACGCCTACCCCTACCGACTTTGGTGCACTTTTCATGCCCCGGGACATGTAAAGTGCACCAAAGTCGGGAGAGGGGGCGTATCTCAACGGCGAAGTGAAGGTACCTTCTCGGCCATGACACATCTTCGAACCCTCTTTCCCCGCGCGGCTGCGCTCCTGACCGTGGCGGTTCTCGTGGCCGCCTGCGGCAGCAGCTCCGCCACCAAGGTCTCGACCGGCGAGAAGTCGGGTCCGCCGGCCTACGGAGATCCGAGCAGTACCACCGCGGCGCCGGCGGGAGACCCGAAGACGTGTGTCGCTCTGGCCGACTCGCTCCCCCCAGGCTCGCCCGAAGTGCCGGTGAAGGTTGGTCCCGCGCCGACGGAGCTGCTGATCGAAGACCTGACCCCCGGCACGGGTACCGAGGTGGTGGCCACTTCGAGTGTGACCGTCGACTACATCGGGGTGGCCTGCTCAACCGGGAAGATCTTCGACTCGTCGTACTCGAGGGGCGAGCCCGCAACGTTCCCGCTCGACGGGGTGATCAAGGGTTGGTCCCAAGGGCTCGTCGGGATGAAGGAGGGCGGCACGCGGCTCCTCGGCATCCCGAGCGACCTCGCGTACGGCCCGGCCGGACAGGGTGCCGACATCGGACCGAACGAGCCGCTGTGGTTCGTGGTGGAGATGAAGTCGGTCGCGTAACGACGTCGCCTGATCGAACTCGGCACCGGGTCGGTACGATCCCAGCATGCTGCTCACTGAGATTGACCACGTTGCCATTGCCGTCGCCGACCTCGAGGCGGCGATCGCGTATTACCAGGACACCTTTGGCTGCACGGTCGATCATCGCGAGGTGATCGAATCCGACGGCGTGGAAGAAGCTTTGCTCAAGGTGGCCGACTCCTACGTGCAACTCCTCACGCCCACCCGGGAAGATTCGCCGGTGGCCAAGTACCTCGCCAAGAAGGGCGAGGGCATCCATCACATCGGGTACCGGGTGGTGGACTGCGCCGAGGCCCTCGACCGGGTGAAGGCCGCCGGTCACCGGGTGATCGACGAAGCACCCCGACCAGGGAGCCGGGGCACCACCGTCGCGTTCGTGCATCCCAAGACCGCGTTCGGAACCTTGATCGAACTGGTCCAGGAGTAGCGCCGCGATTCCGTGCACTCTGAAGCTTGCGGACGGGCGAACGCTCGCGTACGAGGACGGCGACGCCACCGGTCGGCCGGTCCTGTTGTTCCACGGTGCTCCGGGCTCGCGCGGATTCCGCCCTCGCGCGGCGGAGACCGCCGCGGCGGGCGTGCGCCTGATCACGTTCGACCGTCCCGGCTACGGAAACTCGGATCCGGTGACTGCCCCCACGGTGATGGCCGGGGCCCGGGACGCGCTCGCGTTGATGGACGCGCTCGGGATCGCGTCGTTCGCTGTTGTGGGGTGGTCCGGCGGTGGGCCGTGCGCCGCAGCAACCGCATACCTCGCGCCGGAGCACGTCACTCGATTGGCACTCGTGTCGTGTCCCGGACCACTCGACGAAGTACCGGGCGCCTGGGAGGACCTCGGCGACCTCCGCCGGCCGACGGCAGAGATGGCGCGGCGGGAACCCCACCGGTCTGTACGCGCGGTTGGTCGGCACATGGAACCGTTCCTCGCCGATCCGATTTCATTTCTCGGGCGGCGCCGCAGCGACGGTCCCGACTCGGTGGTCCGCGCCGATTCCGAGCTCGGTCCGATGTTGGAGGCGCAGGTGATCGAGGCGTTACGGCCGGGTGCGGACGGGATCGCTGCGGATCTCGTTGCGATGTGGCTGCCCTGGGGTTTCGCGCTGGCCGACATCTTGGTGCCCACCACCGTCTTCCACGGCGCGCACGACCAGCACAACGCGGCTGACGCCCAGACGTATGCACACCAGGTTCCGGAGACGAATCTCGTGGTCTGGCCCGATGCCGGTCATCTCGGCATCCTGGGCCGGTGGCCGGAAGTGCTTAACGCCGTCGGGGAGCCCTGAGCGCCGAACTCCACGGGCGGTCGGAGAGTGGACCGCAGCGGACCGGTATCCTCTGCGCCTTATGGCCGCACAGGAACCCATCGCCGGCAACACGCCGCCCGTACTCGCCGCTCATCCCATCGAGGAGCAGTTGCAGCACCTCGAGGAGCGGCGGGAGCAGGCCCTCAACGCAGGGAGCGCCCGAGCGATTGAACGACAGCACAGCCGCGGGAAGCTGACCGCGCGGGAGCGGATCGATCTCCTCGTCGATCCCGGCTCCTTTCACGAGCTCGACATGTTGGCGCGCCACCGGGCGCATGGTTTCGGCATTGAGGACAACCGTCCGCTCACCGATGGAGTGGTGACCGGGTGGGGAACGGTCGACGGCCGGAAGGTGTTCCTGTTCTCCCAGGACTTCACCGTGTTCGGCGGCGCACTCGGCGAAGTGTTCGCCGAGAAGATCCACAAGGTGATGGATCTCGCCGCGAGCACCGGCGCTCCGTTCATCGGCCTGAACGACGGCGCAGGCGCGCGCATCCAGGAAGGCGTTGTGTCCCTTGCGAGTTACGGCAAGATTTTCCAACGCAACGTGAGCGCGTCGGGGGTGATCCCTCAGATCAGTGTGATCCTCGGACCGTGCGCGGGTGGTGCGGTCTACTCACCGGCCATGACCGACTTCGTCTTCATGGTCAAGGGCACGTCGCACATGTTCATCACCGGACCGGATGTGGTGAAGGCAGCAACCGGCGAGGACGTGACCCAGGAAGAGTTGGGCGGCGCGATGACCCACGCGTCGAAATCTGGTGTGGCGAACTTTGTGTTCGACGATGAGCAGACGTGCCTCGAGCAGGTCCGCTATTTACTGTCGTTCCTGCCGTCGAACAACCTCGAGGACGCGCCGCACTACGAGCCCGACGACGATCCCGACCGGCGCTGCGAAGGCATGCTCGATCTCATCCCCGACGCGCGGAACAAGCCCTACGACATGAAGAAGGTCATCGCCGAAGTTGTTGACGACGGCGAGTTCTTCGAGGTCAACGCGAAGTGGGCGATGAACATCGTGTGCGGTTTCGCTCGGGTCGCGGGCCATGTGGTGGGCATCGTGGGTAACCAACCGCAGGTGCTCGCCGGCTGTCTGGACATCGAGGCGTCCGAGAAGGCTGCGCGTTTCGTGCGGACGTGCGACGCGTTCAACATCCCACTCGTGACCTTCGTGGATGTCCCGGGGTTCTTGCCCGGCACCAATCAGGAGTACGACGGCATCATTCGCCACGGCGCGAAGTTGCTCTACGCCTACTGCGAAGCCACCGTGCCGCGGGTGCAGATCATCACCCGCAAGGGCTACGGCGGCGCGTTTGTGGTGATGAACTCGAAGTCCATCGGTGCCGACCTCGCGTATGCGTGGCCCTCCGCGGAGATCGCGGTGATGGACGCGAACGGCGCGGCCAACATCTTGTTGCGGCGCGAGCTGGCCGACGCCGAAGACCCAGTGGCCCGCAAAGCCGAGTGGGATCTGGAGTATTCGGAGCGCTTCGCCAACCCGTACAACGCGGCCGAGCGGGGATACGTGGATGCGGTGATCGACCCGCGTGACACGCGGCGGGTGCTCGTGAGCGCGCTCGACATGCTGAAGACCAAGAAGGAACAGATGCCGGCGCGCAAGCACGGGAACGTCCCGCTCTGATGATCGTGGATCTGCGGGTGGTGGCTCCGGATGCGTCGCCCGACGAGGTGGCCGCGATCGTGGCCGCGGTGACGGTGGTGCTCGCGCCGGGCGCGCCCGGTCCCGCCGCCGATGTGGTGGAACAGTCGCGCTGGGTCCATGCATCGCGATTGGCGGCCCGGCGGACGGGACTCAGCCGGGGCGAATGGCGGCTCTCGGGTCGGATCGGGCGTCGGGCCCGAGCGTGAAAGCGAGGCGGGCGTGAGCGTGCCGCGCGATGCCGAGATCGCGGCCGTGGGACCGGACACACTCACGGTCACGTTTGTGACCGACCACGATCGGTCGGTGACCACTCGCATCGGCGAACACGAAATCACCACTATCGGGCCACACCACGTGGCGCACGTGGAGGGTCTCGCGCCCGACACCGAGATCCCGATCGCGGTGGAAGGCCACCACGCTCCCACCGAGACGTTGCCGGCGTCCGTTCGTACCTTGCCCGCGCCCGCGGGTCGCCATCTCGCCACGTTCGCGACCGTGAATGATGTGCACTTCGGGGAGACGGTGTGCGGAATGATCCACTCGGTCCCCGAGGCCGAGCTCGGTCCATGGGTCCGGGCCGAGCCCGGCGAAGATCCGTATCCGATCACGATGAATCGGACCGCGGTGGCCGAGATCGCGGCGCTCGGTCCCGATGTGGTGGTGGCGAAAGGCGATCTCACCTGCGTGGGAAGCGAGGAGGAATACCAACTCTTCCTCGATACCTACGCCGAGTTCGGATCAACACTGCACCACGTGCGCGGGAACCACGATGCGATGCAAGATCCCACGATGGCGCTCGAAGGCGCGCCCTACGCCGTCGATTGCAAGGGTGTGATCCTTGCGGTCATCGACACCGTGCGGCCAACGCTCCCCGGTGGCCAGATCACGCGTGACCAACTTGCGTGGCTCGACGCGACTGCGGCGCAGACCAGTGGCCCGGTCTTCGTATTCGGTCACCATCAGATCTGGGACTTGCGCTCCGACACCCGGTCCAAGAACTACTTCGGTATCGACCCGGACAGCAGCGAGGCGTTCGCGGCGGTCGTGGGGCGGCGAGAGAACATCGTCGGCTACTTCGCAGGTCACACGCATCGCAACCGGGTCCGTCGGTTTCCCGAGGCGCGCGACGTGCCGTTTGTTGAGGTGGGCGCGGTCAAGGAGTACCTCGGCGTGTGGGCTGAGTATCAGGTCTACGAGGGTGGGTATACGCAGGTGATCCACCGGCTGAACAGCCCCGAAGCGCTCTCCTGGTCAGAGCGCACCCGTTTCCTCTACGGCGGTCTCTACCCCGAGTACTCCCGCGGCCCGCTTCACCACCGCTGCTTTAGTGTCAGGTGGTGAGGAACGGGAAGAGGGTGAGCCAATCGCGGCGTTGGTCGAGGTCGAGGTCGGCCACGATCACCGCGGGTTCGGCGCGAGGCGCTTGCACCAAGACGCGACCGTAGGGATCGGAGATGAACGACGAGCCGTAGAACGTGATGCTGGTCTCGTCGCCGGTTTCGGTGGTCCCCGTCTCGGTTCCGATCCGATTGACTGCGACCATGAACGTGCCGCTCGAGATGCCGTTGGCGCGGATGACCTGTTCCCACAATGGTTGGGTGTCGAAGCCGGGATGGTCGGGCTCCGAGCCGATCGCGGTGGGATAGACGAGCACCTCGGCCCCTGCGAGTGAGTAAGCCCGGGCGAGTTCGGGAAACCACTGGTCCCAGCAGGTGGGGAACCCGAACGCCGCGTCTCCGATTGAGACGATGGGATAGCCCGTATCGCCACTGCGGAAGTACCGATCCTCGTAATACCCCGCGGTCACCGGGATGTGAACCTTGTGGGTACGGGCCAGGAGGGTGCCGTCCGGCGCAACGACGATCGCGGTGTTGAATCCGAGCCCGTCGACGGGTCCTCCCGTGGGATCGACCTCGTACAACGACGCGTGGATCGGCACCCCGTGCTGCGCGGCGAGTGAGGCCGCGAATGCGTGCGTGGGTCCGTGGGGCAACGGCTCGGGAACGACCGGGGCAGGTGGCGACGGCGTGATTGCGAAGTACGGCGAGAGCGTGAGTTCCTGAAGGCAGACCAGCGCGGCCCCGGCCTCGACCGCGGCAGCAACCCCCTCGGACAGGGCGCCACGGTGGACCACCGGGTCGGGATGCCAACGGTGTTGGACCGCACCGACGCGGAATGGCGCCCGCGCCGCCTCGGCGACCCGGGCCGGTGATTCCGGAATGCCGGGAGCAAGCAGCACCTTCATGGACTGGTGACGGTAGCTCCCTATCCTGGGCTGCTGTGCAGGCACTCGACGGCATCCGCGTGATCGACATGGCCACGGTGATCGCGGCCCCGGGTGCAGCGCGCTACCTGGCCGACTACGGCGCCGATGTGGTGAAGGTCGAGCAACCGGGTGGCGACGGCACTCGGCGCCTGGGTTGGGTCGATCCCAGGGACGGCGATTCGTATATGTGGAAGCTCGTGGCCCGCGGCAAGCGGACGATCGTCCTCGATCTGAAGACCGACGCCGGTCTCGCGCGCATGCGCGCGCTGCTCGCCGACGCGGATGTGCTGATCGAGAATCTGCGGCCGGGCACGCTCGAACGGATTGGCCTCGACCCGGAGGATCTCCTCGTGGTCAACCCGGGACTCGTGGTGCTTCGGGTGACCGGCTTCGGCCAGACGGGGCCGTACGCCCAACGTCCGGGCTTCGCCACCATGGCCGAGGCGATGAGCGGATTCGCAGCGATCAATGGCGAACCCGACGGTGCGCCGTTGCCGCCGCCGATCGCACTGACCGACGAAGTGACTGCACTCGTCGGCGCGTTCTCGGTGATGGTGGCATTGCGTCATCGTGACCGAACCGGCGAGGGCCAGGTGATCGATGTCAATCTGCTCGACTCGATGCTCAGTCTCATGGGTCCGTTGCACAGCGCTTCGGCACACCTCGGGTACGAACAGCCCCGCCTCGGCAGTGGGATTCCGTACTCCGTTCCGCGCGGCACGTATCGGTGCGCCGACGGCGCGTGGATCGCGATCTCCGCGTCGGCCGAGTCGGTCGCCGCCCGCCTGATGGCCTTGCTCGGCGTAGAGCATGACGATCGCTTCGCGACGTTCGACGGACGCGTGGCGCATCGAAGCGAGCTCGACGCGATCGTGAGGAACTGGATCGGCGCGCGCAACGAGGCCGAGGTCTTCGCCGCGTTTGAAGCGGCACAGTGTGCGATCGCGCCGGTCTACACCGTTGGTGATGTGGCCAAGGATGCCCATGTGGTCGAGCGCGGTTCACTGATCGAGGTAGACGGGGTGACGATGCCCGGTCTCATCGCTGGGTTTTCGCGCACTCCGGGGGCGGTGAGGTTCGCGGGCCGAGCACTCGGTGCCGACACCGACGCGGTACTGGCCGAGCTCGATGCGTCACCGGGCGAAGTTGCCGACGACGGCGCATCCGCCCCCTGACGCAGGAGGGACGCGACACGCCTCGAGGAGCGTCGGCGTAGAGAACGCACGTGGATGCGGGCCCCAACAACTCCTCGAGGTGGCCGCGAACTTCGAGTCTCGTGGCGGTGGCGCCGCGAGACGCGGACCCTCCTGTGGACAAACCTGGGGATAGGCGGCGGATTCCTGGGGATGATCCTGTGGATCCCGGAGTTGGAGCCGACGCCCCATCGAGCGTCTGCCATTTCCTGGTTGGGCGGACCGCCGTCGGAGAGTTATCCCCAGGCTCATCCCCAAGAACGTCAATCCACGGGGGTGGCAATCTCCAAGCGGTCGCGGCCATGGGCGCGTGCGGCTGCCAGCGCGCAGCCGGCCCGGTCGACGAGTTCGGGCGCGCTCAGCGCGTGGATCGGGTAACAGGCGATCCCGGCTGAGACGGTGATGGTGTCGCCGATCGCGGTTTGGTTCAGCGTCCCGCGGATCCGTTCCGCGGCCCATACCGCGCCGGCCTCGGCGGTGTCTTCCAGGATCGCGGCAGCCATCGTGGGGCCGATCCGACACGCGGCGTCGGACTCTCGGAGGGTCTGGGTGATGATCCTGCCGAGCTCGGCGATGGCTCGGTTGCAGGTCGCCTGATCCGAGTCGTCGAGGCCGTCGATCTCGAACATCACGATTGCGACCGGTTGGAGCTGTCGCCGGGCGGCGGCAATGCGCTGCTGTGCGAGCACCTTGAAGAACTGTTGTTCGAGTAATCCGGACACGCTGTCCACGGCAGTCTCCATCGGGATGTTGGGGGCAAGGGCAAGGGAACCGGCATTGGCCGCGGTGGCTTCGTCGGCGAAGATCGCGGCGAGGGCCGCGAGTTCGCGGCTGAGTTGATCTCGTTCTTCGGCCATTGCCGCACTCCGCGCTTCGGCGCGAAACGAACGCCCGGCGATCGCGGTCGCAAAGATCGCGGCCAAGAATCCGAACCCACCCGCGACGATGCCGAGGACTGGGAGGTCAAGCACGCTGGTGAGGATTCCGCAGCTCAGCGCTGCGAATCCGGCCGCGATGGAGCACGCAAGCTGCCGATCATTCACGCCTCATACATCGGCGCACCGACGGTGCTAGTGGAGCGCTTTTCGCTCTTCGCGGTGTTCAGCGGCGAGATCGGTCAAATCGTCCATGATCACCGCGAGCTCGTAGTCCTTCGGGGTGTACACCCGTGCCACTCCGGCTGCCTCGAGGCGACGAGCATCGGCAGGCGGAATGATGCCCCCCACGACCACCGGGGCGTGGACACCGGCCTCCCGGAGGAGCCGAACCGTCTCCGGAACCAGTTCCAGGTGGGACCCGGAGAGGATCGAGAGTCCGACCACGTCTACATCCTCGTCGCGTGCCGCGGCCACGATCTGTTCCGGCGTGAGGCGGATCCCTTGGTAGATCACTTCCATGCCGGCATCCCGTCCGGCCACCGCGATCTGTTCTGCGCCATTCGAGTGGCCATCGAGGCCGGGCTTACCCACCAACATCCGCAGTGGTCCGCCGAGCCGAGCCGCCGCGGCTTGTACTTTCTCGCGCACCGCGATCATCCCATGTCCAGAAGACGCGGCAACGCCTGCGACACCGGTCGGTGCCCGATACTCGCCGAACACCTCGCGCAACGCGCCGGCCCATTCACCGACGGTGCCACCCGCCCGCGCGAGTTCGATCGTGGCTTCCATGAGATTCGCGTCGGTGGCCGCGGTCGCGGCCAGAGTGGCGAGTGCTCGCGCTACCGCGGCACCGTCTCTCTCCGCGCGCCAGCGCGTGAGGCTCGCGAGCTGCTCGCGTTCGGCCTCCGGATCGAGTTCGAGGATGTGTCCCTCATCTGCACCGGTCAGTGGTGACGGTTCGGTTTCCGTGAAGCAATTGACGCCCACAACCTTGCGCGTCCCGGCCTCAATCGCGCGCACCCGCGCCGCGTTTGATTGCACCAGCCGGGTCTTGACGTCTTCGATCATCGCGAACGCGCCACCGCCAGCGAGGACCCACTCCAACTCGGCGTTGGCTTCGGCTACGAGCTCGGCCACCTTGGCCTCCACAACTTTCGAGCCTTCGAAGAGGTCGCCGTACTCCAGGAGGTCGCTCTCATACGCCAGCACCTGTTGCATGCGGAGCGACCACTGCTGATCCCAGGGCCGGGGCAGTCCCAGCGCCTCATTCCAACAGGGCAACTGGATCGCACGGGCTCGCGCGTCGCGAGACAGTGTGACGCCGAGCATCTCCAACACGATGCGAGCCACGTTGTTCTCGGGCTGGGCCTCGGTGAGGCCGAGCGAGTTGACCTGCACGCCGTAACGGAATCGGCGCAGCTTCTCGTCGGTCACGCCGTAACGCTCCGAACAGATGCGTTCCCACATCTGTCCGAACGCCCGCATTTTGCACATCTCTTCCACGAAGCGCGTACTCACATCGACGAAGAACGAGATCCGACCGACGACCTCGGGGAACTCCGCGGCGCTCACCTGGCCGGAATCGCGCACCGCGTCGAGCACGCCCACGGCGGTCGCGAGTCCGTAGGCGAGTTCCTGCACGGGTGTCGCGCCAGCTTCCTGCAGGTGGTACGGACAGACATTGATGGGGTTCCATTTCGGAATCTCGCGCACGGTGTACGTGATGAGATCGACGGTGAGCCGCCGGCTGGCCTCCGGTCCGAAGATGAACGTGCCGCGGGAGAGGTACTCCTTGACGATGTCGTTCTGACTGGTGCCCGAAAGCTGACCTCGAGGCACGCCCTGCTCGTCGGCCAACGCCACGTACATCGCGATGAGCCACATGGCGGTGGCGTTGATCGTCATCGACGTGTTCATCTCGTCGAGCGGGATGCCTTCGAACAGTGTCCGCATCTCACCGAGGTGCGGAACCGGGACGCCGACCTTGCCCACCTCGCCGCGTGCCAGCACGTGATCGGGGTCGTAGCCGGTTTGGGTGGGGAGATCGAATGCCACCGACAGGCCGGTCTGACCCTTGGCGAGGTTGGATCGGTACAACTCGTTCGACGCCCGCGCCGACGAGTGCCCTGAATAGGTGCGGATCATCCACGGTCGGTCGGGCGGCTTCACGGCTCGTCCTACTTGCGGTAGTCGAAGAAGCCCTGCTTGGACTTGCGACCCAACCGCTCGGCGCTGACCATCCGGCGCAGCAGGGGTGCGGGCGCATAGTTCGGATCCTTGAACTCGGCGTAGAGCGCTTCGAGGATCGAGAGGCTGGTATCGAGGCCCACGAGGTCGAGCAAGGCGAGTGGCCCCATGGGAAAGTTGCAGCCCCCCTGCATCGCCGCGTCGATGTCGTCACGGGTGGCAACACCGGCGTCGTAAAGTTTCACTGCGTTGTTCAGGTACGGGAACAGCAGCGCGTTCACGATGAAGCCGGCCTGGTCCTTGACTTCCACGGGGTTCTTGCCGCAGGCCTCGGCGAAGGCGCGCACTGTGGCCATGGTCTCGTCGCTGGTGGTGATGGAGCGCACCAACTCCACGAGCGGCATCATCGGCGCAGGGTTGAAGAAGTGCACACCACAGACGAGCTCCGGCCGGCCGGTCTCCATCGCCATCTCGATCACCGGCAGGGTCGACGTGTTCGTCGCGAGAATCGCGCCGTCCTTCACGATCCGGTCGAGCTCACTGAAGAGGTGCTTCTTGATGGGAAGGTCTTCGACGATCGACTCGATCACCAGGTCGCAATCGGCGAGGGCGTCCAGGTCGGTGACTGCGCTGACTCGACCCTGGATCGCGACTCGGTCGGCGTCTTCGAGTTTGCCGCGGTCCACCTGCTTGGCGAGGGACTTCTCGAGTCCGGCCACCATCGCGTCCGCCGTCGACTGTGACCGGCTGCGCAGCACGACCTCCGTCCCGGCCTTCGCCGCGACTTCCGCGATGCCGCTCCCCATGATCCCCGAACCGACGATTCCGACCCGCTTGGTCATCTGATGCTCCCCGTTGGAAAAGTGGGGAGGTTACCGACCGGTAGGTCCCGTTCGCCAAGGCAAGCCCGGCGATAGCCTCGCCGCGATGCCGAACCGAACTGCCCCCAAAGGAACGCTCGCGCTCATTGGCGGTGCCGAGTGGGGCGAGCACCACCTGGCGCTCGATCGGCGTCTGCTCGAGATCAGTGGCGGTTCCGAGGTGGTGGTACTGCCAACCGCGGCCGCGTTCGAGCATCCGGACCGGGTGGGCGTGGCCGCGACTGCGCATCTCGCCGTCCTGGGCGCGACCACCAAGACGGTGCGGGTTTTGAACCGGCGCGATGCCCAAGACCCGGCCCATGTGGACGCGGTGCGTTCAGCGACGTTCGTCTACCTCGCCGACGGTTCGCCCATGCATTTGCGGTCGGTGTTGAAAAGCTCAGATCTGTACGAGGCGATGCTCGCGGCCTATCGCGGCGGCGCGGTGATCGCGGCTTGCGGTGCCGGTGCAACCGTGATCTGTGACCCCATGGTTGATCCTCGCGGTGGTGCGTACACCGTGGGCCTCGGATTCGTGAGCGGCGTCGCAGTGTTCCCGCACCATGGGACCGCGGCGAGCCACCTGCTGCAACGGTCGGTGGAGCTCAAGCCCGCCGACGCCGTGCTTGCGGGCGTGGATGCCGAGACTGCGCTCATCCGCGAACCGGGAGCCGCGTGGTCCGTTGCCGGGGCCGGAGCGGTCACCCTCTACGGCTCCGACGTGGCGACCTACACCGACGGCGCGGCCGGGCTCGCGCTGCCGTAAGAACGCGCGCACCGCTAAGCGGGGTTAGGGCTGGGTGGTCGTCGAGCTCGAGGACGCAGCTGGAGGAGCGGTCGAGGAACTGCTCGCGGCTGGGATGGTCGTGGTTGAATCCGGGACCGAACTTGACGGTGCCGGCGCCGTCGAGGAGCTACTCGGCACCGCGGAGGTCTTGGTTTCCTTGATCCGGATGCGCTTGATCGTGATCTTCTTGACGGGCTGGGCGTCTTCGGCCCCGCCCACGGTTGGCAGCTTCTCGATCTTCTGGGCGACGTCAAGGCCCGAAATGACGGTCCCGAAGCGGGCGTAGTCGTTGGGGAGGGTGGCGCCCCGCGGCCCGGTCACGATGAAGAACTGCGAGTCGAAGGTGCCCGGAGCCTCGCCGCCGCCCTTGGCCGCGGCGAGGCTTCCAATCGGGTAGCTGTCCGTGGGTACT
>JANPBJ010000185.1:0-6976 GCA_031430375.1 Acidimicrobiia bacterium
GACACCGCCGGCGTCGCCAGCGATCGGATCATCATCGCAGCCATCAAGGACCGCCCGAAGCACTAGCCCAATCACTGAGGGAGGGGCGGTGTCCGAGAAATCGGGCACCGCCCCACTCGATAGCGTTCGCGACCATGCGACACCAACGGGGCGGATACAGCGTCGGGTTGACAGCCGCGGTGCTGTTCGGTGCCAGCGCACCTGCGTCGAAGGGCCTGCTCGACCACGTTGGTCCGCAGATGCTGGCCGGCCTGCTCTATCTCGGAGCGTTCCTAGCGGTCGCTCCGGTGGCGTGGCTGGGCCGGAACCGCCATGCGGCGCGGTCCCGCCGCAGCGACTCGCGCCTCTTGGCGGGACTCGTGCTCTCCGGCGGGATCGTCGCTCCCGTGCTGCTGATGTTCGGACTTGAACGGGTGAGTGGATTGACCGGGTCACTCCTGCTCAACCTTGAGGGACCGTTCACGCTCTTGGTCGGAGTCTTCGCGGCAAAGGAGTTCTTGAGCGGGCGCTCGTGGGCCGGCGCCGCCACGGTCTTCATCGCGTCCACCGCTCTCACCGCTGAGGGCTCGACGGGTAGCGGCGATGCAGTCGGGTACATGCTCATCGGAGCGGCCTGCCTCGGATGGGCAATCGACAACACCTTGACCCAACGACTCACCGTGAGAGACCCGTTCCAGATTGTCGCGGTGAAGGCCGGCACGGCCGCGTTGGTGAACGTCACCGTCGCTTTGGCGCGGGGCGAGAGGGTCGACGCATTGGCGCCAGTCGCCATCGCGCTGGTGGTCGGTGCCTTCGCTTACGGCGTCTCCATCTTGTTGGACGCGTACGCGCTTCGGATGCTTGGTGTTGCGCGTGAGTCAGCGATGTTCGCCACTGCTCCCTTTGCCGGCGCGCTGTTGGCGGTTTCGCTACTCGGTGATTCCTGGAGCGGCTTCGAGATCGGAGCGGCGGTCGTGATGGCCATCGGCGTGGCCCTGATCATTGGGGACGAGCATTCACACCGCCATGTTCACGAGACCATCGAGCATGACCACCGCCACGTTCACGATGAGCACCACCACCATGAGCATCCGCCGGAGTTGGAGCCGACTGAACCCCATAGCCATCCTCATCGGCATGAACCGCTGGCCCACGCGCACCCCCACGTCTCAGACGTTCATCACCGGCACCGACACTCCGACTGACTCGACCGCGTTGTGTTGACCGCGGCGCGCGGTCGGTGCTGGCCGAGACACCCGGTGCGGCCTGGTGCATGAGCCGAACGGCAGGTAGGCGCCAAGCGTGCGCTACGGCTTGCGGCTCGAGCGGAGGCGCAACGCTTTCTTGGCGATGATGTTCTTTTGGATCTCGGTGGCGCCGGCGCCGATCGAGGTGTAGCGCTGCCAGGAGTAGTTCCGGGCCCAGCGCCCGCCGTCGATGGCGTCGGGACCACCTTTGGCGAGGATTCCTGCCGGCCCGAGGAGGTCGACGGCGAGCTCCGCGAGGGTCTGCGCGATCGATGACCACTGCAACTTCGCGAGGGGAACCTCGGGCCAGTTCGGCTGGCCCTTGCTGATCTTGGTGAGGGCTCGATAGTTGAGCAAGCGGGTGAGTTCGATCTCAGCGAAGGCGCGACCGATACGGTCCCGCAACACGGGATCTCGCAACGCGTCGGGATTGACCGACCGTGCCGCCGCGACCATGGCGCGCAGGTCGGCAGCCATGGTGATCGACAGACCGGCGGTTCCGACGCGCTCATGACCGAGCGTGCTCATTGCCACTTGCCAGCCTTCGCCTTCGCCGCCGAGCCGGTCCGCGAGCGGGATCAGCGCGTCGGTGAAGAACACCTCGTTCAGCATGGTGTCGCCGGTGATGTCACGAATGGGTCGACATTCGATACCGGGCGTTCGCATGTCGATGATGAACGCAGTGATGCCCTCGTGCTTTGCGCCCCGTTCAAAGGCCGTTGGATCGGTACGCAGAAGGAACAGGCCCCACTGCGCGAGATGTGCGGAGGAAATCCAGGTCTTCTGTCCATTGACCACATAGCCATCGCCGTCGGCAATCGCGAGTGTGCGCATGTTGGCGAGATCCGAACCGGCCTCAGGTTCGCTGAAGCCCTGACACCAGTGCTCCGCGGCCGAAAGGATCCCCGGGAGCCAGCGTTGCTGCTGTTGTTGGGTGCCCCATTGCAGGATCATCGGGCCGATCTGCCAGATGCCGTTTGCGTTGTAGACGCCGGGCGCCCGCACCCGCGCCATTTCCTCGGAGTAGATCGTGTTCTGCACGGGTGTGGCTTCGCGGCCGTGCCAGGCCCGCGGCCAGTTGATCGCAGCCCACTGCGCCTGGTCGAGCCGCGATTGCCAATCCTTGCGGCGCGCCTGGGTCCGTTCGAAAGAGTCGATCGCGGACCCGTGGTCGGTCCAGTGGGCGAGGAAGCGAGGGAGTTCGGCATCGAGCCACGAACGCAACTCATCGCGAAACGCGATGTCCGCATCGGTGAGTTCAAAGTCCATATTCGGATTCAGCCTAACGTCGGTCCGTGGATTTCGAATTCTCAGGCGTTCAGGATGCTTTGCGCGCGGCGGTCCGCTCGTTCATGGCCGACTGGTCGGCTCGATCGGATGCGCGCGACGGGCTGAGTGCGGCCGATTGGGACGATCTCGTCGGACTGGGCTGGACCGGACTGTTGGTGCCCACGGAGTTCGGTGGCCTCGGCCTCGGGTTGGTCGACGCGGTGGTGGTGCTCGAGGAGATGGGACGCGTCGCGTTTCCGGGTCCCTACCTCGCGTCGGCGGTGATCGCGACGATCGCCGCGCGCCGACTCGGTCTCGACCACATGTTGTCGGAGCTCGCCGTCGGTGCGGTCGGTACCGTTGGTCTCGAGGAGTCGGGACATGGTGATCCGGTCGACCGTGTGCGCGCTCGGGCTCGGCGGCGCGGCGCGGAGTGGTTCGTGGCAGGCCAAAAGCCCATCCTGCTCAACGGGCCCGGTGCCGATTGGATCCTCGTGGTGGCGCGCACGCCTGACGGACTCCACACATTTCGGGTCACCAACACTGCGTGCGAAGCAGTAGCGGCCATCGATGCCACTCGTGAGGTGGGGCGACTCACCCTCGACGGTGCCGCGGCGGAACCGGTTGGTCCCGACGGTGACCACACTGCGATTTGGCGCGCGATTGCTGACGACATTGCTGTCGCGTTCGCCGCTGAGCTCACGGGAGTCTGCGACGCATCCTTCGCAATGGCGATGGGTTATGCCGAGCACCGCGTGCAGTTCGACCAGCCGATTGCGGCCCACCAAGCGATTCAGCACAAACTCGTCGACATGCTGCACGCCACCGAACTCGGGCGAGTCGGCGTTCACTACGCGGCGTGGGCATCCGACGTGGGCGACGCCGACGCCGCCCGTGCCGCCTCGATTGCCAAGGCGCAGATGGGGGAGGCGGGGGTGATGGTGACCTCGGAGAACATTCAGGTGCATGGCGCGGTGGGCTTTACCTGGGACTCGCGCGCCGGGGTGCTGTACCAACGCGCCAAACAGAACGACGTGCTCGGCGGCAGCGCCGGCTGGCATCGCCAACGCATCGCGGACCTGGTGTTGGACGCGGTATAGCGGTGCCCGACTTCACCACGGTCGAAGCCGCAGTGCGCCAACACGTGCACGCAGGCGATTCACTTCATCTCGTCGTCGGCCACAGCCGTTGGAGCGCTGCCGCTCGTGAGGTGGTACGCCAATGGTGGGAGCGGGACCCGCAGTTCACGCTGGTCATGCTCAGCCTCTCGAGTCTCGGCGCGCTGTTCTTTCGCGGTGGACTGGTGAAGCAGGTGGTCACCGGGTACTCGGGCGACACGTTTCCCAACTTCACCCCGAACCCGTGGTTTCAGCGCGGATACACCTCGGGCGCCGTTGGGGTCGAGCACTGGTCGTTTCTCGCGTTTGCCCAACGGCTCGAAGCCGGCGCCCGCGGATTGCCCGCCATCGCCACTCGCTCGATTGCCGGCTCGTCGATGGCCGCCAATGAGGGATACACGCAGGTCGAGACTCCGTTCGGTGAGGTTGGATTGCTGGCACCGCTCCAAGCCGACGTTGCGATCCTGCACGCCCCGATCGCAGACCGCGCCGGGAACATCGCGGTCGCGCCGCCACTTCTGGAAGGGGTGTGGGGCGCGCTCGGTGCGCGCCGAGGTGCGATCGTGACGGTGGAGCGGGTGGTCGACGACCTGCGCGGGTTCTCCGACCAAGTTCGCATCCCGGCGCACCCGGTGCTGGCCGTGTGTGAGGTGGCGATGGGAGCGCATCCCGGCGGACTGTTTGCTCGCGGTCTACCGGTGGACGGCTACGGCGAGGACTACGACTTCTGGGTCGAAGCTCGGGCAGCCTGTCGCCGTGACGACTACGACGAGTGGATCCGTCATTGGGTGCTCGAACCGAATGATCAGGCGGAGTACCTCGAGCGACTCGGTGTCGGGCGGGTCGCCGCGTTGCGCGCCAAATCCGACCCGGCCGAGCACGCCCGCCGTGCGGCAATCGCAACGCCGGACCGCACTGCGCCGCCGAATGCTTGGGAGTGTGCAGCTGTCTATGCGGCCCGCCACCTTGCCGGTCGCGTGCTCGCGCTCGCTGCCGACGCCGTCCTCGCCGGCGCCGGCGTGGCCAATCTCGCCGCGTGGTTGGGCGTGCAACACGCACGCGCTCGCGGCGCCGAGGTGCAGCTCACCGCGGAGATCGGACTGTGGGGTTACGAGCCGATGCTCGGCGATCCATTCGTGTTGAACCACGGCAACTTCCCGACGGCAACGATGCTCGGTGATGCGGAGATGGTGCTCGGCGCGCTGGTGGGCGGCACGGGTACCACCACCATCGGTTGTCTCGGTGGCGCACAGATTGATCGTGCGGGCAACATCAACTCCACGTTGATTCCCGACGGTCCGTTCCTCGTAGGGTCCGGTGGCGGAAACGACGTCGCAAGCGTCGCGACCGAGAATGTGGTGGTCGCGACGTTGACGCCCCCGCGGACCCCGCTCGAATGCGGGTACATCACCTCGCCGGGCCACGCCGTCGCGGCGCTCGTGACCGATCTCGGGATACTCGAGAAGCGGGACGGAGTCTTGGTCCTGACGGCAGTCGCGGCTGGGGAAGGTCCGGTCGACGCCCGGACTGCCCGTGCGGTCGCGGCGTGCGGCTGGGATCTCGAGGTGGCTTCAGATCTGGGCGAACTGCCCGCGCCAACTGCTCCCGAGATCGCAGCGCTGCGGAGCTGGGATCCGCACGGTTGGTTTCTTCGCGGCTGATCGGCTCTGTATCGGAGGTCGCGCCGGTAGGCTTTCGGCGCGCTGCACCGCGAGGGACGAGCGCAGGGGGAGTATCGATGACTGCGCTTGCACCACAACCGGAAACGGTGCCGAATCCTTACCTCGAGGGTCCGTTCGCGCCCATCGACACGGAGCTCACCGCCGAGTGCACGATCGTCGGTGAGCTCCCTGATGATCTGGCCGGCGTGTTCATCCGCAATGGATCGAATCCGAAGTATTCGCCTCCCGGTCGGTACCACTGGTTCGACGGCGACGGGATGCTGCACGCGTTGCAGTTCGAGAATGGGCACGCCACGTACCGCAACCGATACGTGGCGACCGAAGCGCTGGCGACCGAGACCGCGGCGGGGTCCGCGATCTGGGCCGGGGTGAACGAGCGTCCCGACTTCCGTCATCCTGGAGGACCGTTCAAGGACACTGCGAACACCGACCTCGTGTTTCATCAAGGTCGGCTGCTTGCGCTCTGGTGGTTGGGCGGTCCGTGTTACGAGGTGGCACTGCCTTCGCTTGCAACCGTCGGCCGGTATGACTTTGACGGCACGCTCCCGAGTCTCACGGCCCACCCGAAGTTGGACCCCGTGACCGACGAACTGATGGTGTTCGACTACGACGTCGTTCCGCCGTATCTCACCTACGGCGTGGTCGGCGCCGACGGACGGCTGGCCCACACAACCGAGATCGACCTGCCCGGATCGCGTTTGATGCATGACCTCGCGATCACCGAGCACCACACCATCCTCATGGACTTTCCACTCATGTGGGATCCGGAGCTGCTCGCGCAAGGGCGGACTCGTGTCACCTTTCGTGACGACATCCCCGCTCGGTTTGGCGTGATCGGGCGCCACGACTCCGGCGATCGCATTCGGTGGTTCGAATCGGAGTCTTGCTACATGTATCACGCGATCAACGCGTGGGAAGTGGGCGAGGAGATCGTGCTCGTGGGGTGTCGCATCGAGAACCCGTTGCGGTCGAACGACGGCCGCCCGGTTCCTCAGATCGATGTGTTGCGGCTGGAGCCGTACCTGCATGAGTGGCGTTTCAACCTCACGACCGGAACGGTGCGGGAGCGCCCGCTGGACGATGTCATGACGGAGTTCCCACGGATGGACAACCGCCGATTGGGGCGCCCGTCGGGCGTGGCCTATAGCCCGAGGATCGCCCCGGCCGAGGAGCTGCTCTTCGACGGGTTCGTGAAGTACGACACCACCACGGGAGATGGCGAAACCCACGTCTATGGCGACGGTCGGTACGGCGGTGAAACCATCTTCGCACCGCGGGTAGGCGCAACCGACGCCGACGATGACGGATACGTCCTCACGTTCGTGACGGATGCCGTGACCGGCCACTCCGAGGTGGTGGTGGTCGACGCCCGACGCGTGAACGACGAGCCTGTGTGTCGCGTGGTTATTCCGCAACGGGTGCCGATCGGGTATCACTCGTGGTGGGTTGGAGCCGAGGAGCTTGTCGTCCGTGTCTGAGACGTTTGTGCTCGGTGGAGTGCAGACGGATTTCCTCCGCAACTGGACTCGCGAGGGCATCACGCTTGCTGCGGCCGTCGCTGAGGCCGCAGAGGGTGCACTGGCCGACGCCGCGATGAGCGCCGACGAGGTTGGAGTCGGTCACGTGGGCAACTTCGCCTCGGAGATCTTCACTGGCCAGGGTCACTTGGGTGGGCTCCTGG
>JANPBJ010000186.1:0-16661 GCA_031430375.1 Acidimicrobiia bacterium
GACGTCCGCACGCGCCGCGGCTTCGACCACCGCCTGATCGGCATCGGTTGCCACCGTGACCTTGCCGCGCACTTTCCCGTTGACCTGCACGGGATACTCGACCTCATCGACGGTCAACCACCCCGGATCCGCGACCGGGAAGTCTTCGTAGGTGATTGTCTCGGCGTGCCCAAGACGTGACCACAACTCCTCCGCGATGTGCGGTGCGAGTGGCGCCAACATCAGGACCATCGGCTCGATGACATCTCGTGACGCACCACCGTCGCGCGCCGACACCTGCGTGACGTGGTTGTTGAGCGTGATGAGTTTCGAGACCGCGGTGTTGAAGCCCATCGTCGGCATGTCTTCGCGCATACCGGCGATCGTGTGGTGCAAGATGCGACGCGTCTCGTCGTCCGCGGGGGCCTCGGTGATACACAGCGCGCCGGTGTCTTCGTCGATCACATTGCGCCAGAGCCGTTGCAGGAATCGGAAGACGCCAACGATGTCGCGAGTGCTCCACGGCCGCGATGCGTCGAGTGGACCCATCGACATCTCGTAGAGCCGCAACGAATCGGCGCCGTAGTCGCGAAAGATGTCGTCGGGAGTGACCATGTTCTTCAGGCTCTTGCCAATCTTGCCGAACTCGCGCCGCACCGGTTCGTCGCCTGCGAAGAACGCACCGTCGCGCTCGACGACCGTGGTTGCCTCTACGTAGATTCCACGCTCGTCGGTGAACGCGGGCGCCTGGATCATCCCCTGGTTGAACAATCTCTGGAACGGCTCGGGCGTGGAGACGTGTCCGAGATCGAAGAGCATCTTGTGCCAAAACCGGGCGTAGAGCAGGTGCAACACCGCGTGTTCCACCCCGCCCACGTAAAGGTCGATGCCGCCCGGGCCGTCGCCCATCCAGTACTGCTCGGCATCGGGGCTCACGAACTGGTCCTCGTTGGTGGGGTCGAGGTAGCGCAGGTAGTACCAACACGAACCAGCCCATTGCGGCATCGTGTTCAGCTCGCGACGGTAGGTCTTGGTGCCCTCACCGTCGCCCAGATCGAGGTCGACGGTCGTCCACGCCTCGGCGCGTGACAGCGGCGGCGCCGGCACGCTCGCCGCGCTGTCTTCCACGATCTCGGGTTCAAAGTCGATGATCTCGGGTAGCTCGACCGGCAACATCGACTCGGGCACCGCTCGCGGCATGTCGAACTCGTCGTAGACGATCGGGAACGGTTCTCCCCAGTAGCGCTGACGGCTGAACAACCAGTCGCGCAGCTTGTAGTTGATCGTCGATTCGCCAAGTTGATTCGTCGTGAGCCAGTCGGTAATCGCGACCTTCGCGTCAGCAACGTGCCGGCCGTCGAGTGAAACATCAGCGTTCGCGGAGTTCATCCCGACGCCATCGCCTCCGTAAGCCTCAGGCCACTCACCCGGGTCCAGGTCGCATCGGTGCTCGAGCATCCACACGTCGGTCGGTTGAATGACGCACGTGATCGGCAACGCGAACTCGCGAGCGAACTCAAAGTCGCGTTGGTCGTGCGCGGGCACAGCCATGATCGCGCCGGTGCCGTAACCCATGAGCACGTAATCGGCGATGAAGACCGGAATCCGTTCGTCATTCACCGGGTTGATCGCGAACGCGCCGGTGAACACGCCGGTCTTGTCCTTGCCCTCCGACTGGCGCTCCAGATCGCTCTTGCCTGCCGCGAACTCGCGGTACCGGCGGACCGCAGCCGCCGGGCCCACTTCTGCGCCGAAGATGCCCTTCCACGCTGCCGGAATGTCGCTCAGCTCTTCCCCGAGGGTTGCGCCCGGCCACTCCCCCGGCACCAAGACGTCGACGAGCGGATGCTCAGGAGCGAGCACCATGTAGGTGGCGCCGAACAGTGTGTCGGGGCGGGTGGTGAACACCGATATCACGTCGTCGTGACCGACCACCGCGAAGTCGACCGACGCGCCGGTGCTGCGCCCGATCCAGTTGCGTTGCATCAACTTGATGGACTCGGTCCAGTCGAGCAAGTCCAGATCCGCTAGCAACCGATCGGCGTAGGCCGTGATGCGCATCATCCACTGTTTGAGCGGACGGCGGTAGACAGGAAAGTTGCCACGCTCGCTGCGGCCGTCGGCAGTGACCTCTTCGTTGGAGAGCACCGTTCCGAGCGCCGGACACCAGTTGACCGGCGCCTCGCTCAGATACGCCAGCCGGAACGAGTCGACGAGCTCGCGTCGGGCGTGCGCGTCGAGGTCCTCCCAGCCAACTTCGGGATCCGCGGCGAGGATCGGGACGAGCTCCACAATCGGACGGGCGCGGTCGGCTTCGAAGTCGTACCAACTATTGAAGATCTGCAGAAAGATCCATTGGGTCCACCGGTAATAAGCGGGGTCGGTGGTGGCCGGACCCCGGCGAGAGTCGTGACCGAGACCGAGCGCGCGAAGTTGGCGGCGCATCGTTGCGATGTTGGCTTCGGTGGTGATGCGCGGGTGTTGGCCGGTTTGCACCGCGTACTGCTCGGCGGGCAGGCCGAACGCGTCGTAACCCATCGCGTGCAGGACGTTCTTACCGTTCATGCGTTGGTAACGGGCGTAGACGTCGGTGCCGATGTAGCCGAGAGGGTGGCCGACGTGAAGGCCCGCACCGCTCGGGTACGGAAACATGTCGAGCACGAACACGGGATCGCGGCCCGACGCGCGTTCGGCCCCTTCGGACAGAAGGCCGGTGGGATTTGGGGCCCAGAAGGTGCGCTCGGCATCCCAGCGGTCCTGCCATCGAGCTTCGATCTCGTTGGCGAGGCGCGCGTCGTACCGGTGTTGGGGAATGTCGTTGGTCATCGCCGCCGAGCGTACCGGGACCTCCCACGGTCGCCTGCTACTTTGAACCTTCCCTTACGGGGCTGTAGCTCAGGCGGTAGAGCACTTCCATGGCATGGAAGGGGTCAGGGGTTCGAGTCCCCTCAGCTCCACTGCTGTTGTCGATTCGACAACCGTCGTCGGTACGCCCGCAGACCCGCGCGGTTCAACCGAGCGATCAGGCCGGAATGACCGCACGGGGTGTGCGAGCTTCCTGATCTGATGGAACCGCGACGACCTGCGCGAGCGAGCAGCGGAGCGGGCGCGCATGACGAAGGTTGGCCCTACTGCTCGACGTCGACGTCGACGCGCACGATCTCGATGGTCCCGTACCCGATCCTGCGCCTCGTGCAGCGCCGCGAACGGCTCGCGAAGTTCGAGCAGCGGCGAGTGCGCACCTGTCACCCGGCAGGCCTGCTTGAACAGCGAACCAACAATGTCGAACGCATTCCTGAGATGGTCAAGCCCCTTTCGGCATTTCCGGGTAGGTCCGGAGCGGTCGGCCGATCACCGTCCTAGCGAGAGGCCTGCGGACCCTCGCGATTCTTGATCCGACCAAACGCCGGGACGAAACGACCGACTCGCTCGGCATAGGCCGCGTAGTCCGCCGGATGCACAGCCGACAGGTACGGCTCTTCGACGATCCGCACTTGCAGCTCGAGCGCGATCATCAAGGCTGCGAACCCCACGAAGGCGAGCGCGTTGCCGACCAGCAGCGTGAGTCCGAGTGCCGTGACAACCATCGCGGAGAAGATCGGATTCCGACAGACCGCGAACGCGCCGGTCGTCACCAGGTCCGTGCGCTCGGCACGATCCACACCGATTCGCCACGAGTCCCCCATCGAGACCTGGGCGGCCAACGTGAGAACGACTCCAAGCACCGCGGTCACCAAGCCGATGCGCCCAGCCGTCGTATCGAGAATCGGGCCTCCCCATCCGATCAGGTCGACGACCGGCGCCAACACACCGAGTACGAGCGCGACGACGAACAACACGCCTGCCGTCCACTCCCGAGAAAACACCCGTCCCGAGACGCCCTTGAAGCCCGAGGACCCGGTGCGCCGCAGTTGCAGCATGGTTCGGAGCCCGAACGCGATCGAGAACCAGACGAGGTAGAGGGCCAAGGCGGTGGCGGATCGGGTCATCGAAAGCTCCGGGGTGCGGTTCACTGGGCGGGCGGGGTAATATGAACATATACTCATACGTTTGGAGGTGCAAATGCCCACAGACGTCGATAGCTGCGCGATCAGGATGCTGGACCGGGAACTCGTGGCCCGGGTGCGAGCGGCTGCCCCAACCGCCGACGCGATCGCCGCAGTGGCCGACGTCTTTGCGTTGCTCGGTGACGCCGGTCGACTCCGGATCCTCGCCGCGCTGCTCAACGCCGACGAGCTGTGCGTCTGCGATATTGCGGCAGCCACCGAGATGAGCGAATCTGCGACCTCACATGCACTACGACTCTTGCGAGTCCAGGCAGTTCTGAAGGTACGGCGGACCGGGCGGATGGCGTACTACTCGCTCCTTGACGACCACGTTCGGACCCTGCTCGCCGTGGCTCTGACCCACGTGGCCCACGGAGCGGCCGATGGTGAGTTTCCAATGCGCACAACCACGCTGACTTCGGAGGCGCCCAGAAGCGCGCCCTTTGAATCGCGATGATCGCCAACGGGGTTCATCCTGGTGGAGTCCGTCGGCGGCCTGGCCCTCAAATCACTGGCGCGGTTGCTGACACCGCACCGGGCCGGGCCGGCCGACATGGGGAAGCTCAGTTCGGAGCGTCGGCGATCAGGCGTTCCAGAGCGATGCGATCGGCAAGCCGACAACGCCACCGCCCAGGTCAGCAACGTGCCCGCCCGGATGCAGCACAACCGAGGCGCGATCACGAATGAGCGCAGCTGCATCTGCATTGGCCGCCGCGGCCTGACGTTCGTTTCCAAGTTCGATCGAGCTTGCCGCGTGACGCTCACACGTGGTGGTTTTCCCCGTCGCACGTGGTCCTACTACGAGAACGGCCGGGTGCTCTCGCACGATGTCTGCCAATACCGCCTGGCCGAACAGCGGAACCAGGAAAACGACAGGACCGGAGCGCAACTGGTCGGTTATTGGGGGCCGGGGATGAGCTTTCCATCGAGCCAGCGACCGCAGCCCGGCGACGGCCAGAGCGGGCCGAGGAGCAGCCGGCCGTCGTCGCGGAAACCCTGGAGCAGTTCCCACGCCCGCTCGGGCTCCGGATGTTGTTGTGGGCACAGGCCCGTCGCCAGATGCAACGGACTCACCGCGAGGTGGCCCACCCAGGTGGCATCCGGCCCCGGACCAAAGTGGAACACGGTGTGGCCGGGGTTGTGGGCGCCTGTGAGCTCGGCGCGCATTCCGGGCACGATCTCCTCGCCGTCGTCGATCGTGTCGACCAGTCCCGAGTCGATGAACTGACGCCACACCGCGGTCGAAGGGAACTCGGGCTGCTCTTGTTCGAACGCACTGAGCGACGCGCGCGGGATCACGATGCACGCGTTCGGGAAGATCGGGACCCATGCACCTGCGTCGTCGCGTCGGGCGATCATGCCGACGCTCTCGATATGGGAGATGACCACGGTATCGACCGTCTCGACCGCGAAGCCTTCACGTTCCATGAGGTCGATGAACGCGTCCGTGTGCACCGAACCAGCCGCGGGATCGTGCAATACCTCGTCGGCCGCTTGGAGTGGTTCGAGGACGATGCGCCGACCCTCACTCTCGATGATCCACGCCGACGCGCTCGCGCCGAACTCGGTATCGCTCGCCCACGTGGGGGCGCGCCACGCCACCGACTGCAGGTCCTCGACCGTGAGCCCCGCGGCCTCGGGTGGGACCATGACGTCGATGTACAGCACGCGGGTGAGGGTGACCCCGCCGATCTGCAAGGTGGTCCGCTCAGTCATCCGGCGACGATACCGCCGGGCCAGCCCGCGTGACCTGTCCATTGTGCGTACGCCACGAGCCCGGAGGGCGTGCGCACAATGAACGCCTACGCGGGCGGAAGCGGGAGTCGATCTTCGGCGAAGGTGCCGGAGGCCGCGCCGGCGTACCCGTGTTGGCGCCAGGCTTCGTAGGCCACCACGCTCACGGCGTTCGACAAGTTGAGACTGCGGTTGTGCGGACGCATCGGAATCCGGATTCGGTGGTCGTCATCGAAACCGTCGAGAACGTCGGCGGAAAGGCCGACCGCTTCACATCCGAAGACGACGGCGTCGCCATCGCGGTACTCGACCTCATCGACGCGGCGATGTGTCGCGCCCGACGTGGTTGCGAACCATTGGCGGTCGGTGCCCAGCTCGGCCCGACATTCGGCCAACGTCCTCCACACGGTCGTGGCGGTGAGCTCGTGGTAGTCGAGCCCACCGCGGCGCAGCGCGGGTTCGTCGAGCGTGAAGCCGAGCGGCTCGACGAGATTCAGCCGCGCGCCCACGTTCGCACAGACCCGAATGATGTTTCCGGTGTTGCCCGCGATCTGAGGTGAGACGAGCACGATCTCCAGCACGGGCTCATTCTGGCGCGTTGTCGCGTGGTCGCCGCGTGCGATTGGTCGCGGCGCGTTCGTAGAGGGGTTCAGCGAAGGAGTGGCGGAGGCGGGCGTCGTCCACCAGCGATGCACGGGTGATCACGGCGTTACCGAAACGGGCCTGAAGATCGTCGACCGCGAGATCGAGCGCGCGGTTCGTGCGCCCCGCGCGCGGGAAGGGAAGGCTGAGTTGCAGCGGATCGCGGGCCACGAGGTTGGAACACGCGAGGCCGATGAGCGTGCAACCCCTCTCCTCGATGATCGGCGCCACCTTCGCAAGAAGCTCGCGCGCCGCGTCCACGATCGGCTCGGTGAGATCCGTCGGCATTTCCACGGAGACCGAGCGGGTGATGCGCTCGGAGTCCCCAAGGCGGAGTCGCACGGTGATCGTGCGCGCCAACCGATCGTCGGCCCGCAGCCGGCGGGCCACGCGATCCACAATCGCCAGCAGGACAGCATCCAGATCGGCCACCCCGCGCCTTGGCCGACCGAGTGCGCTCTGCGAACCGATCGACCGTCTTCTCGCGGGCGCCCGCACACGACGGGGATCGCGGTTCCATGAGATCGCATGAAGGTGCGCAGCATGAGCCCGTCCGAGGGTGGAGGCGAGCGCGTGGTCCGGGATCCGAGCCATCTCCCCCACCGTCATGATGCCCAGCGCGTGCAGCCGCTCGGTGGTCTTCGGTCCGACCCCCCAGAGCCGCTCCACGGGTAACGGATGCAGAAACTCGAGCTCACGGCCAGCAGGGACAAGACAGATGCCGTCAGGCTTGGCGCTGACGCTCGCGACCTTGGCCAGGAACTTGGTCGTGGCGATCCCAACCGAGACCGGCAGCCCGATGTCTTCACGGACGGTGGCGCGGAGTTGGGTGGCGATTGCTTCGGGTGTGCCGAGCAGCCGGCCCGCACCGCGCACGTCGAGGAAGGCTTCGTCGATCGAGATCCCTTCCACGAACGGCGTCACGTTACGAAACGCTGTGAACACCGCCTTGCTCGCTTCGAGGTAGGCCTCGAAGCGAGGCGGGACGACCACCGCATTCGGACACCGACGCTTTGCCGCCCGCTCGTTGGTGGGGGTCTTGATGCCGAAGGCCTTGGCTTCGTAGCTCGCGGCCACGATGACTCCCCCGCCAACAAGCACCGGGCGACCTCGGAGGGCTGGATCGTCCCTTTGTTCGACGGATGCGAAGAACGCGTCCAGATCGGCATGGAGAATCCCCGCGGTCTCGCGTCCCGCGCCGGCTACCCCATCTGCCCCGCTGAACCCTTCCGCAGTGTCGACGGTCACGAACATACGTTTGCATATCTCCGGAGCCCCCGCAACCCGTTCATTGTGCGGATTCCATCGCGAGGGAGGGAATACGGACAATGGACGACGTCTGGCCGACGAGATCACGAACGAGGCCGAGCGTCCGGCGCTCGGCGAGGGCCACGGCGATGCGATCGAGCGTGTCGCCCGGAGTGTCCACGACGTCGTCCCAAGTGGCCACCACGATTCGCCAACCGAGACGTTCGAGCGCAGCGGTGCGAACGCGGTCCTGCTTCCAGCGGGCCCGTGATCCGTGCCATTCGAAGCCTTCGGTCTCGAACGCGACCAAAAGTTCGGGCCAAGCGAAGTCGAGCCGATGCCAACGCTTCGACGGCAGGTCGACGCGCACCTGGCGTTGAGGGTTCTCCAGCCGTGACGCGCCGAGCATCCGCCACGCTTTCACCTCGAGGAACGAGTCGAGCGCGTTCGGCGCGGTGCTGGCCAAGAGCGCACGGATCTTCGGTGTGCCGGGACGACCACGACCGCCGATCAGCGCGAATCGACGCGCCAACGACTCGGTGGAGACCAGCCCCAACTTCCGCGCTCGCTCGAACGCGTGCTCCAAATGCTCGCCGGAAAGCGTGGACGCAATATCAATCAGCGCCCGCGCGGCGTCAACACAGGGCACGCCGTCGATCAACGTCGATGCCTCCCCCATCTCCGCGTAGCGATGCACCACGACGGTGAAGAACGCGTGGCTTTCGTCGACCACCGCAAGTCGGTTCACCCGCGGATGACACTTCGACGCGTCGACCCTGACATGGATCGGATTCACCGAAATCGGCGCCTGCAGCCGGAGGAGCCGAGCCGCAGTGGCATGGGATGCCTTGCCGGACGCAGCCAATACTGCGCCGGTCACTGCCATCCGCTCGGATTGAGGCGCGCCGCGGACTCGGTACACGTGATCAGAAATAGCGACGAGTAGACCGTTGGCAATACACCCGTCGATCATCCCCTCGGTGAGCCCCACCTGCATGGCCTGGGACCGGTTGACCACTCCGCATTGCTGTGCCGCGACGTCGAACAACCTCACAATCGTCTTGTTCATTGTGCGAATTCCCCTTGCT
Organism: Acidimicrobiia bacterium; assembly: GCA_031430375.1. Lineage (GTDB taxonomy): Bacteria > Actinomycetota > Acidimicrobiia > IMCC26256 > JAENVU01 > JAENVU01. The sequence continues at coordinate 8,738 of JANPBJ010000186.1, forward strand.
TTCGTGGCCCACGCACAACGGACGTGGTCAACTGATGCCGACGCGTCGAACGACGTCGATTGAACTCCGGGGAATTGCCTGGAACCCTAGGACGGGGGTGAGACACCCACCCGCGCACCACCGGCCCCGTCGGCGTTCATTGTGCGAATTCCACGGGTCCAGACGGAATACGGACAATGGACGAGCGCAACTCGCTACCAGCGGCTACGCGGAAGCTGACTCCGCCGCGGCCGCGAGCCGTTCGAGCGTCGTCTCCATACCCGCACGGTTGTGCGTGAGCCGGTCGCTCACACCACTCGCGGGTTTGCCAAATGATGCGGCGATCTTCCCGCGTTGATCGATCCAGGTTTCGGTCACCCGACACCCGGTGGCGTTCGACTCGAACGAGTACCGCCACTCAGCGATCTTGAGACCGACCGCGGTAACACGGAACGAAAATAGCTTGCCGGGCTCCGCGTCGACGACGGTGGCGATCGTGTTCCATTTCTTCTTGCCGTTCTGGTTCGAGCCTTTGAACTTCGCGCCCGGCGCGGGGCCGCTTGCCCCCTTCAACCAGGTGGCCCCCACTGCCTCGGGCGACCACTCGCCCATACGGGTCACGTCGGAGACCATTGCCCATACCTGGTCCGCCGGCGCGTTGATGTCGCGACTCACAGTCACTGGTTCAGTCATGACCCGCACCCTACCGACCCTGGCGGCACCCCAACCAGACTCCGTCAGCCAGTCAGAAATGTGAGCGGGTCACCCACACTCACTTCACCCGGCTCAGTGACTTCGGCATAGATCCCGAGACACGCGAAGTCGCCGAATCCGCCAAACTCGAGGCGGTTGTGATCTGCGAGGGTGCGCAGCACCTGACGATCCTCGGGCAGGTCGCCGTGGGCGAGCGTGGTCATCACGCAACGTGGCGCAGCGGATCCGAACTCAATCACCGCCGAGCCCAGCCGCGCCCTTCGGCCCGCCCAGTCGTTCTCCACGAAACCGTCTACGGATCCGCCGATATCGAGCACGAGGCTCGGGCGGAACCGCGCAACGTCGATGACACTGTCGGGCGCGAGCCGCCCTAGGTGGGCCAACGACGACGTGGTGACGAGATGCAACGCCGCGAGATCCACGAACGTGCCCTTCCCGGTGGACATCGCGATCGGCAGGTCGACCGTCACGTCAGAGAGCGCGAACCCTTCCATCTCCGGCCAGTAGCTCTCATAGACCTCGTCGTCCGCCGCGACATCGTCGAGATGGGCGCGCACTCCGAGTGCTGTGGAGAGCGCCGCATCGATACCTTCTCGGTCGCGGGCGTCGAACTCAGTCTCGCAGACGCGCACCATCACATCCCGTCCCTCGGAACGGGCGCCGCAGTTGAGGAGCACGCGTCCAACCGATGGTCGCTTGGCACTCAAGACCTTGCCGGTGTCGAGATCGCGCACGGCATGCCGCCGATCACCGGCGATGCCCAGCGGGCCGAGCCCCACCGACTCCAACCGCTCACCGGCCATCGACTTCACCGGAAATCGGTGGATCTCAGCAACGTGGACAACCGGTTCAGTCATCCGCCGACACTACGAGGGTGAAGCCCTTGACCACCAGGAACCTTGCTGGGACGAAGGTCACGTGGAGCACCTCGTCACGGGCGGCCCGCACGGCGTTGCTCGTCCACGGAGTACGGGCAATGCCGACAACCGCTGCCACAGCACTCGCGGCGCGCCAACAACGCCGCCGAGGTCAGCACCTCATAGCCCGTTGCCGGATCGCGGTACGTGTCCTGACCGCGCTCGATCGCCAATGCGTGCGCGGCGAGAGCGGCCGACGAGATCATCGGCCTAAGGATCCGCGACTACGCGTGTCGGCCGAGAATGCCGAGCATGCGCGTGGTGGGATCCGCGTTCGGCGCGACCTCGACCTCCGGTCCGCAGACGCCGGGGCTGTGCAGCGCCGGACCAAATCCGGTTGCTCCCGCAATCACTCGCTCCGCATCCTCGACGGCGATGGTCTCATCGCCACCAGTTGCGCGCGCGAGGTCCCAACGGTGCACCACGAGATCAAGGTTGGCGAAGCGGTCGATCGCGGCCGCGAAGTTCGTCTCACCAAACGCGCCGTCGAACGTCTGGACCGAGAGAACGGGATCGTTCAGTACCTCGAGAATCGGTGCGAACGCGGTGCGCAACGCCAGCAGCGGATCGTCGGCAACGGGTGGGAGCGTTGGCGCTTCACGGCCGACGAAACCAAGGAACATCCCTTGCACGTTCGCGACGTGCTCGACCACATCGAGCGCCGCCCAACCTTCACACGGAGACGGCGACGTCCATCGATCCTTCGGCACGGAAGCAACCGCTGCGGCGAACTCATCGGATAGCCGACGATACCGATCTGCAGTTGCCTCTGCCATGTTGCCTCCAACTCGGGGAGCGTCAGACTCGCGCGGCGCGTCAGGCCGAGTCGAACCGCACCGGCTCCTTGACGACGTTGGAACTGGCGTACCCGGCGAGCGTGCTGCGGAGCACCTCATCCCACGGCGTTGGTTCGATACCAAATATTGCCGTGGTTTCGCTCGCATCGATGATGAATGGCCCCTCGAACTCCGACCGCATCCATGACCAAGGCCGTACGTCACGATCTCGACCAGCTGCGCGGCGTATTCAATGACCTCCCCGAACCAGCCATCGTGCGCGCACTCATCGCGTGGAGCGCGCTGTTCGGAACCGTGAGTTTCGAACTCTTTGGAGAGTTCCACAACGTGATCTCCACGCATGACGACTACTTCGATCTCGCCATGGCCGAGCTCGGCGCGTTCGTAGGCCTCCCGTCCCGCCCGCAATCCCGTCGCCGGAGTCCCGCCGCGTAGGGTTCCGGCCGGAGGCGAGGACAACGTGGATCGACGGTCGAAGCGGTTAGACCGAACGGCGCGGTCCTCGTTCCAGGCATCGGCGCCAGCCGCGCTCCTCGTGCTCGGCCTCGCCCTGGTGCTCTACGGCGCGCCCGTACCCCGCCTCTCCGAGGAGCTGTATCTCCCCCTTGCACGTCATACCGGGGACTCTGCGTTCTTGGCCGGCGACTGGACCATGCGCAGTGCGTTCGGCGAGCACTGGGTCTTCGACCACGCATTCGGTCCAGTCGCGGCCGCGCTCCCACTTGCAGTGTTCGGGTGGATTGGCCGGCTCGCCTCATGGGGCATTCTCTCGGCCCTGCTGATTCGATTGGGCGGACGGGTCGGGCTACGTCCCCTTCACGCGGCCGCCGGCATCTGCCTGTGGCTTCTCGGGAACCAGTCGTTGATCGGATCCGACTGGATGTTTGGAACCTTCGAGGCCAAGACGGTCGCGTATTGCTTCCTCGTGGCAGCACTGCTGGCCGCCACCCGCGCCCGCGTTCCCGTTGCGATGGCACTGCTCGGCCTCACACTTTCGCTCCATCCAGGCATTGGGGTCTGGGCCGCCACCGCAGGTGGCATCGCGCTGCTCCTCGACCCCCGCACCCGCGCCGCCGCAGTTCGATGGTCATGGCTGGGTGTCGTGTTCGCCGCGCCAGGCCTGATCGGCCTGCTCACCGCCCTGCACGCCACTGGCCCCGAACTCCAGCGCTTCGTGGTCATCCACGCCATCCCCCATCACGCGGATCCCTTCTTCGGCGGCATACGCCTGCCCACGCTGCAAGCGGCAGTGCGTGCGGTCACGTTGGCGGGCATGCTGCTGGCCAACGTGGTCTGGTACCGACGGTCGACTCGATCGCAGTCCGCACGTTTCCTTATCGCGTTTCAGCTGATCTTGTTCGTCCCGGTGGTCGGTGCCTTCATCGCCCGGGCCTTCGATGCCTGGGGCTTGCTGCTCCTCCAACCGTTGCGCCTGGGACCCGTCATGATCCCGCTGCTCTTCTTCTGGCAGCTCGTCGGACGCGTTGTCGACCTCCGTCACCACGAACGGGGCAAGCCACCGTGGTGGTCGCGACCTTCGGTTCGACTCGGAGCCCTCGGCCTCGCGCTCGCCCTGGTGGTCACGTCTCCGGTGATCGCCGCGCCGCGTATGGTCTCCCGAACCCTGCATGCCTGGTTCGACACCGACGGGGAAGCCGCCGCCTTCGCCTGGATCCGCGATCGCACGCCGAGGTCCACGCGATGCGTCGTGCCCATCGACCGCCAGGATGCGTTCGCGATCGCAGAACGCCCGATCGTCGGCAACTGGCAGGCGATCCGATACGACGCTCTCGGAGAATGGAAACGCCGGGTCGACGCGCTGGCCGGCGGTGCCGTCACCGTGGCACACCCGCCCTCCGAACCGGATCAACTCACGGCCCTTCGCTCTGCGTACGACCAACTCACCCAACGCCAGATTTCAGCGGTCGCCAGGCGTTACGGCGCGAACTGCATCGTGAGCACAACCCGGTACTCGCTTCCGGTCTGGCATCGGACTCACGGCGTCAACATCTACCACTTCGACCAACGCACCCGCTGAACAATCTCGGGTGGCCAACCGCCGCTTCGTAGACTGCGCCCTTCATGATTGGCGTCGTCGACTATCGAGCGGGCAACGCGCCGAGCGTGCTCTACGCTCTCAGCCGACTCGGGATCGCGGCCACCCTTGTGCGCACCGCGGCCGAGATCGAGGTTGTCGACCGCATCATTCTTCCCGGAGTTGGCGCGGCCGCCGCCACCGTCGCATCACTCGAGGAGTCCGCGATCGTCGACGCGCTGCGTGCGCGGGTTGTGACCGACGCGGTCCCGTTCCTCGGCATTTGCATCGGATTGCAGGTGCTGTTCGAACACAGCGACGAGGGTCCGGCTAATTGTCTCGGATGGATCCCTGGGGCCGTTCGGCAGTTTCCACCCAGCGATCGAATCCCGCAGATCGGGTGGAACGAGGTGGTCACCACCCGGGACCATCCACTCGTCGTCGACCTTCCTCCGAATCCATACTGCTATTTCGTCAACAGCTATTACGCGGTGCCATCTGACCCCGATGCGGTCTTGGCCACCACCGAGTACAGCGTCGAGTTCTGTTCCATGGTTGCCGCGGGCAACATTGCGGCCACGCAGTTTCACGCCGAGAAGAGTGGCGAAATCGGGTTGGGCATACTCAGCAACTTCTCCTCCTGGGACGGTGGCGAATGCTGACGAAACGGCTGATCGCCTGCTTCGATGTCATCGACGGGCGCGTCACCAAGGCCCAGAACTTCCAAGACAACATCGACGTCGCCCCGGCCGCGGAACTCGCAGCGCAGCTGTACGCCGACCAGATCGACGAGATCGTGTTCTACGACATCACGGCGAGCGCACAGCGACGCCAGATCGACCTCCACACCGTGCGCGAGGTCGCGTCGCACGTGTTCGTCCCCTTCACTGTCGGCGGCGGTATCCGGAACCTCGATGACATGTTTGCGGTGCTGAAAGCCGGAGCAGAAAAGATCAGCGTCGATTCGATGGCGGTGCGGAACCCCGACATCATCCGCGCGGGCGCCGAAGCATTCGGCAACCAGTGCATCGTGCTCTCCACCCAGGTCAAGAACGTCGGCGTGACCGAGGCGATCCCGAGCGGCTACGAGGTCTTCATCGATGGTGCTCGTTCAGCCACCGGGTTGGATGCGATCGAATGGGTGAAGCGAGGCGCAGACCTCGGCGCCGGCGAGATCGTCGTCAACAGCATCGACGGCGACGGCCGCGCGAACGGCTATGACCTCACCATCACCCGAGCTGTGGCCGATGCGGTCACCGTGCCGGTCATCGCGTCGGGCGGAGCGGGCACGGTGACCCACATTGCCGCGGGCCTCACCGATGGTGGTGCATCGGCCGCGATTATCAGCTCAATCCTCTACTCACCGCGCCTGGTGCGCAATATCGGTGTTCAGGAACTCAAGGAGGGACTCCGCGAACGCGGCGTCCACATGCGCCCCTGGATCACCTGACCCCGTATGGGGACCGGCAGTTCAAACCGGCAGTTCAAACCGCGGCGCGCGCTTCCGGTTCCCAGCTGACACGCGGCGCGTCGGACCACAGCCGCTCCAGGTCATAGAACTCACGAGTCTCGGTCAGAAAGACATGCACGACAATGTCGCCGTAGTCCACGAGGACCCAGGACGCATCGGCGAGGCCTTCGGTGCTCCGAGGCGAAACATCCGCTTCGATCTTGAGCGCGAGTTCAACTTCGTCACAGATCGATCGGACCTGGCGGGTGTTCGTGCCCGACGCGAGCACAAACGCTTCCGTGATCCCGATGATGTCGCCGACATCGAGCACCACTACGTCGGTCGCGATCTTTTCGGCTGCAGCGCGAGCCGCAGTTGTTGCTTTCTCGAGCGCGTTCACGTGCCGTCTCCTGGTTGGCCATAGGCCGGACAATCAGATCCGACCAAGATGGTCACATCCGCGATTCCAACTTCTTTTCCCGCTTTTCGCAGAGACCCGCATCCCATCGCGGTCAACAGACGCTGAGCCGCTGACTGCCACTGCTCGGTGTAGTACACCACCTGAGTCGTCGGAACGCCGAAACCCGGGAAGTTCTCGGTCAAGGTGACCTTGCCGCCCGCGGGCACAACTTTGTCCGCGACCGCTTGCGCGACCCCTAATGCCCCCGTTCCGTTGAGGATCTCGACCCGGGGACGGATGCCGGCCGCGCCGAGCCGAGCCTTGGGGAAGGCGCGTCTCGAATAGTCGGCCAGATCGCCATCTCGAACCGCGAACCGCTCTCCCCCGCCCGTCGAGATCGAATCCACCGCCAAGGTGTCGAGGCGACGTTCCGGTGCCGCGGCTGTCGCAATCAATGCTCCCAGTTCCGGCTGCAACGCCAGCGTGGCTTCCCCAATCGCTGGATCATCGAGACGATCCAGCCACCCACTGACCACAGCCGACGCCGTGACCAAGCGGTCGAGCTCATTGACTGATTGGAGACCACTCAACAGTTCCGATGCCTGTGCCGCCGACACTGTCTGGCCACCTGACTGATACGTCACTGGGTGATCGAGCAGCTCGACCGGAGCGGAAAGTGTGATGGCAATCGGTGCGGCAGGTCCGAGGATGGCCGTCAACCCTGCATCGTCGACGACCACCGTTTGACTCACCTTCAGTCCGAGCACATTCTGCACGCTGTTCGCGAGGCGGGCGCCGCGGTCATCATCGACAGGGACCTCATTCAGGGTGCCAACTCCCAGCGACGGAACATCGAGTTGGGTTGCACCGGGAATGAACAACACCGACCCGCGCGACCCTTCGCGGCCCGCCAACACGATGAAGTCGTTGCCGAAGACGGGACGATGATGAACAATCAACACCGTCTCGGTCTCCGGTGCTCGAACCACGTCCGGTCCCGCGGCATTGGACGTGTCCTCATCGCCGAGCGCTCGTAGCACCACTCCGACCCCGGCGGTGAGCGTGAGCACCAAGGCGATCGCGGGCATCGTGCGCTTCCAGAACCGCGCCCGCGCCGCACTCGACGGGCGCGGTGCTCGTGGCGGACGAGTCGGGGTCGGGCGGCGGTCGCCGCGACGCGATCGGCGGTCAGTGTGGCGAGGAGCCGACCCGCGCTCAGTCTCGGGTCCCGGTACCGGACCGACGTCGAGCGCTGGAACGTGTTCGATTCCAGTGTCGAGTTCGGGTTCGGACGCCACGATGGGTTCGGACACAACGCTGGGGTCCACGGCAACCGCGCGTCGCGATGAGCCGGCCCGCCGTCGCTTTCCCCGACCTTTTTGACGCCGATCTCGGCGAGACACCGGTACATCGGTCACGAGGTCGGCCGCGGGAGCCACCTCTATTTCAGGAGCCGCGACCGCGGCGGTTGACGCTCCCTCCGGCCCGCCGGACTGCACGAACGCCGGCGGCCAGCGGACCTGAGTCTCCGATGCCGGTTCTGGTGCGTGCGCGCCAGCTACGAGTGACTCCGGGATCGAGCTGGGGTAAGACGCCACTTCGAGATCAGGTTCGAGATCAGGTTCGAGATCA
>JANPBJ010000187.1:0-12986 GCA_031430375.1 Acidimicrobiia bacterium
GAAGGCGGTTACGAGCGCGGGCTCGCGCTCATCACTGACCCTGACCTTGCGGACCAGTAACACCCTCGTCGACGACCGCCTCCTCGTCGCGCTCCTGATCGGCGAACGCGTCAAGCTGCCGAAGGGCGATGTCTGGACGACGGGCATCTGGTACTACCGCGCGTGTCGGGCCGCGATCAGTGGAGGGTCAGGTCAGCTGTCGGGTCCGTTCACGGGATTGCCTGCGGCTGACCAGGCCACCGCGCTGCAAGCAATGTTGCACCTTCCGGATCACATCAACATTCCCGACCCGCGACTCGTGATCCCCGAGATGGCCCGGGTCCATCAGCGCCAACCTCAGCTCAACCTGGTAAACCTCGAAGCAGTAAGCGCGGCACGCGTCCTGAACGCGACGGTCACACTCTCGCCCGGCTCTGCCTCCGGAATCCTCCCGGGGATCCTCACCGCAGAATCGGTGACCCAGAAATTTGTGACACCCACGTAACGGGCTTACGAAGCCGTCGCGATCGCCGCGAGCGCGGCATCGACCGCGGCGGGTGAGGCGGGAGTCAAGGGCATCCGCACGTCGGGCGTGGGGATGCGGCCTTGGGCGTGCAGCACACCCTTGAACACCGCAGGATTCGGCTCGGCGAAGCACGCCTGCACCACCGGCAACAGCGCCTCCGCCTGCGCACGACCTTCATCGACCTTGCCTGCGAGACCGCACTCGATCATCGACACGAACTGCTCGGTCAGCACATGGGCCGACGCACAGATCGCGCCCGATCCGCCCATCAACATGATCGGGTACAGGAACGGGTCCTCGCCACCCAGCACCGCAAAGCCGTGCGGCGCATCACGCAACAACTCCAAGGTGTCGAGGTCCAACCCCGCGGCAGCTTGTTTGATCCCCGCGACATTGGGATGCGCAGCTGCGTCCAACACCGACGCGGCCGAGAGGTTCCGACCCGTGCGAATCGCAATGTTGTACAGCACTACCGGCACCGGCGACGCGTCGGCCACCGCGTGGAAGTGCGCGACGATCCCCACCTCCGACGGACGTACGTAATACGGCACGACGATCAAGACCGCGGAGAGGCCCGGTACGTCGGCCAGGGCCTGGACCCCGGTGATCGTGCCCGCCGTACTGTTCGTTCCCGCGCCCACGATGAGTTGCGCGTCGCGCGCCACGCACACGGCCGAGCACGCATCGACCACACCGCGTTTCTCGTCCACAGTGAGCGCCGAGCTCTCGCCAGTGGTACCGAGCGGGACGATTCCCGCCGCGCCGGCGTCGAGATACTCGTGACACAGCGACGTGATCGCGTCGAGGGCCACCGACCCATCAGACGCGAACGGGGTAATCAGCGGGATGTAGACCCCCCGCAGCGACAATCCATCCGACATCCGGGCATCCGACATCGGGCCAGGGTACCGGGCTGCCTTCGGTAGTGTCGCCCTCAATGTCGGACTGGGTGACGATCGCGCTGGTGCTCGTCGCCGGATTCTTCACCGGGATGCTCTCCGGGGTCTTCGGGGTGGGCGGCGCCGTGATCTCCACGCCGGCGATTCTCCTGCTCGGAGCCACGCCGCTCCAAGCCGTGGGGAGCACGCTTCCGTCGATCATCCCGTCCTCGGTCTCCGGAACGCTGCGCTATTCGCGAGACGGGTTGGTACGGCTTCGGGTGGTGCTCTTCACCGGCCTCGCCGGTGCCGCGTTCGCGGCGGTCGGCGCGATCGCGTCTGACCAGTTCCCCGGCCGCGGTCACGTACAAATGGTGATGACCGCCGGGCTCATGGCCTTCACCGCCTACCGCACCGCGACCGGCGGCACGGAACCGGCAGGTGCTAACAGCGACGGTGCCCGCGCGTACAACCTGCGCCCCGCGCTCCTCATCGGGATCGGACTCCTCGCCGGACTGCTCTCGGGTTTCCTTGGGGTGGGCGGCGGAATCCTCATGGTGCCCGCGTTCACTGCACTCGTGGGCCTCGACCTGAAGGAAGCGATCGGGACCTCGCTCGCGTGCGTCGGGATCATCGCCATTCCGGGAACGTTCGCCCATCACGTGCTCGGCAATGTCAACTGGTTTTACGCGGTGCCGCTCATGGTGAGCGCGATCCCGGGCGCACGCGTCGGCGCGCATCTGGCGATCAAAGCCTCGGACCGACACCTCCGCACCGTGGTCGCCTGCGTGCTGGGCACGATTTCGATCGGCTACGGCGCCGCCGAGATCGTCGCACTCACAAACTGAGGTCCGCTCCATTGTGTGAATCAGCTCCTCACCGCTCGTGATAGAGCTCGCGGGCCCGGGCGAACACCGCATCGATCATCGGCTCGGTGAGTTTGCCGGTGAACGTGTTCTGCTGGCTCGGGTGGAAACAGCCAATGATCGTGGCCCGACTCGTGACCACTTCAACCCCGTGCGTGAACTTCGGCCGTGGGCGCGGGAGTTCCACACCGTTCGCGCGCAGCATCGTCCACAGCGCCTCGTAGGCGAAGGCACCGAGGGCCACGATCACGTGTACCTCGGGAAGCAACATGAGCTCACGAGCGAAGAACGGAAGACACCGGTCTCGTTCCTCTCGAGTCGGCTTGTTCGCTGGTGGCGCACACCGAACCGCGGCAGTCACGTACGCCCCGCACAACTCGAGCCCGTCGTCAACGCCCACCGACGACGGTTGGTTGGCAAACCCGGCGCGATACAACGCGGCGTACAACCAGTCGCCCGACCGGTCCCCGGTGAACACGCGGCCGGTTCGGTTGGCACCGTGTGCCGCCGGAGCGAGACCGAGCACCAACAGCTGCGCCTGCGGGTCCCCGAACCCCGCGACCGGACGCCCCCAGTACGTCTCGTCACGAAATGCCGACCGCTTCTCGCGTGCTACCTCCTCGCGCCAGGCAACCAGCCGCGGACACGATCGACACTCGGCGATCTCGAGGCTCAACTCTCCCAAACTCGGTGTGGGCACCGCACCAGCTTGGCGGCAGTGCCGCAGCCACCACCAACGGCGCCTCGATCGTCGGCCGTAACCCCCAGAGCCGGGAACCCCCAGAGCCGGGAACCCCCAAAGGATGAAACGGCTTGACCGGTAGCCTGCGCCGTTGTGCGGGTGCTTCTCATCGTCAACGCGACTGCCTCTTCGGTCACCGCACGTCGTCGCGTCATCATCCAGAAGGCCCTCGGCGCGGATCATGACCTCGAGGTGGTCGAGACCTCACGCCGTGGGCACGCGGCCCGCCTCGCCCGGGGTGCCGCCGCCGATGGCGTCGACGTCGTCGCGGTGCTGGCCGGTGACGGCACGCTGAACGAAGCCGCCGACGGCCTCGTGGGCACTGACACCGCACTCGCAGCGCTCCCCGGCGGCTCGACGAACGTCTACGCGCAGACGCTGGGCCTTGCCGCCGATCCGGTTGAAGCCACGTCCGAACTCATCGACTCGCTGGAACGGAAATCGTTCCAACGGATCGGCCTCGGACGGGTAGGCGACCGCTACTTCCTCTTTCATTGCGGGATAGGTTTCGATGCCGCAGTGGTGGAAGCCGTAGAGCGCCGTGCTGCATTCAAGCGGTACGCGGCGCATCCGTTGTTCGTCGCCGCGGCGTTCGACACCTGGCTCCGCACCTACGACCACTCCCACGGCCGCTTCGACGTCACGTTCGGCGACAACGACGAGACCATCTCCGACGCGACATTCATCATCGTCTCCAAGACGAGTCCGTACACCTTTCTCGGCAGTCGACCGGTCACCGTCGCGCCCGCGGCCGGTCTCGATAGTTCGCTCAGTGTCACGGTGATCCGAGCGCGGCACACGCCGGCAATCTTGAGCATCACCGCACGGGCGCTGCTGTCGACCAAGGCGCTACATCGCCACCGCGACGTCGTACAGCGCGACGCTGTGACCGCAGCCACCATTACGGGGACCGAAGCCTTCCCGTTCCAGGTCGACGGCGACTACTTGGGTGATGTGCGACGACTCGACATCTCATACGTCGCCGATGCGCTCACGATTGTGGTGCCGTGACCGACCCCGAGCCGACCGAAACTCCGAAGAGCCATGTGCTCAGGCGAGGGCTGCGGGTCCTCGCACGCTTCGTCCGCCTCAACCCGCTGCCATTCTCCATCGCGATCGTCGGGGCGGTGATCTACGCCGGGGCATCCGTCCTCGGCACGCTGGTACTCGGACGCGTCACCGACGACGTGCTCACCCCCGCGTTCTCCCGCGAGGGGGTCGCCACCGGCACCGCCTGGACATGGATCGCACTGATCATGGTCGTCTCGGTCATGCGCGCCATCGGCACCATCACCCGCCGCTACTTCGCGGGGAAGACCACCTGGCTGGGCCAGGCATGGTTGCGCCGCGAGATTGCCGATCATTTCCTTGCCGTGCCGATCGATTTCCACCGCTCCAACTCCACCGGGACGCTGCTGGCGCATGCCGACTCGGACGTGCTCGCGGCCACCGAGGTGGTCAACCCCCTCCCCTTCTCCACCGGGCTGCTCGTGCTCATCATCTTCTCGGTCATCGCACTCGTGGCCGTCGATCCGCTGCTTGCCCTCGTGGGCGTTGTGTTGTTCCCCGCGATGGCTCTACTGAATCGCTTCTACACCCGCAGGGTCGAGCGACCGGCAGCGGCGGTCCAGCACTACGTGGGCGAAGTTTCGAGCATCGCCCACGAAAGCTTCGACGGTGCACTCGCAGTCAAGTCACTCGGGCTCGAAGCGCACGAAGTGGAGCGCCTCTCGGTGGCAGCCGACGCATTGCGCCAAGAGCGAATCGAAGTCGGCAAACTCCGAGCATTTTTTGAACCTTCCCTCGACGCTCTCCCGAGCCTCGGAATTGTGGCCATCCTCGCAGTGGGAAGTTGGCGAATTTCCACCGGCGCCATTTCAGCGGGCGATGTGGTGCAGGCGATGGCGCTCTTCACGCTGCTCGCGTTTCCGATGCGCGTCGTCGGGTTCCTGTTGGAGGAGATGCCGCGCGCCGTGGTGGCGACCGAACGGCTGGACCGCATCCTCGCGGCACCCCTTGCCCCGCCGCCTCACGATCACGAGACCCCGCCGACCACTCCGGCGGAGGTTGTCGTTCACGACGTGCATTTCGCGTATCCCACCGGGGAGCCCGTCCTTTCCGGAATCGACCTCACCATCGTCGCGGGGGAAATCGTGGCGCTCGTCGGTCCTACCGGTTGCGGCAAGAGCACCCTGTGCGAACTGCTCGTCGGTCTCGGCGCACCGGACCGGGGCACGATCCAGGTCCACGGGCTCGTGCCGGACCGCCTCCGCAGTGACGCACGTCGGGATCTGCTGGCCTTGGTCTTTCAGGAATCCTTCGTGTTTGGCGACACGGTGACCGAGAACGTGCTCGTGGGCACCGACCATGGCACCGAGCGCCTCGAATCCGCACTCGCAGTCGCCCAGGCCAGCCGCTTCGTCGCGGCACTCCCCCACGGCGTGGACACCATCCTCGGCGAACGCGGCGTCACGCTGTCCGGCGGACAACGTCAGCGACTCGCGCTCTCGCGCGCGCTGGCGAGGAGGCCGCAGTTCTTGGTGCTCGACGACGCCACGTCGGCCGTCGATCCACGCGTGGAGGCACGCATCCTCGGCGCGCTGCGCGACGAGCTACATATGACCACCCTCGTGGTGGCCCATCGCCGATCGACCGTGGAGCTTGCGGATCGCGTCGTGCGCATGGACACCGGCCGGATCGTTGCCTCGGGCACCCACGCCGAGTTGCTCGACACCGACCCCGAATACGCCGCCATGCTGTCGGCCTACGACTCCATCGTCGCCGAACCCGAAGACGACGACGATGCCTAGCCACGAGCCGAACGGGCGAGCTGAGCAACACGACGCCGCGCTCGATGCGCTGGCCGAGGTTGCCCATGATCGGGCGCTCGACGAACTCGTCGACCGCAGCCATGCTCACCGCGAGCACTCACCCAATGACGCCGACCAGCGGTCCGACGACAACCAACCGTCCGGCGGACTCGCGGTGCTGCGCAAGGGCATCGCGGTCATGCCCGAGGTACGCGTCGGTATACGCATCAGCTTCGCGTTCGCAATCGTGGTGGCCGCCGGCAAACTGATGATCCCGGTCGCGATCCAACAGGTGCTCGACCGTGGGGTCTTCCACCAACAGGGGTTCCGGGCCGGTTTCGTGTTCACCGCGTGCGCGCTCACTGCAGTCGGCATCCTCGGTCTGACCGTTCTCTCGCGGTACACCTACCTCCGGCTCGTGCGGACGGCCGAAGGCGCTCTGTTCCACCTCCGGGTCCGAGTCTTCGAGCACATCCATCAGCTCAGCGTGGCCGAGCAGAACGAGACCAAGCGGGGAATCTTGGTGTCGCGGGTGACGAGCGACATCGAGACGCTGGCGCGGTTCGTGAACTGGGGCGCGGTGAGTTGGGTCGTCAACACGGCCCTGGTATTCGGCACGCTCGTGGTCATGGCGGTCTACTCGTGGCAGCTCACCTTGATCACGATCGTTGCGTTCCTCCCTGTAGTACCGATTCTGCGCTTCCTGCAGCGTCGGCAACTCGTGGCCTACGACAAGGTCCGGGTGCGCACCGGCGACATGCTCGCCGAGTTCTCCGAAGCCATCACTGGCGCGGCGGCGGTGCGCGCTTATGCCCTCGAGGACCGCTCTCGCTCCCGCCTCCACGAACGCATCCAACGTCTGTACGGCGCGCACCGCGAAGCCGGGCGGTACTTCGCGCTCATGTTCCCTGTTGGCGACCTGTTCGGTTCACTCGCGCTTGCGTCCGTCGTCGCCATCGCCGCGTTCTCCGGCGTCCAGCTCGGGCTCAATCTCGGTGACGTGGTGGCCTTCGCATTTCTCATGAACCTCTTACTGTTTCCGATCGCCGACATCAGCGAGATCATCGATCAGACTCAGATGGCAATCGCAGGTTGGCGCAAAGTCCTCGACGTGCTCGATATCCCAATCGACGTGCCCGATGCCGCCGACGGTCTCACGCTGCCCACCGGTCCGCTGTCGATTCGCGTGGACCATCTCGACTTCTCGTACCGCACTGGTGCCCAGGTGCTCTACGACGTATCCGTCGACATCCCGGCCGGGACCAACGTTGCCGTCGTAGGTGAGACCGGCTCCGGCAAGACCACGTTCGCCTCGTTGCTGTGTCGGCTCGCCGATCCCACCGCCGGCGCGATCGAGGTGGCGGGCCACGACCTGCGCCAGGTCTCGGGCACTTCACGGCGGGCCGCAATCCGCCTAGTCCCACAGGACGGCTTCCTGTTCGACACGACCATCCGCGAGAACGTGCGGGTCGGGCGCCTCGACGCCACTGACCGCGACATTGAACACACGTTCGCGCAGCTCGGCCTCGATGATTGGGTCGCACGGATTCCGCTCGGTTTGGACGCCGTGGTGGGAGAACGCGGCGAGGGGATCTCAGTGGGCGAACGCCAGCTCATCGCCCTCGCGCGGGCGCACATCGCGGCGCCGGGTCTGCTCGTCCTGGATGAAGCCACGAGCGCGGTCGACCCGGAAACCGAACGCGCACTCACGACCGCGCTGCTGCGCGTCGCGGCGGGCGCCACCACCATCAGCATCGCCCACCGGCTCTCCACCGCCGAAGCCGCTGATCTCGTCATCGTGTTCGACTCCGGCCGCATCGTTGAGCATGGACCGCACGCGGAACTCGTGGCGCAGGGCGGTGTCTACGCGTCGCTCTACGACAGCTGGATCGGCGCGACCCGTTCCCGAGCGTAACGCCGACGGCCGCCTTCGAACTATCCAGCCAGCACTGCGCGAGCTTCGACGGGAACGTCGGTGATGATCGCATCCACACCCGCTGCCGCCAGCCGCTTGATCTCCTCCGGGTCGTTCACAGTCCACGTGTTCACGGCGACCCCGAGCGCGTGAGCCTGCTCCACGACGTCGACCAGCGCCGTTCCACCGAGCATCGCGAACAACGGGTGAATCGCTCGGTGACCGCCCGCCGCCGCGAGTGCCAACCCGTCGAGAGGCATCGGCTTCGCCGCCATCAGATACCCCGTGGGGATACCCGGATCGAGCGCGTGAACTCGCTCAATGGACGCGAGGTTGAAGGACGACACGATCACTTCGTCGTGGGCGCGCTCGTGGAGCAGTTCGACCACCGTGGCGGCCACCCGTTCCGCAGGATCAAAATCCGCGTCGTTCGGCGAGTTCTTGATCTCGATGTTCACGAGGAAGCCCGAACAGGCGTCGAGGACCTCGACCAAGGTCGGCAACCACGCGTACCTCGACCGGATCGCCGCGAACGGCTGCTCGGCGAGCACCCCGAAGTCTTCGATCCCCGCGTCGTGATGGACCACCAGCGTGCCGTCAAGGCTTCGATGCACATCGAGTTCGACCCCATCGGCACCCTCCTCGCGGGCGGCGAGAAACACCTCGATCGTGTTTTCACGGGCCCGGCGGGGTGCGCCTCGGTGACCAATGATCTTGGGGAGTGGAATCGTCATCCACGGAGCGTATTCGCAGTGGGTCTGCAAATAGGCAGGTCAGACCCCTTGCAACGCGTTCTCGTTGGCTCGTAACGTGATCACCGCCTCGAGGTTCCGGCCCGGGGACACTCGGCCGGCAGTCATCGCGGCCCCGACGAAAGGTGTTCAGTGGCACTGACCTGGATTCGCACCCACGATTGGGACGCCGACGATTGGCGCACCCGTTCCCTCTGCCGTGATTCGAATCCCGAGCTGTTCTTCCCCATCGGGGCCACCGGCATCGCACTCGATCAGATCGACGCGGCTCGCGAGGTCTGCACCGTGTGTCCCGTTCATGACGAGTGCCTCGAGTTCGCCCTGGCCACGAACCAGGAAGCCGGCGTCTGGGGCGGCACCACCGAGGACGAACGACGCAAGCTGCGCAAGACCTGGCTCGCCGACCAGAAGGCATCCAACTTCTGATTCGCCCGTTGCCCGAGCGGCCCGTGAACGCGGTGAACAAGCTCGGGAAGTCAGTTCGGTCGTTCGAGGATGCTCGGACCGATCCGCGCGGCCCTTAGCTCGGCTCGACGACTTTGGAGCCCGGGGCGGTCGCGAGTGGGATGCGAGCGTGGAACCGAGTCCCCGCGCCGTTGTCGCCCGGTCCGACGTCGAGGGTTCCGCCCAGCTCGCCCGTGACCAGCGCCTGCACGATCGAGAGGCCCAGTCCCTTCGCCGAGTCGAGGGTGAATCCCTCGGGGAGTCCAACACCGTCATCGACGACATCCACATGAACCTCACCGGCCTCGCGCCGAAGCCGCACCTGTACCGTGCCTTTGATGGAGGTGTCGTCGTCATGGGGATAGGCATGATCGACGGCGTTCTGCATCAACTCGTTGAGAACGACCGCTAGCGGCGTGGCCAACTCACCCGGCAGTTCACCCGCCTCTCCGACAACTTCGAATCGCAAGCCCTCGTCGCCGGTGGACACGGTTTCCTCGACCACGCGCACGAGCGGCTTAATGATCTGGCCGAAGTCAACGAACTCGCGCGCTTCGCGAGACAGCGTCTCGTGAACAATCGCAATCGAACGGATCCGGCGCTCCGACTCCGCTATCGCACTCGCGGCCTCTGGCGAGTTCACCCGTCGACCCTGGAGGCGCAAGAGTGACGCGATGGTCTGAAGATTGTTCTTCACTCGATGGTGGATCTCCCGGATCGTGGCGTCCTTCGACATCAACAACCGGTCGCGGCGCCGCAGGTCGGTGACGTCTCGCAACAGCACGAGCGCGCCCGCGGGTTTCCACCCGTCGAGGAGGGGAATCACTCGAACCAGCACGGAGGCGTCTTCGCGCTCCACCTCCTCGATCACCGGCATACGTTTCTGCACTGCCTTGTCCACCGCGGCTTCGTCGAACCCAATCTCACCGAGCCGCACCCCGGAGGTATACGCGTGGATACCGATCCGGTGCAGCGAACTCACCGCATTCGGGCTCGCGTAGCGCATGCCACCTTCGGAGTCCAAGACGATCACTCCGTCGCCCACGCGCGGCGCGCCCTCGATCTCCACCTCCTCACGCGCAAAGGGGAACGTGCCGTCGGCCACCATCGACATCAACCGGTCGTAGACCTCGAGGTAGTAACGCTCCAGCTCTCCGGGCCGACGGCCCGAGGTGGTGGGCGCCTCCCGAGTGAGGACAGCGATCTCCCGACCGCGATACCGAACCGGCACCGTCTGGAGACGGACGCGCTCCTTGCCGCCGAGCACGTTCGCGTCGCCTTCATGGATCTCCTCGTAGCGCCACGAGCGCGCCAACGCCGGACGTTCGACCTCGTCCACCACGTGGCCCACGAGGTCATGGACGTACAGGGTCTGTCCGGTCGTCGGTCGCACCTGGCCCAGGACCACAAAGCGATGCCCTTCCTCATGCGCGATCGGGGCCAAAAGCAGCAGGTCCGAAAAAGAGAGGTCGGCCAGGAGGCGCCATGACACGGTGAGCCGCTCGAGGTGGGCCAGGGCATCGGGCGTGAGCTCGGTACGCAGAATCGCGAGTTCAGGAAATGCGGCCACGCCCGAAGGGTATTCGTCCGGTCACTGGCGGACGGTCACCGTTCGATGGAGGCAATCCGCCATAGGCTCGCTCAAATGGCGCGCAGGTCGCTCGGCGGGAACTTCAACCGCTTGTGGACAGCGGGCACGATCTCCAACCTCGGTGACGGCGTCATCCTCGCGGCGCTCCCCCTCCTCGCGGCCTCGCTCACCCGCTCACCGACCACGCTTGCGCTGGTCACAGTGGCGGGGACGGTTCCGTGGTTGCTGTTCTCGCTCCTCGGTGGCGCGATCGCGGATCGCACCGACCGGCGGCGCACCATGAGCGTGGTCGACACCTTCCGATTCGCCGCGATGGGCTTGCTCGGGTTTGCACTGGTGACCGAAACCGAGTCCATCCCGCTGCTCATCATCGTGAGCTTCTCCCTGGGTATCGCCGAGACCGTTTTCGACAACGCATCGCAGGCGATCCTTCCGAGCCTGGTCTCCGACGACCAGATCGTGGCCGCAAATGGTCGGCTCGAAGGCGCGCAGATCGTGGCCAACCAGTTCGTGGGTCCACCGCTCGGAGCCCTGCTCTTCGGACTCAGCGTGTCCGCACCGTTTTTTCTCGATGCGGCGTCGTTTGGGCTGGCTGCGCTCTTGATTCTCACCTTGCGCGGCTCGTTCCGGCCCGAACGTGTGGTAGCCGAGTCCACGATCCGGGCCGATATCGCGGAGGGTCTCCGTTGGCTCTTGCGCCATCGCCTCCTCCGGTCGCTGGCGATCGCGCTGGGGGTCATGAACCTGGTCGGCATGGCCGCGATGACCATGCTCGTGTTGTACGCGCAGGACGTGTTGCACCTTTCCGACACCAACTACGCGTTGCTCCTCGTCGCCGAAGCCGCGGGTGCGGTGTTGGGCTCCACCATGGCGTCTCGCCTCGCTCGACGGTTCGGGACGGGCACCACATTGATCCTCGCGATCGCGATTTCGGGCGCGTCGATACTGGTCCCCGCTCTGTGGGCTCAGCCGGTGGCGGTCGCGGCATCACTGGCGGTGGGCGGGTTTGGTGGGCTGGTTTGGAATGTCCTCACCGTCTCGCTGCGCCAAACGCTCGTTCCCGACACGCTGCTCGGCCGCGTGAACAGCGCGTACCGAATGGTCGGGTGGGGAACGATGCCCGTCGGAGCGCTCGCCGGTGGACTCATCGCAGACAGCTACGGATTACGCGCGCCGTTCCTTGTGGCCGGTTCGCTCGCGCTGCTGCTGGCGTTGTGGCTCTCAACCCGAGCGACGAACCGCTCCATCGCCCGCGCCCGCCGCCGCGCGGTCCCGCATTCGGACCCGGCGACCGACGACCATCAGGGCGGAATCAGGTAGTCGGCGATGCGGGCCAAGCCGCGCAGATCCGCGATTTCATCCGAGAACGTGGGAATGTCCACGAGCACGTCGGGATGGTGAGCGAGTTCGGCGCGCAACTCCGCTTCGCGGCTCGCGACCACGGCGAAGTTCTCGAAGGATGCACCGATCGTCGCAAGCACCCGTGCGGCGCCCGCGTGATCCTCGACGCCGTCGAGGGTGCGCGCGATTTCCTCGGCCCCGCGGCGGAACCGTTGCGCGACGAGCGCTCCGGTCGGGCCAAAGAGCTCGGCCGGCAGCGTCTTGTTCAACACCAGCGCACCGAGGTGGAACTTACGATTGATCAGCTCGGTGCAGAACCGCTCCCCTTCCCGGAGCGGCGCATCCTCGAGCGTCGTGACCACCGCGAAGCTCGTGCGTTTGTCGTGGAGGAGTTGCTCCACGGCGCGTGACCGTTCCACGAAGCCGTCGTACATCGACTGGAAGTTGAGAAAGAACTCGGCGATGTCCTGGAGGAACTGCGTGCCGATCAGCCGATCCGCTACTTGGTAGAACGGACGACTCGCCATCGTGAGCACGCGCGCGCCGCGGCGACCACCAGCGCGATACGGCAGCGTGAGCCAGCGGAGTAGCCGGCCACCGAAGAATTCGGCCATCCGCAGCGGGGCGTCGAGAAAGTCGAGGGCGTTCCGAGTGGGCGGCGTGTCCACGATGATCAGGTCGTACGCACCGGCCTGGTGAATCTCGAACAATCGCTCCATCGCCACATAGTCGTGACTTTGCACAAACCGGGCAGTGAGGTTTTCGTACAGTCGATTGTCGAGAATCCGGTACGCAGTCTCCTCGTCCGGAGCATGGCGTAATACCAGCGCGTCCCAGCTCTGTTTCGTGTCGAGCATCGCGGCGTACAGCTCGCCGCGCGGCTCGAGCCCAGCGTTGGTGAAGGCCGCATCGGGAATGCGCACTTCGACATTGCCGATGCCTTCCACGCCGAGCGCGTCGGCGAGGCGCTTCGCCGGGTCGACCGTGACGACGAGCACCTTCCCGCCGATCCGAGTCGCGGGCGCCCGCCCCCCCCCCGCCCCCCCCCCCCGGGTGGCCCCCCCCCCCGCCCCCCCCAAACCCCCCCAGACCGTTGTGGCGCGGGGCGTGGGGGGGGGGGGGCGAAACCCCCCCGCCGCCCC
>JANPBJ010000188.1:0-2777 GCA_031430375.1 Acidimicrobiia bacterium
GCATCGGATCCCACTGGCCGTTCGAAGAATGGGGCCGATTCCTCCCCGAACACACCACCGCCGTCAGCCTCCTCGACCGGCTCCTCCACCACGCCATCGTCGTCGCCACCACAGGCGAATCGTTCCGCATGAAACAAGCCCACACCCGAGGAGGACCCACCAAACCAACCAGCGACTGAAAACGCTACGAGGGGTGGAGACTTCTCGTGGCCACCACCGGAGACTTCAACCTGGCCATTGACACTCCTTGCCCACTCCGGTGTGGCTCTCTCATAGCGTGCTGGCTGGTCACCGCCCGCTGCGGCGTGGCTCGATAGAGGCGTGACTGGTAACTGGAACTCAGGTTGCCCGCCGTGGTCACCACCACCGACGGACAACCATCGAGGAGATCCATGACCCGCACGACTATCGGTATCGACCCGCACAAGAGTTCCCACACCGCGACCGCGATCGGCGCGACTCGCGAGGACCTGGCGACGATCAAGGTCCGTTCGTCGAAGACGACGACTCGACAACTGTTGGCATGGGCCGACCGGTGGCCGGATCGGATCTGGGCGATCGAAGGCGCGAGCGGGTTGGGGCATCTCGTCGCGCAGCAACTCGTCGCCCATGGCGAGACGGTGCTCGATGTTCCGGCGCTGCTGGTGAGCCAGGTCCGGCTTCTCGATCGTGGCCATGGGCGAAAGACCGACGAGGTCGATGCCCGGGCCGTTGCGGTCATCGCCCTCGAACGTGATGGTCTCACCCGGGTGGGACCCGAAGATCACCGTTCGGTGTTGCGGATGCTGGCCGATCGGCGTGACGAGCTCACCCAGGAACGTCGGCGGGCGGTCAACCGCTTGCATCGGCATCTGCGTGACTTGATCGAGGGTGGTGCGCCCATCCATCTGAACGCAACCGCAGCGGCCGGGCTCCTCGCTCGGGTCCGACCAGTCGGGGCCGTCGCACTCGAACGGAAACGAGTCGCGCGCGAACTCCTCGCTGATGTGCGTCGCCTCGACAAGACCATCGCCGAGAATCGGCGTCGATGCGCGCAGGCTGTCGCCGCGACGGAGACGACACTCACTGAGATCTATGGGATCAGCGAAGTGCTCGCCGCGAAGATCATCGGTCACATCGGAGACATCACCCGGTTCCCCAGCAGTGACCATCTCGCGAGCTACGCGGGGACCGCACCCATCGAAGCGTCAAGCGGCGACGTGATCCGCCACCGTCTCTCGCGCCGCGGGAACCGCCAACTGAACAACGCGATCCACCTCGCCGCGCACGTCCAAGCAATCCGACCCGGACCCGGAAGCGACTACATGCACCGTCGGATCGCAGCCGGGAACAGCCGGACCGAAGCGATGCGACTCCTCAAACGCCAGATCACGAAAGCGATCTACCGGGCCCTCACCGTCGACGCGCAACGCGTCATCGCGACCGCCGTTTTGACATAGAGGCGCTATGAGGTCACTCCGCCCGACCGGTCGGTGCACGTCCAGCCCCGGACCCTGGTCGACGGATCAGCGCGAAGGCACCCGAAGGGCCCGGTTGCGTTGCGGGTCAGACCAGAACAGGGCTGGACACCACCATCATGACTAACTGTTGCGTTGATTCGGGTCGGGCCGCGGTGAACCGATTCCGGTCCAGTTCCGGGTTCAGATCGTGCCGGCGAGTTCGGTGAACGCGCTCTCGATCCGCCGGTGAGCGCGCGTGTCGATGCCGAGTTCGTAGTGGCCGCGACGGATGTTCTGCATCAGCGCATGACCGCGGATGATCACTCGCGCCGAATGGTCGCGTCTGAGTCCACGCATCGGACGGAGTCGCGCTTTGAGCCGACCGTGATCACATTCAACACGATTGTTCGCGTACTGGGCGGTGTTGTGAAACGCGGCCGGGATGAGACCTTCGATCGCAGCCCGCAACGCTGGGGCTCGATCGGTCACGACCTCGGTCGGCTCGCCATGAGCGCTGAGCGCCGCACTGAAGAACCGTCGCGCCGCCCGGAGATCGCGACGAGCCGAGACCAACACGTCGATGATCTGACCGTGCTGATCAACGGCCCGATACACGTAGCGCCACTTCCCGGCGACCTTCACATAGGTCTCGTCCACATACCAACGGTCACCGACCGCATGGCGGCACGGCACGGCCGCGTCCGCGAGGAGCGGCGTGAAGCGCTGCACCCACCGGAACACGGTGACGTGATCGACCTCGATCAAAGGCTCACCCAGGAGTTCCTCGACGTCCCGGTAGGACAGTCCGTACCGCAGATACCACCGCACGGCGAGGAAGATTGATCTCGGGTGGGAACCGGAACCCCTTGAACGCCGAGGTCGACGTTACGGGTACAGGACGGGAACGACGAGGCATCATCACGCCACCCTCACCGCCGAACGCGACGACGCGCCAATGCAACAGCGCCCCCCAACGGTACCCATGCGTTTCAGGTTCGCTGGCGCGCTCAGCGAACACTCGCATGTCGCTTTGAAATATATCACTTGACGATATAGCGGTAGGTGATAGATAGTGAGCGGGTGAGCAAAGCCGGTGCATCTCCAGACCCGCAGTCGTTCCTTCCGCTGCCCCAGGCGCAGTTTCATGTGCTCGTGGCCCTCACCGCCGGCGACCGTCATGGGTACGCCATCATGGGAGCAGTCGAGGAGTCCTCAGGCGGCGTGGTTCGCATGGGCCCGGCCACGCTGTACGGCACGCTCAAGAAGCTGGTCGAGCGTGATCTCGTGGAGGAATCCGATCGCCGTCCGTCATCGGATGACGACGAGCGACGCCGCTAC
>JANPBJ010000189.1:0-8731 GCA_031430375.1 Acidimicrobiia bacterium
GCCGTCGCCAATCCGCTGCGGTTTGGCGCGTTCGAGATCAAGGGGGCGGGCAAGTTCCTGCTTGCGTCTCGCCCCGGAGAACTCGGCAAGGTGTTCGACCTCGCGCCGAAGGCGGGTGATCTCTCGACACTCGGACCGAACCAGATCGCGGTATCGAAGAAAGTTTTCGACGACAATCGCTGGAAGCTCGGTCAACGGGTCCGAACCCGGTTCCCGATCCGCGGCGCTCCCGCCTTGACCATCGGTGCTGTTTTCGGACGCGGCCAGCGAGAGGGTTTGGCCGACTACTTCGTCTCTCTGGCGGCGTTCGACCAGCGCTTCACCGAGCGGGCGGATAGCCAGGTGTACATCGCGCTGGATCGCGGGGCCTCGGTCGCCGAAGTCCGCCCGAAGATCGAGCGGGTCGCGAAGCAGTTCCCCGGGGCCAAGGTCAACGACGTCAGCGGCCTAAAGGACCAGTTTGAGGCGCAGATCAACCAAATCCTTGGTCTGGTGTTCGCGCTGCTGTTCCTGGCGATCTTCATCGCCCTGCTGGGAATCATGAACACGCTGTTGCTGTCGATCGTCGAACGTACCCGGGAGATCGGATTGCTGCGCGCGGTCGGGATGACGCGCAAGCAGGTGCGCACGTCAGTGCGCTGGGAGTCGATCATCGTCGCGTTGTTCGGCACGCTGCTCGGTCTGGTGCTGGGCATCTTCTTCGGGTGGGCGATGATCACCGCGCTCCATGACCAGGGGTTCACCGAGTTCGTGGTTCCCGTGAGCCAACTGGTGCTGGTGGTCGTGCTCGCGGCGCTGGCCGGGGTGGTTGCCGCGGCCTACCCGGCGCGGCGCGCATCTCGCTTCGATATCCTCGAGGCCATCTCCACCGAATAAACCCGTTCTATGGCGTCGAGTCGTAGGGGCTCCAGGTGCAACGTGCGGCGCTCAGTTCGGCAACGACTCGCTCGGTGAACAGCTCATCGGTGATGGCGGTGTCATTCGCGAGCACGAGATGGAGTGCGGGGCTGAGGGAGTCGACACCGTCGAACGTCCAGCGCCCGGGGTCAGTTTCGAGCGCCGTGAGTTCGGCCGCGAGGTTGGTGAGGTCCACGCGCGGACGCGGCCGAGACGACACGTAGTGAACCCACGTCTCGTAGCGGTACCGCAGCTCCGGTGCGCCGCCGGTGCGGGTCAAGATCGCGAACCGGTCGGTGGCGTTGTGTAACGCGTAGGGATGCGCGGCATTCGTATCGGTGGTCGTAAACCGGTGGACGATGCGCTCACTCCACGTGGGCGGCACGGTCACGATCGCGAGGTCGAGCTCGGGTACCTCATCGATGATGATCGCGCCGGTGGCGATCGCATGCTCGGTCTCGGCGATGTGGGCGTCCTCGTCGGCCCAGTAATCGTGGAAGCGCTCGATGTGGTCCACGATCTCGGTGAGGCGCGGGAGCAGCGCCGTGTAGGCGTCACCGTCGAGGGTGGCCTCGAGGTTGGCGAGCGTGATCGCGGCGCGGGCCGCGTCACGATGCTGGAATCGACCGAAATCTCCCGCGCGGGCCACATCAATCAACTGCTCCCGGCGTGCGAGTGCAGCCTCAGGTTCGGTCAGGGCGAACACACTCACGATCCCGTCCTGATCAAAATGATTGTTGGTCACGAACCCTGCGACAACGTGTGAACCTGGATGGTCGAGGTACGCGAACGCGATCTCGGCGGACAGGTCTCGGCGCAGTGCGTGGGGAGTGGCGGAGCCCGGCCAGTGCGAGAGGGCGAGGACGGTTCCGGCCTGGGCCGATCCGTCCACAACCACGTGGGGGACGTCGGTGAGCTGTTGATACGCGCGATAGATCATGACGATGACCGTAAAGGGTGAAGTCGAGTTCAGGTCAAGCCCGTTGGGTGCTCTTTCGGAAAAGTGGCGCGTGGTGCTCACCATCAGACCAACACCGCCAACTGGAGCGACACCGGCTACGGCTGGAGTCGTGCATCCTTTTCTCGCACCGTGGCGTCGAGCTCCGCCTGGTAGTGCTCCATCCGTGTGCGCAGTGCAACGTCTGACGCGCCGAGGATGCGCACAGCGAGGAGACCCGCGTTGGTGGCGTTCCCGACCGCGACGGTGGCAACGGGGATGCCCTTGGGCATTTGCACGATGGAGAGCAACGAATCCATGCCGTCGAAGTACGCCAACGGAACCGGCACACCGATCACCGGCAACGGCGTCATGGACGCCGTCATCCCGGGAAGATGCGCTGCTCCACCGGCCCCTGCGATGATCACCTGGAGGCCCCGGCCGGCCGCGCTGCGGGCATAGTCCACCATCACCTCGGGTGTGCGGTGGGCCGAGACGATCCGAACCTCATGGGTCACACCGAACTCGGCCAGTACGTCTACCGCGGCCTGCATCACCGGGAGATCGCTGTCGCTGCCCATGATCACGCCCACGAGCGGTTGGTCGCTGTTCACCCGTTGGACGTTAGCCTCGCCTCCCGGTCAGTCGACGAGAGGGATCCACGATGCACACCAGGCTCACGGACGTCTTGGGAATCGAACACCCGGTGATGCTCGCGGGCAAGGGCGGCGTGTCGTACTCCGCGCTCGTCGCGGCGGTGTCGGAGGCGGGAGGCTTCGGGTGTTTCGGCGCGTCGACCATGAGCGGCGATGAGATGGTGAACGAGATCCGCGCCGCGAAGGTGCTCACCAATAAGCCGCTCGGGGTCGACCTCCTGACCGCGATGCCAGACCGGCTGATGGACGATGTTGGGGCGTTGATTCGTGAAGGTGCCTCCGTGTTCGCCGCGGGCCTGGGGGTGCCTCGTGATGTGATCACGCTGTGTCACGAACACAACGTGCTGGTCCTGTCGATGTGCGGCAAGGTGCGCCATGCGGTGGCCGCGGTCGAGGCGGGTTGTGACATCGTCGTCGCGCAAGGCACCGAAGCCGGCGGCCACACCGGCCAGATTGCAACACTGCCGCTCGTGCCCCAGATTGTGGACGCGGTGGGCGATCGGGTTCCGGTGGTTGCCGCCGGTGGGATCTTTGACGGCCGTGGTCTCGCGGCCGCGATCGCGCTCGGCGCCGACGGCGTGTGGATCGGTACCCGTTTCATCGCCACACCCGAGGCGCGCTCCGCGCCGGGCTACAAGGACGCGCTTCTCCGCACCGGCGAGGACGGCACCACCATCTCGCGGGCGTTCACGGGCAAGACGTTGCGCGCCGTTGCCAACGACACCACTCGGTACTTCGATGCGCACCCCGACGAACTCGAGAAGTTCCCCGAGATGCTGGTGAAATCGGTGGCAGGTGGGTGGATGCACCTCGGAGCCAGCGAGTCGACGCCGGGCGTCGACCCCGATCGTGAGTGCTATCCCGCGGGCCAGGGTGTGGGCGCGATTCACGAGCTCATCCCCGCGGGCGACATCGTGCGCAGCATCGTCGCCGAAGCTGAAGTTGCGCTAGACCGAA
Source organism: Acidimicrobiia bacterium (assembly GCA_031430375.1). GTDB lineage: Bacteria > Actinomycetota > Acidimicrobiia > IMCC26256 > JAENVU01 > JAENVU01. Next base: position 3,448 of record JANPBJ010000189.1, read on the forward strand.
TGGCGACTCTGCGGTAGCTCTCGAAGGCGAGCTACCGCGCCGCGCTGCTATCGGCGGCCGGAGTCGAGCAGGTCTTGTTCGTGCTTGAGGTCGGACTCGTACATACGGGCCACGAGCTCTTCGAAGTTCACCTTCGGGGTCCAGCCCAACTTCTCGCGGGCCTTCGTGGCATCGCCGAGCAGGAGGTCCACCTCTGCGGGCCGGTCGAAGCGCGTGTCGTGGGTGACATACGGCGTCCAGTCGTCGTAACCGGCGAGACGGAACGCGACCTCGAGGAACTCACGGATGGTGTGGGTCTCACCGGTCGCGATCACGTAGTCGTCAGGTTCGTCCTGCTGGAGCATCAACCACATTGCCTCCACGTAGTCGCCCGCGTATCCCCAGTCGCGCGCGGAGTCGAGGTTCCCGAGACTGATCGAATCCTGGATCCCGAGTTTGATACGCGCGAGTGAGTTCGTGATCTTGCGAGTGACGAACTCGAGGCCGCGGCGTTCACTCTCGTGGTTGAACAGAATGCCGCTGCTTGCGTGCAAGTTGTACGACTCGCGGTAGTTCACCGTCATGTCGTGGCCGAAGACCTTCGCAACGCCATAGGGCGAGCGGGGGTGAAACGGCGTCGTTTCCTTCTGCGGCGTCTCGCGTACTTTGCCGAACATCTCCGATGAGCTTGCCTGATAGAACCGCATCGGATTGTTCGTGGTCCCGCCCACGATGCGCACGGCTTCGAGCATGCGCAGCACGCCGAGGCCGGTGATCTCTGCAGTGAGTTCGGCTTGCTTGAACGAGAGTTGCACGAAGCTGATGGCTCCGAGGTTGTACACCTCGTCCGGTTGCACCTGCTCCACCGCGGCAATCAGTGAGGGGAGGTCGCGTAGATCGCCTCCCACCAGGTCGAGACCGGGGTTTTCTTCCATGACGAGCTTGGCCTTGGGATTGGCCTGGCCGGGGATGAGACCAAAGACTTGGTAGCCCTTGGACGTGAGGAGCTGGCTCAGATATCGACCGTCCTGCCCGGTGATTCCGGTGATGAGCGCGCGCTTCATGCGTTCCTCTCGCATTGACGAAGTGGCTTCGAGATTAGTCCTGGGTCGTCGAAAAGCCCGAAGGGTCCAGTTGGTAAAGGAATTCGGCGCATCGGTGGGCCTCATCGACTTCGCCGATGGCCTCGGCCACCCGGCGTAAACCGTCGAGTGCAGAGAGGAACCCGATGTTCTCTGGGTGAGAACTGCGCACGTAGCCCGAACCCCGCCATCCAGATTGGCGGAGTTGATCGAGGCCACGGTGGTAGCCCACCCGAAAATACGCGTAGGCCTCGATGTCGTCGCGAGCAGTACTTCCAAGCTCGGCCCACGCTCCCACGCACCGAGGACGGGCGGTCGCGATTGTGCGCAGGGCCGCGCGGCGAGCGTCGATGTCGGACTCGGCGGTCGCCGCGGCCAGCGCCGCGAGAACGTCGTCCGGTTCCGGGTCGAGCACCGTCTCGGGCGGTCCGCCCCTGTGGAGTCCTACTGGTTGGTCGGTCATGGTGGCGAATGTAGTGCCGCCGTGCCGGTTGCTCGGAGGAGCGGTTGCCAGGTTGCGCCGTTACCATCCCCGATGTGACGAACGCGCCGCTCGACCCCGTGGCAACAGAAGCGGGGTCGGACGTTCGGGACCCGAACGTTCTGGAGCCGGCTGTGTCGTGGCCGCAACACGGCGCGCCCACCACGTTGGTATTGGTCCGTCACGCGGTGACCGCCCAGACCGGTCCGTTGCTCTCCGGGCGCACTCCGGGGATTGATCTCTCCGAGCTCGGGAACGAGCAAGCGAGGTGCGCGGGTGAGCGGCTCGCGGCTTTGCCGATCGCCGCGGTCTACGCGAGTCCGATCGAACGCACCCGCCAGACTGCGGCCCATATCGCCGCGCATCATCAACTCGAGGTGCAGGTGCTCGATGGCGTGATCGAGGCCGACTACGGCGCATGGACCGGTGGCCGGATCGAGGATCTGGCCAAGACCGATCTGTGGAAGACCGTGCAACGAGCGCCGTCGCGAGCGCGATTCCCGAACGGCGAATCGATCGCGGAGATGCAGACGCGGACGGTCACCGCACTGGAAGGCGTCGTGGCAGCTCACCCCGGCGAGATGGTGGTGGTGGTCTCGCACGCCGATCCGATCAAGTCAGTGATTGCCCACTTCACTGGTGTCCATCTTGATCTGTTCCAGCGCATTTCAGTTTCGCCCGCTTCGGTCACCGTGTTCTCGCTCGGTTCCTACGGCGCAACGCTGGTGAAGTGCAACGACACCGGTTCGCTCTCAGAGCTTGTTCCGCCCGTCGCGCCTGAGGGCTCGGCCGAGCCGGAGGCAGCGGCCGAGCCGGAGAAGGTGTCGAGCTCGTGAGTGTCGTCGAACTCGATGGCGTCGACTCACTTGGCGCGGGGGCAATCGGCGAACCCGGGAGCCGGGTCTTTTACATCCAGGCGGATAAGGGCGGGACCCGACTCACCGTGTTGGTGGAGAAGGAACAGGTGGCGCTCCTGGCCCAGGAAGCAGTGGCGTTTCTGGATCGCAATGCCGAAGATCACCCCGAGCCGAAATCGGACAGCGCCGCGCTGCACCCGAGCGCAGCGCAAGTCACCGAGCCCGCGGTGCCGCTCTTCCGGGCTCGCATGATTGGGCTGGGTTTCGAACCGGACCGGGGCCTGGTACTCATCGAACTCCGTGAGAACAGCGACGAAGACGCGGACGCCGAGACCACATTCGGTGGTGAGCCGCCCGACGACGACGATGGCTTCGTGGCGCGGATTCTCGCTACTCGTGCCCAGGTGCGGGCGATGGCCGCGCGGGGAGCGGATGCCGTGAGTGGCGGTCGCCCGCCGTGTCCGCTGTGCGAGTTTCCGATGGACCCGGCTGGTCACATCTGTCCCCGGTGGAACTGACTCCGGACGCGGCCGCTCGGGTGCTCGAGGCCGGAGCGATCAACGTTGTCGGCCGGGTGGCGTGGTCCTCCAACGCGGCGTTGCTTGTGACCATCGAGCTCGACGGGACCGAGATGCTCGCGGTCTACAAGCCGCAGCGCGGCGAGCGGCCACTCTGGGACTTTCCTGACGGCACGTTGTGTCACCGTGAGACCGCGGCCTACCAGCTGAGCGACGCGCTGGGTTGGGACCTCGTCCCGCGTACCGTCTTGCGAGACGGTCCGTACGGGATCGGTATGGTCCAACGGTTCGTGGAGCATGATCCCGACGAGCACTACTTCACGTTGTTGGAGTCACACGTCGAAACGTTTCGGCGATTCGCGGTGTTCGATGTGATCGTGAACAACGCCGACCGGAAGGGCGGGCACTGTCTGCGCGAGTTGAGTACCGGTCACATCTACGGGATCGACCACGGGCTCACGTTCCACGTGGCACCGAAGTTGCGCACCGTCATCTGGGACTTCGCGGCGGACCCGATCCCCGATGATCTGGTTGCTGATGTGGCGAGCCTGCGCGCCCAACTCGATCGCGACTTTGGTGACGGGTTCCGCGTATTGCTCCATCCGGTCGAGTTCGATGCCCTGATGACTCGCATCGACGGCCTCCTGCTCGATGGTCGCTTCCCCGAGCCCGAGGAGGGCTACCACTCCGTCCCCTGGCCCATGATCTGAACTCGGGTGCGGGGCCGGGCCACCGCCGGGTCAGACGGGTTCGAGAATGTCGGAGAGGTAGCGGTCCTTGCAGAGGGACCGTTGGAGCTTGCCGGAGGAAGTCTTGGGCAACGTTCCCGGAGCAACGAGAATGATCTCGGAAGGCGGTATGCCGATCGCGTTCGTGACGCGTTGCGCCACCTCGGTCCGCACCGGGTCCATGCTCGCATCGGCTTTGGTCTCGGCCACCACCACGATCGATTCGCGTCCGCGCCGCCCCGTGGTTCCGAACGCGATCACGTTGCCGGCGCGCACACCGTCGACCCGGGCGGCGGCACGTTCGATGTCCTCGGGGAACACGTTGCGCCCGCCCACGATGATCACGTCCTTGCGGCGACCGCAGATCACCACGTCGCCATTGATGAGATAACCGAGGTCGCCGGTCCGGAGCCAGCCATCGCGGAACGCGGCTGCCGTCGCGCTGGGGTTGCGGAAGTATCCGGGCGTTATCGAATTGCCGCGCAGTTCAATCTCCCCCACTTCGCGCTCCGCGCCAGTGACGCCGGTTTCGGGATCCACCACGCGCACGGAAAGTCCGTCGAGGGCCCGCCCCAGTCGCGGCAGCCGCCGAGCCCCGTGGCGGTGGGCATCGACCGGCGCGGCGTAGCGGTCGGTCTCGAGCACGCGCTGGTCCACGATGTCGACGGCCATTCCGGTTCCCGGAGCGGGAAACGTGATCGCGAGGGTTGCCTCGGCCATTCCGTAGACGCAGAAGGCGGCGCTTGGGTCGAGCCCGAATGGGGATCCCGCGGCGAGGAACGCGTCGACCGAATCTGGGTCGATGGGCTCCGCGCCGTTCAGAGCGATGCGCCACGAGGAGAGGTCGAGATCTCCGGCCCGCCGCAGTGCTCGAGCTGCGAGCGCATAGGAGAAGTTCGGCCCGCCGGTGACGGTGCAGTGGAAGGTCGACATCCAGTCCATCCAACGCGCCGGCGTGGCGAGGAAATCTTGGGGTGCTCCGAGGACGAGGTCCATGCCCGTCGTCATGGGGAGGCCGAGCAGACCGATCAGTCCCATGTCGTGATACAGGGGCAACCATGACGCCACTCGGTCGCGAGCAACGTCGATTTCGGCGCCTCGGCTGATCGCGTCCAGGTTCGCAGTCACACACCGATGCGGGAGCATGACGCCTTTGGGCTCCGCGGTGCTTCCACTCGTGAACTGCAGGATGGCGAGGGACTCGGGGTCCACTGTTGGCACAACGTACGCGGCCGCCGACGCGCCTTGGGCGAGTTCGACAAACGTGGTGGCGACGAGATCCGGCGGCACGAACTCCGCGAGTTGCGGGTCGACGAGAACGATCGCGGCGTCGGAGTTTTCGATGCGCAGACGGGTCGCGTTGATGAACTCGTCGATCGAGCCGAGTCGCATCGGAAGCGGGAGCATCGCGAGGGTCGCACCGGTGAGCCAGGTGGCCTGAATCGCGGTGACGAGCGCGCGGGTAGTGGGGCCAAGGATTGCCGCGATGGTGCCGGGCCCGATGCCGCGCGCCTGGAGCGCCGCCGCGGCCGCTCGGGCGTCGTCGTGGAGGCGAGCCCATTCCACGGGGTCGGTGGAATATCTCGGCCCATCGGCGGCGCCGGTCACGAACGTGATGGAACCCGGCTGTTCCGCGGCG
>JANPBJ010000190.1:0-30160 GCA_031430375.1 Acidimicrobiia bacterium
CGTTGACGACCCAGCCTGCGCCCGGGTCCTCGATCGATGAGCACAGCGCGCCGACATCGGTGACCAGCGCAGGGAGATGGTTCCCGAAGGCGTCGTGCAGGACGCCGCTCTGTGATGCGAACGCAGTGTACGGCAGGACCACTAGGTCGGCGCGGCGGAACAATTCAGCCTTTCGTTCCGGAGTGATCCACTCCAACTCAGCGCTCACATTCGGGAGCCGAGCGGCGACATCGGCGACCGCTCGTTCGAGGTCCGCATCACCACGCCCTGCGATCTGAAAATGCATATTCGCACCGGGCGGCACTCGTTCGATCGCCTGCAGGAGCAGCCGTAGACCTTTGTTCTCGCGCAGCGTGCCGAAGAACAGCACGCGATGAACATCCGAGAGTGTCCGGCGATCGTCAGGATCACGGAACGGCGACACCCAATGGGGCACCACCTGCACGACCGCCGGGTCAACATCGAAACGCGCGGTCAACTCGGTCTTCACGTCGGCGTGGTGCACCACGATCGTGCCGCAGACCGCGTACAAGCGAGCCAAGATCTGGTGCTGGACCGCGCGTGGCAACCGGGAACGGTGAGGAATCACATCGTGAACGGTGGTGACCAGATTCGTGGTCTTCGCGAGCCGAGCCAGGTCGACGATGTCGGTGTACTGGTTCAGGAACGCCACGTGGCACACATCGAAGCCGACGTCCGCGATCAGGCGTGCCCGCGCCCGCGCCCGGGCGCGATAGGTGGACGTACGGGAAATCGCCCACCGAACCGAGCGTTCCCGAAGGTCACCCACATCGGGGAGATCGGCTCGGACCGTGACGCGTCCCTCGCTCTGGCGCGGGACGCCAGGACGGTCGAGCGCGTGAAGCATGAGGGTGTCGTCGGGCCCGGGCGTGGCGAGCGCGACCGCGAAGTCCTCCTCCCGCGCGAACGGCCAGTACCAGTAGATCCGCATGCCGCTAATCGCCTCGCCGCGTGAGCTTGCGCAGCCCGCGGATCGGACGGGCGATGCCGCGGTTGTAGGCGGTACCGATCACGGTGAGCTGCTGTTCACTCCGACTCAATGGGCGTTCATGAATCAAGGTCGGATTCACCCGGGCGGCCAACGCCTCGTGCCACTGATCCTGAGGAATCTCGGGAGCAAGGAACGAAAGCTTCTCGTACGTGTACGCAAAATCCGCCGTGAATCGCGGGAACAACAACAGCGTGTGGTCGATGTCATGGCGAACGATGGCAAACAGGAGATCCGCGAGCATCAATGCCAGCGCGTCTTGCTGCCGAGTGGCTCGGTTGGTTCCGAGAAGTCCTCCCCACGTGTGGAGATCACTGCCGTAATTGGTATTGCGCACGCGGCTGGCCGCGGCAACGTCGAGATCGCGGATCGGGATGATGACGTGATCCACACGGACCACGCCGTCGTCGAGGAGCTGGCCCAGGGTGCGGCTGAGCTGGGGCGACTTCACGATCCACGGCGCGCTCGGCCCGATCGGCGATCGCTCGAGCCCGGCGTGCACCTTCTGGTCGATCGGAGCCGAGCGGTCGAAGCCGGTGTCGAGACCAAGGTCGGTGAGGACCTGCACCAGCAGCGTGGTCCCCGCCCTTCCCGTTCCCGCGATCACGATCTTCCCGCGAGTGTGATCCCCCGGTCCTCGCTCCTCGGCGCTGTCGCCTCCGGAACTCATGGGTGTGTCTCACGCGCCGGCTCGGCGCGGGCATCCGATGCCCCGGCACTGTGACCCCGGAGTTCGGAAAACAACGCGGCAGGGTCGGTGAGCAGTCGCGTGCGGACGGCGACATACACATTTCGGTTGCGTTCGACGATCGCCCGAGTCGCGCGGCTTCGCAGACTCGTGAGCACGGCGGTCTTGCACTTTCCTGGCGAACCCGCGAGTGGAAGTCGCTCCAGCGGATTCGTCAGCCGGTGAACACGGGAGGCCTGAAGGTCGCGTCGGAAGATGGTGCCGCTCGCGACTCCGGCGAGATGAAACACCGAATCGGCGTAGACCCCCGCGATCACCGGGTGCAGGTCCACCGCGTTGCTCCGAAGGAGCCGGCCCCAGGGCAGTTTCTGCGCCCAGAGGGTGTAGGCGAGCCCCAACCCAGTGTCGCCGGCCTGGCCCGTCGACCGCAGGAATCGTCGAAACTCCGGGCTGAAATCCGAATCCGGCGAGAAGCTCGGTCGGTAACGATCGAAGAACTCGGCCTCAACCATGACACACGACGGATGGGGCAACACCGTGTCGCCGTTTTCGGCCCGCAAGATGCCGGCGACGCCGGACTTGGATGCACCGGCGATCGTCTCGATCCAATGGTCGGAGATCGGAAACGAATCGACATCGAGCGTGATCAACCGATCGACGCCGTCGGCCGCGGCGAGCGCGGCGAGCGCATCGAGGTAGTACGCGTGCTCACGGCTCCCGCGCAGGCCCGTGGATTCGATCTCGCAGAGTCGCAGCCAACTCCGCTCTTCGAGCATGCGTCGGGCCGCGGGAGTGACCCGATTCGCCGCTCCGTAGACGGTGAACGGGACGTGGGTGTGTGCCGCAATCCGATCGAGGTGCAATGCGAGGATCGGGAGGTCGTCGTCGGTGCGCAAGAAGTAGACCACCAAGATCGCGATTCCACCGCGAGCCCGCCGCGAGACGGGTCCGTTAGCGCTCACGGCATCGGTTCCGGAGCGCAACGATTTTGGCATCGGACCGCGTGAGTCCGGTGTACGGCCGCGACGCGACCACCCGCCGAGTGTCCGGCACCGGATCGACATACAGACTCACGCAATAGTCGGCCACTTTCGTCTTCGGGATCGAGCGCCCGTCGGCGGCACCCACCACAATGTGCGGCACTCGCGAACCACGGTAGAAGTTCACCCACTCAAATCCGCCGTTGATCTCGCGGCGGGCAAATCCCTGGTGACTCGCGGCCACCGCTACCCGCCACCGAGTGCCATCGAACGACGCCGCATCCACCGTAAACACCAGGCCGACAGCCGCGAGCAACACCAGTGCGGCGCCACACAACATTCTGAGCCCCGTCTTTGCCTCGAATCCACGGTCCGCGACGGTGAGGCTAACCGGAGCAGGTTGCAGTAACGCGATTCCAATCAGTGGTAGCAGCGGAAACGCGTAGCGGTCGTAGACCGAGACACCCGTCATCATCGCGAACACATACGCCGCTCCGTAGCCCCACATCGCGAAGCCCAGACAGCATCGCGCCGGGCTCAAGATGCGTACGTCGCGGCGCCGGGCGCGGGCAATGAGTTCCAACGCCGGGGCAACCGCGCTGATCGCGATGAGCACGCCCGACACCGTGGCCAGGATCACGAGGCCGACATACACCGACGGGGGGAAAAGGTCGGGTCGATGCCCCAGCAGGACGTCGCTCGAGAGCGCACCGTTGGCATCGACGTAGTTGCCGACGAACTGTTGGCCAGGGACGCGCACTGAGAGCACCGCGAGCGAGGCCAACAACCCTCCGCCCACGAATGCCGTGGCCCACCGCGAACTGTTCCACGCGCGGCGCACGATCGTGACCGGACCCGCGAGCGCGACCACCGGCAGGAGCAACAGGCCGACCAGGCGCACGAAGCCACCGCCCTTGATGATCGTGACTGCGATGCTGTGGCCGTTCGGAACGGTCGGCGAATAGATCTTGAGATTCGGGATCTCGTTCCAGAGCGCGTAGATCACACCGCAGGCGACGACACTCACAATCGACATCACGACGATGATTCGCAGCCGACGACGATCCACGGCCGCCCCCGCCACGCCGAGCGCCGCCACGACGATCGCCGTCACGACGATCGCGATGACCGCCACGATCGCATATTGGCGAATGGAGAACGCAAAGACTCCCGCTACCAGGCCGGCACCGAGTAACGGGAGCGAGGGTGGAGCGCGGCGCAGCGCGGCCGCGGCGAGCGCCAGCGCGACCATCGTGGCGGCGAACGCCGGCACGTCGGTCATGTAGCTCACTGCTAGGGGCCCCCAGAGCGGCCCCAACGCGAGGGTCAGGACCACCAGCGCTGCGCGCGGCCGCCCGATCATCGGAACTCCGAGCCACAACGTGGCCAGCAGCCCACCGAATCCAGTCACCGCAGCCCCGATTTGGACGGCCGTGATGTCGTGGCCGAACACCCCCACGATGGGCAGGCTCGTCAGAATCTGGCCGAGCAGGGTCATCGAAACCCAATGATTCCCGTCGAGGTCACCGTGCTCCGCGAACCGAAACAGCGTCTGGAGGTACGACCAGTCGTCGCCGCGCGGAATCCCGAGCGCACCGTAGTGACGAGCCACAAGGATGGGCGTCACCAACGCCACCGCACCCAAAACCCCTAGAAATGCCAGAAATGGGAGGTTCGCACGCCGGGCCTCTCTCCGCATCGACTGACGCTAATGCCACAAGCTCATCGCCACGGTGGCCCTCCCACACAGCGTGGTCTGCGTGCGACCGCTGAAACCGGCAGTTCCGGACCAAAACGTCGGACAAGCTGCCCCTATAAACCACCGTCCGCGCGGTGCTATCTTTGGTGAGTTCGAATGGGGCCAACGCGGACCGCGTTGGGTCGATCCACCAAGCCAAACGTCGACCGGTTCGCTGCCTTCAGGCAACGATCCGGCCGAGGGGACAGCATCCATGGAAGCCGAGCAGCAGCTACCTGCGCCGAGCGGCCTCAGCCGCCGCCAGCTGCTCACGCGCGGCGCGATTGCTGGTGGCTTGGTGTGGGCCGCTCCGGTGATTCGTTCCACTGCGGCCTATGCCACAACGGCCAACGGCACCGAGCGTCCCTGTACCAACTTCTTCATGGTGATGATCGACCCCTCCGGGAGAGTCCAGCCCGGGCCGTCGGACCTTGACGACAAGCGGGTTCCGCCCGCCATCCGTCAGTGGTTCCTCGACAACCCTGACGTCGATGTGCAGTTCCCAGCGATTCGCCCACTCCTGACCCAGACGAGTGATTCGGCGTGGGCAGTGTTGCTGCCGGAAGTTACCGGGCCGAACGCGGCTGCGCTGCAGTGTCGCATGGTGCTGGGCTGGGCCGGTCGGCACAAGAAGTTCGCCGAGGGCTACGTCGACCCGAACCCACCGCTGGCGGCCGAAGTCGGTCGACGACTGGTGTTCCCGTGCCCCGACCCGCGCGGTCGCGATAGGGACGACGCCGATGCCGTTGCCGGCGGCGAGAGCGCATCCGGAAGCACCGACAGCATCGCCGCGGCCGGCACCGCCTCCACCGAAATTTCCTCCGACGGATCGGGTTCAGGTGCAACGATCGGCAGCGACGGGAACCCGAGCCAACCCGTCACGAGCGACGGACGCCCGTCGACGGACCGACCCTCCGACCCGCATCGCTGCATCGACACCGTGTTCTTGATCTACTGCTGCCCTCGATGACCGCGAGCCTCCTCGGCCGCCTTCAGGACCGGACGGCACGAGTCGTCATCGTCGGCCAGGGCTACGTCGGTCTTCCCGTTGCGATGCGCGCGTCCGAGGTCGGCTTCCCCGTCGTGGGTTACGAGGTGGATGCCCGCCGTGTGACGGCACTCCGTGAGGGACGGTCGTTCGTCGAAGATGTCTCCGCGGTCCGGCTCAAGGCTGCGATCGCCGGCGGATACACCGTGACCGACTCGATCGGAGATCTGGCCGGCTTCGACGTGGCAATCATCTCGGTGCCGACGCCGCTTCGCGATGGCGCGCCTGACCTGAGCTACGTCGAGTCCGCGGTTCGTGCTCTCGCCCAAGTCATCAGCGCCGGCGCGCTGGTGGTGCTCGAGTCCACGACGTACCCAGGGACCACCGAAGAACTCGTACGGCCGCTCCTCGAGGAATCAGGGATGTTGGCTGGTCGCGATTTCCTGCTCGGTTACTCACCCGAACGAATCGATCCCGGCAACACTCGCTGGACATTCGAGAACACCCCCAAGGTGGTTTCGGGTATCGATGCGGACTCGTGTGAGGCCGTTGCCGCGTTCTACGGCGCGCTCGTGGACACGGTGGTCCCGGTCGCAACCCCGGCGGAGGCCGAACTGGTCAAGCTGCTCGAGAACACGTTCCGCCACGTGAACATTGCATTGGTCAATGAGCTCGCCATGTTCGCCGAGGATCTCGGCGTGGACATCTGGTCCGCGATCGACGCCGCTTCCACTAAGCCGTTCGGATACATGCGCTTCACGCCCGGCCCGGGAGTCGGCGGACACTGCCTCCCGATCGACCCGTCGTATCTGTCATGGCGGGTCCGCCGCCGATCGGGTCACGCGTTCCGGTTCGTGGAGCTCGCCAACGATGTCAACGAGCACATGCCCGATCACGTGGTGGCTCGGGTCACTGCGTTACTGAACCGGTACGCTCGTCCGGTCAACGGGACCAAGATCCTGCTGCTCGGCCTCGCCTACAAAGCAGGGACATCAGACTGGCGTGAGTCGCCGTCGCTGATGGTCGCCGATCGGCTCGCCACACTCGGTGCTGTGCTCAGCGGGTCCGACCCCCATGTGCCGAGCACGCTCCAAGGCAGTCTCCCTTTCGAGTTAGTGCCGTTCGACACCGCGACGCTCGAGCAGTGTGACCTGGCGATCCTGCTCGTCGATCACCCGGAGTTCGATCCTGCGGTCATCAGCAAGCATGCCCCATTGGTATTCGACACGAAGGGTGTGCTTCGGGGTTTCGAGTTCAGGGGCGAAACGCTCTAGCCCAAACCTGAGGCCGGCACCGCGTCGATCAACGCAGCCACCGCCGCCGGTGTGACCCCAGTGCGGACAGGGACCCGTCCAGCAATCGTCCGGAGCCCGGCGAGGACGCCCTTGGGATCGGCAGACCCCGAGCCACCCATCAGCGCGAGTTCACCCAGTATCGCGGCGGGACCAGGTGAGCCCGCAACCATGATCGCCGCGAGCTCATAGGTATCCCACGGCAACGGAGCCGTCTCGCCGCCGAGCGATCGACGCGAGGTCGCGACTCGTTGCAACGGCTCGAGATGAACGTCGAGGCCCACCGGACCGCAGGTCACCGTCAGCGGATCGACTGCCACGAGTGCGACCGGGGAGTCGGATACCGCGAGCCCCTCCCGAGCGGCAACGCGACCGAACGCAACTCGGTTCGCGGGTACGGGAATCACGACCGCCCGCCCCGCCCGTCCGACGACGAGGCCCTCCAGTGCCAAAAACCCAGTCGGAACCTGATGACTTGCCACTTGTGCAACCAACGCACGAAGGACCCGCTCCGGGTCCCGGCTACGAAACAAGATGTCCGGCCCGCGATAGAGAAGCGAAACCGGCTGGAGAGCCGAACGTATCGCGGGCTCGGGGAGAACCACACCGTACGACGGTGGCGCCAGGTTCGGTTCGACCCGGCCGACGGCACTCGGGCCAAACGCAGCTGCGATTGCCGCAGCCACTTCCGTGTCGGCGCCAATCGACGCGACCCCGTCGCCAATCGCGACGAGGATGTGCTGCTCATAGTCGGGGCCACTCCCGCATCCGGAACATGCCGGCACAGGTTGGATGATCGATGCCGCGAGCCGCTGATCCTGCGCGGTGCTGTGGTCGAGTTCATCGTGGCCACCACCGTCCCTCTCCGCATCGACCACCACCAGGTCGAGGGCGCGAAGTCCGGCAACTACGTTCTCGACGTCGCGTTGGACAGACTCGGGATCGGCCCCGAAGGAATCAGCAAGTTCCGCTCCCAGCGCGCCGAGTGACACCCGCCCGTCGCAGCTCTGCCAGACCAGCGTGGCCGTCGCGTTGAGTTGATGCAGTTCGCCTCCGGCGAAGATCACTGCTTCGCCATCGACGACCACTGCTTCATCGAACGCGACGGCACGAGGACGAGTTTGGGACTGGGGCGACCCCTCCGTTGTCGTCATGAAACGCCGACGACTTGTCCCGTGAGATCTAGTACTGCGTCGATTGCTCGCTGGAGGTCTCCACTCACAAGCCGGTAACACGGGAGACCCTCCATCCGACGACTCAGCCTGGCCAGAGTTCCCGGTTCCTCGAGGTGGAACGTGTGACCCGCGACGGCGGCAAGCGCGTCGGCACCGGTGAGTCGCACTACCTCAGTGGGCGCCGACGGCTCGTAGTTCGGTAACACGATCAGGCCCGGACTCACCCCCGGATGCGCGAGCCGGCTCCCCACGGCACCCGGAGGCACCACACCGCTCGCACCCAAGTAGGCCTGAGCATCCGGCTGCTGCTCCCAGCGGAGCGCCCCCAACGACTCCGGCGGCGTCCCCAGGGACAGTGGCTTTGGATAGGGAACAACCGTGCCGGTGTTCGGATCGAACGCAACGACTTCGTCGGTGAGATACCCAAACCCCCTGGTCATGAGACCGGCCACGAGCGTGGACTTTCCCGCGCCCATCGCACCCGGCATGACCACGGCGGCATCATCGAGTGCCGCCGCTGATGCGTGCAGGCGCGCCATGCCAACGGTCTGCTCGACGGCTTGCTGGTTCGCCTCGAACAGCAGGTGTGCGAACGCAACCGAGCGCGCCGGAGTGCGGACCAGCACGGATCCGTCCAACGCGGTGAAATACCCCGCCCGCCCGCGCGTCGGCGCCGGGCCAAGAAACAGCGCGTGGCGCGCATCACCCGCTATCCGCAGCGGAGCGTAAAGCTCGTCGACAAGATCGACGAGCGTTGGATCCGGGCTGTGGATCGCGACATCGAAGTCGAGTAGTCGCAACCGCGAACTGCGACACCAACCCTGCGCACCAAAGATGTCACTGGCCGATCGCCTCTGATCAGACATGATCCATCGGGTGCTGGGTGGAGGGATCGCGGAAACGCTCGTAGGGATCGAACCCGAAATCGGCCTCGGAATACGGATCCGTGCTCGCGGTTGAGTCGGCTGGAACATGGGGGTACGGATCGGCGGTGCCCGGCCGTGTCTCGATCGGGGCCTCATCGCGACCCTCTAGTGCCGCCTCGGTGCTGATGATTCCTTCGCGCTTCCATTCCGGGAGGCACAGCAACGCGAGAAAGAACGGCAGCACCTGACAGCGTTGGCGAGCGAGGATCCCAAAGTTCGAGAAGGCTGAGAACGCGTAGACGAACGTGAGGATGGTCCCGACGCAGTATGCGGTGTACGGCTGGTTGCGCATGCACCGAAACAGCGATCGCAGTCGTCGTCGGGAGGTCCACACCAACCCCATGAGGAAGACGCCCTCCAGTGCGGACGCGGCCGCAATACCACTCGAGGCTTCGATCGGGAGCGGGCGAAAAAAGACGGTGAAGAGGGCGATCGGGAAGTTCGCCGGATTCGACATCGTCACCGGGGTGAAGGACGACCCTGCCTCGCTGGTGCGTCCCTCCGCATTGTTCAGCGTCTCGTTGATCGTTTCCTGGTTCAAACTGGGGACGCCAAAAAACGACGCGGTCGATGATGCGAGGAACGTCAAGATCACTGCCAGTACTCCGAACAACACCAACCGGAGCGCGGAAGACTTCGTTCCGGGGGCCTGGGACTTCCCGCACGCGGCGGCGAGCAGGATCCCGGAAAAGATGGTGAGGGCAACGTGCGGCCGCAGCAGTGTGACCCCGAAGAGCCCGACGGAAACACAGAGAACGCCAACGCCGATCGATCGGGTCATCGCCCGGGCCACTCCATAGGACGCGAGACCCAGACAGAAGATGGCCCAGCCTTCCTTCCCCAACGCAGAGGGCCAATAGAGAAAGGACGGCAGGAACAGCACCAGGATCCCGTACCGACGTCCGAGGCCGTTCGGCACCGCTCGCAGAAACGCCCGCCACAGGAGCAAGAGCCCGATGAACGACAAGAACGAGAACACCAGCGCGCCGCTCAGCTGCGACGCCCCCGTGAACGAGTACACGAAACCGGTCGCAGTCCTCATGAACTCGGTACCGCTCCAGGAGACAATGTCAGAGAAGTCGAACCCGCGAAAGGACGGCGCGAAAAACTTGCCCCACTGGTGATAGTCCAAGGAGTCAGATCGGTTGTCGTACACCAGGCTCACGACCAACGAGCGCACGAGGGTCCCGATCATCTTCGCCGAGAATGCCGCGAGCACAAACTGCACCATGGCGGGGTCTCGATCGCGCTCCGCAATCGAGCGGCCAAGGCGAAACGAGATGAACGCGAGCACCGGGATCAGCGGGACTGCGTCGAGCAGCTCAAATGATCCGGTCCCGACGGCTGCGACGATGAGCAACCCGTAGACGATGGCGCCGGCCCCAATCACGTAGCGCGGCCACTGGATCGGCCGGACCGCGGCCAGCGCTCGCGCGTAGCCGAGCGGCAAATGATCTTCGTTCGACTCTCCCTCCGCGCGCTCGTCGCTCACGTGACCTGCTCCCGAGTCACGCGTGATTTCCATGCCCGCCGGAGGCGCCGGCCATACCCTCCATCGTGCCGGTGGGCGTACTCCGAGTCGACCACTAACAGCGAGCGAACGTATGCGAGCTTGTTCGACACGCCTCGAACGGCGGGGATCCCCGCCACCATCTGGCGCGCGTAGCTTCGTTCCGGCCCGAGGTACGCGGCCAACGAACGCTGCTCGAATCGGCTGGGTTGGTAGCTCGCCGCCCAGCGAGAGGCGTCGGTGGGGTCCAGCTCCAGGCGCGCCCAGGCGCGATCGATTGCATGAGCGACCACGATTCGCGCGCGCCATCGCTGCGCGGTCGTCCGGGCTGCATCGAAATCGAGATCTGTCGCGAGCAAGAACTGCGCGACATCGCGTTGGGCCACGAGTCGAGGCGTCGCATCGCCGAGGGCCGCGTGGAAACACGCGTGGAGGAACCGATGCGCGCGGCTCAGTACCGGCACCGAGCGCCCACCGAACTCGACTCGGTCTTCACCACGAAACAGCGCGTCCAGGTCCACGGTGAGACCGAACGGCCCCGTCGCCAAGGTGCGGTGAACATCCACTTGGATCCCACTCGCCATGATGATGCACACACCCTTGCCGAACCGGCGATCGAAGCCCGGGCGCACCTGGGCCGAGCGCCGGCGACCGCCCAGATTTTCCAGTGCGCCGACCGCAGCGTCGTAGGACTCCGAGCGCACCAAGATGTCGACGTCGCCGAACGCCCGCCACGAGGGGTCGGGGTAGTCGAGATGCGCGACGGCCGCACCTTTCAGGAGCCGAAATTCGATCCCCGCGGCGTCAAAGTGCGTTGCGCAATCAAGTGCCATCCGTTCAAGCGCGACGCACGAACGCATGAGTTCCTCGTGAGCACCGGTCAGCGCATCCATCTGTTCCGTGGTGGCGTCAACGAGACCGCCGTACACCGCATTCGCCAAGAACGGCACTGCGCGCTCATCGACGGCACACGCAAGGAGTTCGTCCCAGTCCTCCCCGGTAGGCAGCGCGGTCCGCGCGGAGATGCCCGGAAGCCCGCCGGCGAAGACACCGCCGTGCGGCAGCGTGGCCATCATGGGTTCGCGTCCAGCGCGCCGACCGAAACCAGGCGATCGATGACGGGCGCAACATCTGCCGCTACCACCGACGCGGCGACGTGATAATCCCGAGCGAAGGCTTCGATGACCTCCGACTGGAGCCGCGGGGTCCTGAAGGCTTCCCACAGTTCCGCACCGCTGCCGCTCAGGGTCACGGGGATCACAGCGGCGCGCCCGAGCACTACGACACCGAAGGAACCTGTACGGACAAGCACATCGTCGGCCCAAACCAGCAGACGGCCACCCGAGCGATCGGGATGGGCACGCGACATCGACATCGCCGCGGGTCAGACCCAGGGGTCGTCGGGTGGCGGGCCCGGAGCGGGAGGCGGGATCACCGCGGGCCGCTCGGTGACCACACCCGCCGTGGGACGGGGGGCGGGGCTCGATCGCGGTCGAGGCTTGCGTGCTGCCTTCCACGGGAGGAGGCGTTTCATCACCGAGACCTCGCCCGGATGCGCGTAACCGTAGCCATACCCGTAGTAGCCGTAGTAGCCGTAGTACCCGGCCCGCGCACCGTGTTCGGCCCCGACGATGACGACGCCGATCACCGTGGCTTCGAGACGGCGCATGAGATCTGCCGACGAGACGACGCCGTTACGACGAGTCCAGCCCGAACGGGCGAGCAGGATCGACGCGTCCACACTGAGCGCAAGGTCGGACGCATCATTGGCCAGCAGCAGCGGAGGGGAGTCGACGATCACGATGTCGGCAAGTTGTTCGGCCGCGGTCACCGCGGCCTTCGCAACTGCGATGGCATGGCCTGGATCCGACTTCGACGGAGCGCTGGCGGCGAGGCGCACGCCGGGTACGTCGGTCTCCTGCAGGACGGCCTCGAGGTCATCGGGCGTACACGTGAGGTCAAGATCGCCCAAGTTCGGGTTTCGAGGACGATCGAGGTAGCGAGTCTGGGTGGGGCGCCGGAAGTCGGCGTCGATCACAATGACCGTGATCCCCGTCTCCGCGAATGCGGCGGCCAGGTTTACGACCGTGATCGATTTGCCCTCGGCGGGTCCGGGTGACGTCACCAACAGCGTGCGCAACGGACGGCCGTGTCTCGGGCTCCCGTTCCCGTTCCCGTTCCCGTTCCCGTTCCCGTTCCCGTTCCCGTTCCCGTTCCCGTTCCCGTTCCCGTTCCCGTTCCCGTTCCCGTTCCCGTTGGTGTAGAGCGGAACGTTCTTCGGGTGACGTTGCCACATCGCCAAGAGCGAAGTACGCAACGATCGGTAGGCTTCCGCCGTCAGTGACGACGGATCCGAAGCGGTCGCAACGACAAAGCGGTCGGCCCGGTTCATCTTGACTACCGGGATCTCTGCGATCACCGGCATGCGCGCCGCACCCTCCGTGCCTGCGACGTCGCGGATACGAGCTCCGAGCAACTCCATGATGATGAGCAACGCCAACGAGAGGAAAAACCCAGCGGCCCCGCCGACCACGAGGCGCTGACTCGGCGACACCGCGGTGCCTCCCGGCTGTGCGATCAACGTGAGCCGGTCCTCCGACGCTGGCCGGAGCGACGTGAGCTGGGAAGTCCGCGGGCCGCCCTGCACGAGGGTCGCACGATCGGCGTCGATTTGGCTGATCCGTCGAAAAATATCGGCTCGACGCTGTTGCAAGGTGTTGAAGACGAGCGGGTCGAGTCCAGTCGTGAACGCCCGCAGCGCAAGCCCCGCGTCCTCGCCTTCCGCGAGCCTTCGAGCTGAGTCGAGCGCCACCAGTTGCTTGTCGTACGTTGCCGCACCCTGTTTGTCGAGATAGGCCTTGAGCTCATCGGCGAACGTGTTCGCGATGAGTGGAGCATCGGTCTTACCGCCGGTCACGATGATGGCCAATGAACCCGTGGCCGGGTCAGGTATTGCTGCTACCGCAGCAAACCGAAAGGGGGGAATGACGATCGTGATGGCGCCCTTGCCGGACTTGAAACTGGGCAGCACCGCATCCGTCGACTTCTGTCGGTTCCGTTGTTGACTGTTGTTTTCGGAGCTCGATTCGGAGTCCGAGGACCGATCATCTCTGATGACCGAATAGAGCTTTGCCTTGAGCTTCAGCAGGGCGGCGTCCGCGACCGGACCTTCGATGGTGAGCAGGGCCAGCCGGTCATAGCCAATGGCACGAGCCAGTCCCACGTCAGTTGACTCGGACTCGGCCAGGAGACGATGCGTAGCCCGGAAGGCAATGCTTGGTGCCTGGGCGCGGATGAGAGAGTCCGAGCTGGGCTGGGTGGAAAACGCCACCAGCGTGCCGATGAGTGCACCCACGACCAGGATCCACCAGCGACGGCCCAGGATCCGGAGGTAGTCGAGTGGTCTCATTACTGGAAGTAACTCCCGGGGACGAGCGTCCAACCATCATCAATCGCGATCGATTGGTGTGGTAAGCGCGCGGGTGAAGGCCACGCAGTGTAGTCGTCACCGACGGTAAATAACCATAGGCACCCAGGCTCAGCTCAGTGCCTTCAAGTCCCCAGATATAGGGAGAAACAGACCAAACACGGAGACGAAGCGGGCCGGAAATACCACTGTCTGCGTTGGGACGACCCCAGGTCGCGATCCACGTTGGCGAAGGCGTCTACGATGCTCGACCTTCTCGCCGTCGAGTGTCCCGGAGGAGTTCGCGTTGCCCACCTTGGCCCGGCACGCGATGAAGTGGACAGCGTTCACGGCCGATCGCATCCGCCATCCACCGCGCGGCGTCGTCGTGTTGATCTACCACCGGATCGGCGCCCGGACCCAGCTCGATGTCGACATGCCCCTCGCGAACTTCGCGGCCCAGATGGAAACGCTGGCCGCAACCGGTCGGGTCCAGTCCCTCGATGCTGCGCTCGATTCTTTGGCTGGCGGCATCCCACCCCTGGTGGACCCGATCGTCATTACGTTCGACGATGGCACCGCCGATTTCGCCGAGCTTGCGCTTCCGGTGCTGGCACGTCACGGACTCCCGTCCACCCTGTACGCCGCCACCCAGTTCATCGATGAGCGTCGAACGTTCCCCGCCGACGGTGTCCCGCTGTCCTGGGCTGCGCTCCGAGATGTCCACTCCAGCGGCATCGTGACCGTCGGTTCGCATACCCACAGCCATGCATTGCTCGACCGCCTTGCGCCCGGCGCAATCGCGGCCGAACTCGACCGCGCCGACGATCTCATCGAAGAGCATCTCGGCACACGACCCGCACACTTCGCGTACCCGAAGGCTGTGGCCGGATCGTCACCGGCAGACGCCGCAGTTCGCTTGCGTTACCGATCGGCCGCGCTCGCCGGGACGCGTCCCAATCGCTACGACGCCACTGATGCACACCGACTCTCACGCTCGCCGATCCAGACCAGCGACGGCATGCGCTTCTTCGCCGCCAAGATGAACGGCGGGATGGGCTTCGAAGACTCCGTCCGGGTCGTCGCCAACAAATGGCGATACCGAGGCGCAACTGAATGACGCTTCGATGACCCGCAGCCTCGTTCACGTGACGACCACCGACATGAGCTTGGAACTCCTCCTCGGACCGCAGCTGAGCGCCTTCATCGCCGCGGGATACCGGGTCTACGGAGCGTCCGCGCCCGGTCGCTATGTGGAATCCCTCGAGGCCCGCGGCGTTCAGCACATCCCACTCGCGCACGCAACGCGCTCCATGGCACCGCGGCACGATCTCGCGGCACTCGCCGAACTGCGCCGCCACTTCCGTAATCTGCGTCCAGACATTGTGCACACCCACAACCCGAAGCCCGGCATCTACGGCCGGCTCGCGGCGCGCGCAGCACACGTTCCGGCCATTGTGAACACGATCCACGGCCTGTACGCGATGCCGAGCGACCCGCTCGCGAAGCGCGTCGTCGTCTACACCCTCGAACGAATCGCAGCCACCGCGTCCCACGCAGAACTGGTCCAGAATCCCGAGGATATTCCCACCCTTCGCAAGCTCGGTATCCCCCAGAGAAAGCTCACGGTGCTCGGCAATGGTGTCGATCTCACCCGGTTTCGGCCCGACCGTCTCACGGCCAGCCGTCGCCGAGATCTCCGGGCCGAGTGGGGCGTGGCTCCCGACGCGATCGTCTGCGGTGCGGTGGGTCGATTGGTATGGGAAAAGGGTTACCGAGAACTCTTCACCGCCGCCCGAGCACTTCGCCGGCTCGGGTCCACGCTTCATTTCGTGGTGGTCGGTGGACTCGACGTTGCCAAGTCCGATCACATCGGCGCTGGCGACCTCGCCGCGATTGAGCGGGAGGCCAACATCACCTTCCTCGGCCTCCGCGATGACGTCGAAGACCTCTATGGAGCGATGGACATGTACGTCCTCGCCTCCTACCGCGAGGGCTTTCCTCGCTCCGCGATGGAGGCGGCGGCGAGCGGTCTCCCTGTGGTCGCGACTGACATCCGCGGGTGCCGCCAGGTTGTCGACCCGGAACGGACCGGACTGCTCGTGCCCGCCCACGACTCGGTAGCTCTCGAACATGCCCTTCATCGACTCGCCGGCGACCCATCACTTCGTGCGGCTATGGCCGCGGCGGGACTCGCGAAGGCCGAAGCAGAGTTCGACGACCGTCGTATCGTTGACATCACGCTGGCCACGTACGACCGCCTCCTCACCCGCCATCCCGCGCACTGATGACCATTCGTCCCGCAACCGCCACTGACCTCCCTTTCGTTGCCGAGTTACATGCGCAACGGATATCCGAAGGCTTCCTCAGCAGCCTCGGACTCCCTTTCCTGCGTCGCCTCTACGCGCGCGTACTCGGTTCGCCCGGTTCCTTCATCTTGGTCAACGATGACCACCTCGGCACACCATCCCTGGTCAACGGATTCGTAGCCGGCGTCGAAGACCTCGGCGCGTTGTACCGCCGGTTCGTTCTGCGCGACGGCATCGCGGCGGGGATCCGCTGCGCGCCCCGACTCGTTGCTGCCATGCCGCGCGTCATTGAAACGTTGCGGTATCCGTCCACCACCGCCGCGTTGCCGGACCCGGAAATACTTGCGGTCGCCGTCGCGGCCGACGCAGCTGGACGCGGGGTGGGCCGCGCACTGGTTGGCGCGGCAACGGCCGAGTTCACACGACGCGGAATCACGAGCGCGAAGGTCGTGACCACGGCCGACAACGCGGCCGCGCTCGCCATGTACCGCGGGTGTGGTTTCGCTGCGAGCGCACCTCTCGAGATCCACACCGGCCGCATCTCTGAGGTCTTGGTGTGGACAGCCTCGTAGCCGCCGCGATCGGCCTCGTCGCGGCACTGGTGCTGACGCCCCTGACCCGGCGTGTTGCGATGCGTTTCGCCATCGTGGACCGGCCCGGTGATCTGAAGACCCAGCGGGTGCCGATCGCCTACCTGGGTGGGGTGGCGGTCTGCATCGCCACGATCGCGGGTCCGCTCATCGCGGCTCGCCCACTGGTGCTCGTGCCCATGATCGCAGCCTTGACTCTCGGCCTCGCGGACGACCTTCGTCCCCTCCCGGTTCCGTCCCGGATTATCACCGAAGTGGGCATCGCCATCGCGGCCGCGCTCTCGGTCCCGGGTCCGACCCTTGTTCGACTCGCCACCGGCGTCCTGGCGCTGGGGCTGCTGAACGCGGTGAACTTGCTCGACGGCCAGGACGGTCTCGCATCCGGCGTGGGTGCGATCGCCGCGATCGGGTTCGCGATCCTTGGTGGGACCGCGAGTCCGGTGGGCGCAGCGCTTGCTGGAGCACTGATCGGGTTCCTGGCGTACAACCGACCACCCGCCCGGATCTACCTCGGCGATGCCGGTGCCTATCTCATCGGGACCACGCTTGCCCTCTTGCCCGCGCTCACCGATCACGCGTCGAGCCGCTGGTCCACGTGGTGGGCGGTGCCCCTCCTCGTCGGCGTGCCAGTTGCCGATACCGCGATTGCGATCATTCGCAGGGTGCGTCTGCGCCAGCCGTTGCTGAGCGGAGATCGGAGCCACGTCTACGACCAGCTGGTGGACCGAGGGCTCGGCGTGGGCCAGTCGACGATGGCCTGCGTCGGCGTGCAGTGCCTCCTCACCGTGATCGGCATCGGTGCGTCCAAGTCCGTGCCCGCGCTCGCGCTCGCGATCACGGCGACCGGAAGCGCGACGATCGCGCTCGTCGCCTGGCGGGGCGGGTTTCTCGACGGCCCCAAACCTTCTGAGGACCCGCGCGAATAGAGCCAAGCGCCGTCGAACTCCCGAACCGATTTCCCGCTCGTGTTCACTTCGTTCACGGGCCGCTCGGGCCACGGGCGATCGGAATCCGGATGGCGGGAGTTGCCAATCCGCTCGCCCTCTGAGGGCGGTCTCGACAAGAACGGACGGCGTTCGCGTTACTGGGACCCTCGAGGCCGCTGTGATCGCCGTACCTTTGCATCCGACGGCGTCGCGATCCGACGGACCGCGCTGGTCGGCGACGAACGTGGTCGCAGGCGCTTCGACACCCCGAGCAAACCTCCGATCGCGATGCCGACCGGGATCGCCGGGAGCACCAGCCAGGTCGCAGCGGCACCCGTGGCCGCGAAGCCGACGACCCGAGATGCATATCCCGTCACCGCGATTTGGGCCCCGACGACCCAGAGTTCGAACGCCCCAACCGACAGCTTGCGCGACAGCGGCGCGATTCGATGCTTCGCAAGCATTCGGCCGACGGGTTCGACCAAGAACAGGCCGATCGAGGCACCCGCGCCAACAATCGAGCCGGGCCGACCTCGGCCTTCGATGGCCGCAACCCACATGAACAGCCCGATGGACGCGCTGATCCCGCCTGCGCCCATCCGCGTTGCTCGCAACGGCCAACCGGTCAGGGCAATCGGGAACGCGACTCCGATGAGGCAGCGCGCTCTCTCGGTATCGGGAACAGTCCAGTAGAGCCCGGCCACGGCTATCAACCACAGCACAGGACCCAGGCCGAGGCGAGCGGCGCGACGATCCAAATCGGCGGCGAGTGGGCCACCGACCGCGGCGACGCCCAAGACGAGCCACCGGATCCAACCGGGGCCTTCGAACTCGTAGGAAAACGCAACCAGCAACGCGCCGGGAAACCCCAGGATGATTCCGATGATCTTCGGATTCGGGGTCCGCTCGGCTATCTCTCCCGACACAAAAAGTATGACCAGCCCCCAGAGCAGTACCTTCGGCAGCTCGACGACTCCCGCGAAACCCCACCATCCGCCGAGCGCACCGAGCGATGCCACGACCCACGCGGGGCCCGCCAGACCCCAAGGTGCGCGAAACCCTCGCCGGCGGGGCCGAGTCGACCACCCGATGCCGACCGCGACGATGGCGACCACGACTCCGATCTGGAGCCCATCACGGAACTGCGGAAAGTCCCACAACGTCTGGAAGGAACTCACTGTCTGGCTCCATCACGTCCGGCGGTAAGCCAAGGGGCCCATAGCCCTCGGTAAATCCCCAGAATTCGCCACGTTCGGTGAAGATTCTCCTTGCGCTCAACCACGAGTAGCGACCACAATGGCGCCTTACTGTTGGCGGCTGGGGGGCCTGGGTTGGACGCGAATCGAGCGTACACGGGTCATAGCGCCTGCATCGGATGTCATCTCTGATGTCGGTCTCGGGAGTATTGCGAGCACCAGTGGAAAAAATTCGAACGAGCAAACGCCTGGCTCGTATGGCCGCAGACTGTTTGGTCTGGGTCCTCGCGCTCTACGTGGCCTCGCTGATGCGCCTCGACTTCAACATCGGACGGCTCCGCACCTTTGATCTGGCAATCCTTTTCTTGCCCGCGATCTTCCTCCAGGTCGGGACCGGCTACTGGACCGGGTTGTACCGCGGCTGGTGGGTGAACGGATCGTTCGAGGAGGTCGCCGCCCTTGCCAGGACCAGCGCCATCTCCATGATTGCGCTCATGGGAATCGACGTCTTGTTCCCCACTCGGCCGGCCCCGATCAGTGCAGTCTTCGGAGCCGGCATCATCGCCTTCGTCGGAATGGGTGGGGCGCGCTATGTGGCCCGCCAGCTGCTCGAGCAGCGCCGCCGTGCCCTCACCCACGATCGCGAACGCGCCATCATTTTCGGCGCGGGCGACGGCGGCGAGCGCATGATCCGCGCCATGTTGTTCGATGGCGACAGCCCGTACGTTCCCGTCGCGCTCCTCGACGACGACCCGAAGAAGCGCAATCTCACGATCCGAGGCGTCCGGGTGCTCGGCGACCGGACGCACATCGCGTCAGTCGCAGAACAGTTCGGGGCCAAGACCTTGATCATGGCGGTGCCCACCGGCGATGGCGCGCTCGTTCGCGAACTTTCGCGTGAGGCTCGCAGCTCCGGACTCGACGTGAAAGTTGTTCCATCCGTTCGAGAGCTGCTCGGCGGTGAGGTTCACGTGGGCGACTTGCGAGAGCCCACCGAGGCCGACCTGCTGGGCCGACACAAAGTGGAGACCGATCTCCAAAGCGTTTCCGACTACATCCGCGGCAAGATCGTTATCGTCACCGGCGCAGGTGGTTCAATCGGCTCTGAGCTGTGTCGCCAGCTTTCGGCGTTCGCGCCCGGACGGTTGGTGATGATCGACCGCGACGAATCCGGCCTGCACGGTGTACAGCTGTCGCTCGAAGGGCGGGCACTCCTCGACTCCGAATCGTTGATCCTGCTCGACATCCGCGACCGCGAGCGGGTAGCTCGGCTGTTCGCCGAGATCAAGCCCGACGTCGTCTTCCACGCCGCGGCACTCAAGCATCTCCCGCTCCTCCAAGCCCATCCCTCCGAGGCGTTCAAGAGCAACGTCTGGGGAACGCTCAGCGTGCTCGATGCTGCGGCGGGGGCAAACGTCAAACACTTCGTCAACATCTCCACCGACAAAGCAGCAAACGCGGCGAGCGTGCTCGGCTATTCGAAGCGCATCGCCGAGGCGCTCACGTCGTCGTTCGGACAAACGCAGCCCGGCCGCTACCTGAGCGTTCGTTTCGGCAACGTGCTGGGAAGTCGGGGGTCCGTACTCACCGCCTTCCGCGTGCAACTCGACCAGGGTGGACCATTGACAGTCACTCACCCCGAGGTCACCCGGTACTTCATGACGATCGAGGAAGCGGTGCAGCTCGTCATCCAGGCCGGCGCCATCGGCGGCGACGGCCACGCGCTCGTGCTCGACATGGGTGACCCGGTGAAGATCTACGACGTTGCTCGCCAGCTCGCGAGTTCGCGTCGGCCCGAGGTTGCTATCGAGTTCACCGGACTCCGTCCCGGCGAGAAGCTCCACGAGGACCTGTTCTGCTCCGACGAAGTTCCCACCCGGAGCGCCCACGAGCTGATCCGCTTCGTGGATGTGCCTGCCCTTGACCCCGACCGCGTCCGCAACCTCGACCCGACTGGATTGCACGCCGAGGTTCTGGCGCTGTTCACCACCCTCGTCACCGAAATCGACCGGAGCGCCGCCTCACTGTGTCCGACGACCGCCGAGATCGACCTCGTGCAAGCCGAACTCGAAGCGGACTCTGTAATCCGCTGAGTCACTGCGCCCTCGACGCGACATCAGCTGCGCCAACAGACGGGTGATCCGATCGGGATCCCGTACTCTGCCCCGATGACGCGAAGGAACTGGCGTTCTGAGTCACAGACATGACGGCGTCAGACGCCCACCGCCCGCCACGGGAACCGGCAAGCAACCGTCGAGGCGACGTCCAAGGGCTACGCGCGGTCGCCGTGATCATGGTGGTCACATTCCACGCCGGGCTGGCGATCCCCGGCGGGTTCACCGGGGTCGACGTCTTCTTCGTCATCTCGGGCTTCGTCATCACGGCCATGTTGCTCCGAGAGGTCGCAACGTCGGGTCGCCTGTCGTTTAGGGGCTTCTACGCCCGACGGGTGCGGCGAATCCTCCCGGCCTCGGCGCTGACCATTTCGGTGGTCGCAATCGCGTCGATCGCCGCGATCGCTCCGAGCGCCCAGGAGACGACAGCTCGCACCGGTGTCGCGGGTTCGCTGTTCGCGTCGAATCTGCTGCTCGCCGGGCAGCAGAACGGCTACTTCGACACGGCCGCGACAGATAACCCGCTCCTACATATCTGGTCGCTGTCGGTGGAAGAACAGTTCTACATCGTCTTTCCGGCCTTGCTGCTGCTGGGTTTCTTTCTCGCCCGCCGGCGATTCCCGCACACGGACCCGCGACGCGTCATCGGCGCCATCGTCGGCTTCGTCGCGGTCGTTTCCTTCGTCCTGTCTTGGTACGCGACGAACCACACCTTCTCCCTCGAGGCCGACAGCGCTGCCTGGCTCCGGGCCGTATTTCCGGGACGAACCTTGGTCCAAGCGTCACAACTGGCCTTCTACCTTGCGCCCACCCGAGCGTGGGAGTTCGCCGTCGGCGCGCTCCTCGCTGTGGGCGTTCCCGTCATCAGCCGCCTCCCCCGTGCCTTCGCGCTTTGGAGCGGAGTGGGGGGGGCCGCGCTCGTGGCGTGGGGCGCCTTCGCGATTTCAGATACCACACCCTTCCCCGGAATCGCCGCGCTGCTCCCCGTGGTTGGCACCGCACTCCTCATCGTCGCGGGAACAATCTCTCCGAATCCCGTGTCGTCACTGCTTTCGCTGCGCCCGATGACGTGGGTGGGTGACCTGTCCTACAGCTGGTACCTCTGGCACTGGCCGCTCATTGTGTTCGCCGGAGCGCTCTTTCCTATGGAGGACAACATCGCGCTCATCGCTGCGGCAGTGTCGCTGCTGCCCGCGTGGTGGTCCTTTCGGTACGTCGAGACCCCGCTGCGCCGCGATACCCGGGTGCAAGGCCGTCGGGCAGTGGCCGTTGCGTTGGTGTGCATCGTCGTTCCTGTCGCGGCATGCGTCGTCCTGCTGGGAGCCCCGAAACCGCCCCGGTCTGGCGCAGCCTCGGCACTCCTGAGCAGCGCAGGTGGCCACGCGGATCAGCTGCGCGGCTGCAACCGGGGCCGGCCGCCGGCCGCGCAACCGTCGGAATGCACCTGGCGGGTGCCGAATCCGGTGGGAACGGTCGTGTTGCTTGGCGACTCGAACGCCGGCCATTTCGTGGAACCGGGCGCGGCGGCTTCCAACCGCCTCGGGATGGACTTCACCGTGAGTACGTTGCCAGAGTGCCCGATGATCGATCTGGTCATCACGAATCCTCGATCAGCCACCCTGGCAGAGCGGTGCCGATATTTCGTCACCGCGACGCTCCGCCAGCTCACTGCTTCGAAACCTAACTTGGTGATCCTCGCAGCCTCGGGACCGTTGGCGATCAACTCAAAAACGTCGTTCCGAGATCCAGTATCCGGAGTGCAGGCGTCGTCACCGACTGCGAAGGCGAAGCTGTGGACCGCGGGGCTCACGCGCGTCTTACGCCGTCTCACACGCGCCAACATCCCGACTGTTGTCATTCACACAGTGCCCCAATGGCAGACGTGGGATCTCCGCGCGTGTGCCGTGGCCCGCGTGTATCTCGCGCCGCAA
This sequence comes from Acidimicrobiia bacterium, assembly GCA_031430375.1. Lineage (GTDB taxonomy): Bacteria > Actinomycetota > Acidimicrobiia > IMCC26256 > JAENVU01 > JAENVU01. Next base: position 22,779 of record JANPBJ010000190.1, read on the forward strand.
TCCTGTGGAGCGGATCAAACCCGCGCCGAGGTTGCCGCGTTTCGGCAACGATCGCTGGATGCCGAGACCAAGGCGCTGCGGACGGTACCGACCGCGACCGGCGTCGACTTCGTGGGCGACCTGTGTAGTGCCACACGTTGTGCAACCAACCGCGGGAACCACTGGTTGTACCGAGACGGACGCCACCTCTCGGTGTACGGCAGCCGGACGCTGACGGATCGGTTCGCCACGATCATCCACGACCACGTACGGCCGTGACGATTCCAAGTTCCAGCCCGCTCCGAGTCATCGCCCGCGATCGATCTGCCCGCCGTTTGGCCCTGGCCTACGGGATCTTCAACGGTGCCGAGTACGCGGTATGGGTCACACTCATCGTGTATGCGTACCGACGCGGCGGCGCGTCGGAGAGTGGCCTCGTCGCCCTCACCCAGCTGCTCCCTGCTGCCGCGGCAGCACCAATCGTCGGGGTGCTCTCGCAGCGTCGTGCGCCTGAACACATGCTCGCGATGGGATACTGGATCCAGGGGACGGCGCTCGGATGCGCAGCGCTGACGGTTGCCATCGACGGGCCTCCGCTGATCGTCTACGGCTTCATGCTCGTGATGTCTATCGCCATCACGACCACGCGTCCGGCCCAAGCTCTGGTCACTCCGAGGCTGGCCAAGAGCCCGAACGAGCTCACCGCGCTCAACGTCGTCACGGAGTGGACCGCTCAGGGCGCCATCTTCGTCGCGCCAGCGATCGCCGGCGCGATGCTGACTGTGTCGAGTTTCGCCAGCGTGTTCGCCACATTCTCCGCCGCGCTGATCATCGGTGCAGTTGCCGTCTCCGGGCTCTCCGGACCAGTCACCCCAATACCGACGGGCGAGTCGGCGAGCGTGTGGTCTCAAATCCTCGGTGCCGCGCGCCTGGCGAGCCGTGACCGTGCCATCCGACTCGTGCTGCTCTTGGGCGGCGTCAGCTTCGTTGTGGTGGGCGCGCTCGACGTGATGATCGTCGTCCTCGTGATCGAGCAACTCCATGGCACGGTTTCTGAGGCCGCATGGATGACCGCCGCCCTCGGTGCCGGCGGCATCGTCGGAGCCGGTGCGAGCACCCTTCTCATCGGTCGCCGCCTCGCGCCCGCCCTCGGGACCGCCGCGTTCGGGATCGGCGTCAGCCTCACCCTTGTCGGCTTCATTCCCGGTCAAGCCGCGGCCTACGCCCTACTCTTTGCGGCCGGACTCGGCCAGGCGGTCTTCGCCGTCGCCGGGCACTCGCTCCTCCAGCGCTGCTGTCCGACGGACTCCGTCGGGCGGATCTTTGCCTTGTTTGAATCGTTTGCCACGTTCGGGCTCGCGATTGGTGCCATCGCGGCGCCGGCGATGATCTCGGGACTGGGGACCGATAGCGCATTTATTCTCGTCGGTTTGGCCCTCCCCGTCACGGTCGCCTGCACCATTCGGTCCCTGTGGCGACTCGACGATGCGGCGAACGTTCCGATTGTCGAACTGTTACTGCTTCGGAGCCTCCCGATCTTCTTACACCTTCCGCCCCCGGCGCTCGAGGGCCTCGCTCGCAATGCGACGCCCGTGGACTTCCCCGCGGGCACGCTGCTCATGAGCCAAGGCGAGCCGGGCGACCGCTACCTCGCGATCGCGCAGGGCGATGCCGAAGTCGTCCGCAATGGCCTCGTCATCGCGCACCGATCGCGTGGGGAGGGCGTCGGCGAGATTGCGCTCCTTCGCCGCGTTCCTCGCACCGCGACCGTTCGTGCCCAAACCGCGGTTCGCGCGTTCGCGATCGAGAGGCACGACTTCCTCGTCGCAGTGCTGGGCCACGATGCGACACCCGTATCCGCCGACAGGATCTCCGCCGCGATAGCCGACGGTGTTGACGAGTTCTCTGACTCTCCCAATCCCTAGCGCTACCCTGCGAGGGTGAGGATCTCCGGGCCGTGCTCGGTGACCGCAATGGTGTGTTCGAAATGGGCGGAGCGGTTCCCGTCCAACGTCACCACTGTCCATCCGTCGTCGAGGACTTCGGTTTCGGCACTCCCTGCAGTGATCATCGGTTCGATAGCGATCACGAGTCCGACTGCCACGCGATGACGTCGACCACCGCTGGAGCGAAAGTTCGGGACCTCGGGCGCCTCGTGCATCGCGGTACCGATCCCGTGCCCCACATACTCGCGAACGACCGACATGCCCGCGGCCTCGGCAACGTCTTCCACGGCACCCCCAACATCCGAGAGCGTGTTCCCGATGACGAGTGCTTCGATCGCCCGCTCGAGGGAAGTGCGCGTCACATCGATGAGCATTCGCGAGTCGTCATCGATGTCGCCGACCGGCACGGTGATCGCCGCGTCGGCGTGCCAACCATCGATGATCGCTCCGCAGTCGAGCGACACGATGTCGCCCTCCTGAAGCGCAGTTTGGTCTGGGATCCCGTGCACCACGACCGCGTTGGGTGAGGTACAGATCACGGCCGGAAACCCGTGGTAGCCAAGGAAGTTCGACTCCGCGCCGCGCCGAGAGAGGACCTCGCGAGCAACGCGATCGATCTGGGCCGTTGTTACTCCGGGTCGCGTGGCGAGCGAGCAGGCCTCGTGCATCTCGGCCACGACCCGCCCGGCGCGACGCATGACGGCTATCTCAGTCGCGGACTTTCTCTTCCCCACCGGTTGCCAACGAGCTACGAGGGGAGCCGGCTGGCCACGGCCGCCAGCATCGCGGCTTGTACTTCGTCCTCGGAGCCCAATCCATCGACGCTGACGAGAAGGGCACGAGCCCGATAGAACTCGGTGAGTGGCAAGGTCTCCGCGTCGTAGAGCTCAAGACGACGACGGATCGACTCCTCCGTGTCGTCCTCGCGGCCACGCGATCGCATGCGTTCGACCGCGATATCGGTAGGTACGTCGATATCTATTACTACGTCGAGCGGCTGGGCCACGAGGATCCGGTCGAGCTCGAGGGCCTGATGCTCCGTACGCGGAAAGCCGTCGAGCACGAACCCCGGCTCCACCTCGCCAGGATTCTGAAATCGTTCTTCAACGACCGCCACCGTAAGCTCATCCGGGACCAGCTCGCCACGATCCATGAATGCCTTCGCCTCGAGCCCCGCGGCAACTCCAGCCGCGGCCGAGTCCCGAAAGAGTTGACCGGTCGAGAGGTGCTGCATCGAGAACCGCCGCGAGAGGCGTTCACCTTGCGTGCCCTTTCCGGAGCCCTGCTTTCCGAGCAGGACCATGCGCGGTCCGCGGGTTCCGGTCATGACGATCTCAGGAGAGAAAACCCTCGTAGTTGCGCATCATCAGCTGACTGTCGATCTGCTTCATCGTCTCGAGCGCGACACCCACGGTGATGAGCAGGGCCGTTCCCCCGAACGGGAACTGGCTGATATCCCACAGCTTAAACACGAAGAGCGGCACCAACGCGATGAACGCGAGGAAGGTGGCTCCGGGCAGCGTGATGCGGTTCAGAACCTTCGCCAGGTACTTCTCCGTGGGCGGCCCCGGCCGGATGCCCGGGATGAAACCACCCTGCTTTCGGATGATGTCGGCCTGTTGCTGTGGGTTGAAGGCAATCGCAGTGTAGAAATACGCGAAGAACAGGATCATCAGCGCGTACATGCCCATGTAGATCCAACTGTCGCCGTTGACAAGGTGCTTGCTCGCGAAGTCCTGGAGCCAGGTCCAGTTCGTCGCCGTTGCGATCAGCGCCGGGAACGCGAGGATCGAGCTAGCGAAAATCACCGGGATCACGCCCGACTGGTTCACCTTGAGGGGGATATATGTGCTCTGCCCGCCGTACATCCGCCGGCCCACCACGCGTTTCGCGAACTGGACCGGTATTCGTCGCTGTCCAGATTCCACGAACACAATGGCCGCGATCATCCCGACCCCGATGAGCACGATGACCGAGCCCTTGAACGCACCGCCCTCGGTAAAAATCGATCCACCCTGCGCCGGGAGCTGCGACACCACGGATGCAAAGATCAAGATCGACATACCGTTGCCGATGCCGCGCTGGGTGATCAGCTCACCGAGCCACATGACCAACGCGGTTCCCGCAACCCAGGTCATGACGATCAGCGCCGCCCGGTAGGCGTTGTAGCCGGGAATCATGTCAACGCCCTCGAACCCGATCGTTCCCAGCAGCCCCTGCTTCCCTTCGTGGAGCGCGATCACCAGTCCCGAAGACTGCACGAGCGCGAGGCCAACAGTGACGTACCGAGTCCACTGGGTGATCTTCTTCTGGCCTGATTGGCCCTCTTGCTGCCACTGCTCGAGTTTCGGGATAACCACCCCGAGCAACTGCATGATGATCGATGCTGTGATGTACGGCATGATCCCCAGGAAGAAGATCGAGACGCTCGTGATCGCGCCGCCCGAGAACAGGTTGAGGAATCCGACGACGCCGTCGTTCGTGGAACGGGCCTGCAGCGCCTTGATCTGCGCGAAGTCCACGTAGGGAACAGGGATGTGTGTGCCGAGCCGGTACACGAGCACGACCGCGATCGTGAACAGAATTTTGTTGCGCAGGTCGGGCACCCGGAACATGTTCCGCAGACGGGACAGCATGGGTGAAGCGACCTCCTCAAACGACGACGGAAACGGTAGGTCCCGAGACTAGTTAGCGGTTGGTAAGCGCGTTGCCCTTTGCCGGTGGTCTGCGATCTCCCCACGGAGCCGGAACCGTCTCCACGGTCCCTCCCGCAGCCTCGATCGCCGCTTTGGCCGACTCCGAAAACCCGTGGGCTTTGACCGTCAGACTCTTGGTGAGCTCACCGCGGCCCAGCACCTTCACGAGTCCGCGCTTGGCCACCAAGCCGCGGTCGCGCAGCGTCGCGGGAGAGACCTCGCCACCAGCATCGAAGGTCTCAAGCGTATCGAGGTTCACCACGTGGTACTCGACGCGGAACGGGTTGTTAAAACCCTTGGCCTTTGGTATGCGGCGGTGCAGCGGCGTCTGGCCACCTTCGAACCCGGGCTTGATCGAGCCGCGGGCGCGCTGGCCCTTGGTCCCGCGCCCAGCAGTCTTGCCACCCTTGCCGCCGATACCACGAGCCAAGCGGTGCTTGGGCTTATGCGAGCCCGGATTTGGCTTCAGATCATGAATTTTCATGAGAGTTCCTCGACCCGGATGAGATGCGGGACCTTGGCGATCATGCCGCGGATCACCGGGTTGTCATCGTGTTCACGCGTCTGGCTGATGCCCCGCAGACCCAGCGCGCGCAAGGTGCCGCGCTGCTTGGGCTTGATGCCGATCAACGATCGGGTTTGGGTGACCTTGAGCTTCATCAGGCGACCTCAGTGACTTCGGTCTTTTTCGCATTGCGCTCGCGGTAGGCGCGCAGCATTCCTACTGTGCTCACCTCTTCTGGCGACTTGCCGCGCATCTTGGCGATCTCATCGGGGTTCCGCAGGCCGAGGAGGCCGGCGATCGTTGCGCGCGACACGTTGATCGCGTTCGAGGAACCAAGCGATTTCGCGAGCACGTCGTGCACTCCTGCCGCCTCAAGGATCGCCCGTGCCGCGCCACCAGCGATGACTCCGGTACCGGGAGCCGCCGGCTTCAACAGCACTCGAGCCGAGTCGTGGCGTCCAACGATCTGGTGCGTGATCGTGGATCCCGCCAGCGCAACCGCAAAGACGTTCTTCTTGGCCTCTTCCATCCCTTTTTGGATAGCGGCCGGGACCTCCTTGGCCTTGCCGTAACCCAGGCCAACGTTGCCGTTGCCGTCACCAACCACGACCAACGCGGTGAACGAGAACCGCCGACCACCTTTGACCACCTTGGCCACGCGGTTGATCGCAATGACCCGCTCTTCGTATTGATCGGCCATTAGAACTCCAGTCCGGCGCTGCGGGCGCCGTCGGCCACGGCAGCCACGCGGCCGTGGTATTTGAACCCACCGCGGTCGAAGACCACCGTGTCAACCCCAGCGGTCTTCGCCCGATCGGCGACACGCTCGCCCACGGCGCGTGCAGCGTCGACCGTGCCGGTCGCGCCCTCGCGAATCGCGGCTTCCATCGTGGACGCGCTGGCCACGGTCAGGCCTGCGACATCGTCGATGACCTGCGCATAGATGTGTCGACTCGAGCGGAACACCGCCAGGCGCGGCCGCGCGGCCGTACCGCGGACCTTCTTGCGTACCCGGAGGTGTCGGCGACGCCGGCCGACGTTCTTCTTCACGCTCATGGTCCCTACTTCGCGGACTTCCCGGCTTTGCGCACAACGCGCTCACCGGCGTATCGGATGCCTTTGCCTTTGTATGGCTCGGGCTTGCGGATCTTACGAATGTCGGCAGCCACTTGGCCGACGAGTTGCTTGTCGATGCCAAGGACGGTGATGCGGTTCGGCGCGGGCACCTCGAAGGTCACACCATCCGGTGCCTCGACCGGCACTGAGTGTGAGAAGCCCACTTGCAACTCCAACTTCGACGGGCCCTGAGCCTGCGCTCGGTAACCGACCCCGACGATCTCCAAGTCCTTCTTGAAGCCCTCGGTGACACCCACCACCATGTTGGCCACGAGCGATCGCGCCAGACCGTGCAAGGCGCGGTGACGGCGCTCGTCATCGGGACGCACCACCAACAGCTGGTCACCCTCTTGACTCACCGTGATGTCATCGGGCATCGCCAAGGCCAACTCACCCTTGGGTCCCTTGACCGAGACGCGCGCGCCGTCGATTGCGATCGCAACACCAGATGGCAGCGGGATCGGAGCCTTACCAATTCGGGACATGACTCACCAGACCTGACACAGGCACTCGCCACCGACGCGGCGCTGACGCGCTTCACGATCGGTGAGGAGGCCCTGGTTGGTCGAGAGGACCGCGATGCCCATACCGCCGAGCACACGCGGCACCTTGTTGGCCGCCATGTAGACCCGCAGTCCGGGCTTGGAGATGCGCTTGATACCCGAGATCGTGCGCTTCCGTTCCGGCGTGTACTTCATGTTGATCGTCAGCTTGTTTCCAGGCCGCGAAGGATCATCCGCGATCTCGAAACCCTCGATATAGCCCTCACGTTCGAGGATCTTCGCGAGAGCTTCTTTCAACTTGGACGAGGGCATCTCGGTCAGATCATGCATCGCGATGTTCGCGTTGCGAATCCGAGTGAGCATGTCCGCGATTGGGTCGGTCATCGTCATGTGCTCACTCCTCTACCACGATGCCTTGGTCATACCGGGAACTTCACCGGCATGAGTCAGCTCACGCAAACAGATCCGGCAGAGCCCGAACTTGCGATACACCGAACGTGAACGCCCACACCGACGGCACCGCGTATAACCGCGGACCTTGAACTTCGGCGTGCGCTGTTGCTTGTTTTTCAGAGCAGTCTTAGCCATGCCTTACCCCTGAGCCTCACGGCGGAATGGGAACCCGAACGCACGGAGT
>JANPBJ010000191.1:0-3261 GCA_031430375.1 Acidimicrobiia bacterium
GCGCGGCTTACGGTGGGGCAATGTCGGCAGGAGCGGTGAAGCGATGACCGTGGAGAACATCATCGTGTTGTTCACCGACATGGTCGGTTCGACGGAGTTGTCGTCCAGCTTGTCAGCCGAGGCGGCTGACGAACTGCGTCGCTCACATTTCTCGATCTTGCGTCAGGCGATCGCGTCAGCCGGTGGCACCGAGGTGAAAAACCTCGGTGACGGAGTGATGGTGGCATTCGGCTCGGCATCCACGGCCTTGTCAGCCGCGGTTGCGATGCAGCAGGGCGTCGAACGCGACAACCGGGACCGTGAGCAGGCGGTCGGCTTGCGAGTCGGATTGAGTGGGGGCGAGGTCAGCAAGGAAGACGACGACTACTTCGGGGACCCCGTCGTCGAGGCGGCTCGGCTCTGCGCTACGTGCGAGAGCGGCCAGGTTCTGGCCGCCGAGGTCGTGCGATTGATGGCGGGTCGGCGCAGTCAACACGAATACGACCCCCTCGGTCCGCTGGCGTTGAAGGGGTTGCCTGAACCGGTCGACACGGTCGAGGTGCGCTGGGAGCCGCTGGAGAGCGCCACCGCGAATGCGGTGCCGTTGCCCGGCGGTTTGGGTGTGCTTCCGAGGGTCGGTGTCGTTGGCCGCTCCGTCGAGCTGGCGACAATGACCGATGCGACGAAGCGCGTCGCGGCTGGCGAGGGCCGCGAGGTCGTGCTCGTGTCCGGCGAAGCCGGTCAGGGCAAGACCACACTGGTGGCCGCGGCGGCGCGGACCGCGTTCGATTCGGGCGCGTGCGTACTGTTCGGACATTGCGAGGAGGACCTCGCGACGCCGTACCAGCTCTTCGCCGAGGCGCTCGGCCATTACGTGGCGCATGCGCCCGAGGATGAACTTCTGGAGCACGTCTCCGAGCATGGTTCGGAACTGGCGCGGCTGGTGCCGGCGCTGGGCAGCAGGTTGCCCGGCCTGCCGGTTTCGAAGGCCGCCGACGCAGACACTGAGCGTTACTTGCTCTTCGCCGCGATCGTCGGCCTGTTGGCCATGGCGTCGCGAGGTCAGCTCGTGGTTGTCGTCCTGGACGACTTGCAATGGGCGGACACCGGCAGCCTGCAACTGTTGCGTCATCTGGTCGCATCCGACCTGCCGCTCCAGCTGTTGGTGTTGGGGACATACCGCGACAGCGAGCTGTCACGATCGCATCCTCTGTTGGAGACGCTCGCGGCATTGCGTCGCCGCGACGGTGTATCGCGCGTGGAGCTCGCCGGGCTCGATGACACCAGTGTCGTCGCCTTCATGGAGCAGGCGGCGGGCCACGATCTTGACGACGCCGCGGTGGCGCTCGCGCAGGCCGTGTACCGGGAGACGGACGGCAACCCGTTCTTCGTGACCGAGGTGTTACGCCACCTCACCGAAACCGGTGCGATCTACCAGGACACCACCGGTCGATGGGTGGCGGCGGAGTCGCTCGATCAGTCGACGTTGCCTGACAGTGTGCGTGAGGTCATCGGTGCCCGCGTCGGACGACTCGGTGAACCTGCCGGACGCGTGCTCTCGGCCGCAGCCGTGATCGGCCGCGACTTCGATCTCGACCTTCTCGCCCGCACGACCGACACGACCGAAGACGAACTTCTCGACGTGCTCGATGCCGCGGCGACTGCCGCGCTCGTACGTGAGGTCGCCAACGCGCCCGGCCGGTACAGCTTCGCGCATGCACTCATCCAACACACCCTCTACGAGGACCTCGGGGCAACCCGCCGAGCACGCGCGCACCGACACGTCGCCGAGGCGCTGGAGACACTCTGCGACGGACGTCCCGGGGAACGCGTGGGCGAACTGGCCCGTCACTGGTTTCACGCTACCCAACCCATCGACCTCGCCAAAGCCATTGGCTACTCGAGACAGGCAGCCGATGCTGCGCTCGGTGCGCTCGCGCCGGATGATGCGTTGCGCTACTACACGCAAGCGCTTGACCTGCTCGATCAGGCCGACGACGCGGATCCGATCCTGGCGCTCGACCTCGCGATCGGTCTCGGGACGGCCCAGCGCCAGACTGCGAACTCCGAATACTCGGGCACGCTGATCGACGCCGCGCGCCGAGCGGCCGAACTCGGTGATACCCCTCGCCTCGTTCGTGCCGCGCTCGCCAACAACCCCGACATCGTCATTGCCCAGAATCCGGAGATCGATACCGACTGGGTGGAGATCCTGGAGCTCGCGCTCACGCGGTTGCCCGCCGGCGATCCCGATCGAGCGTTGGTGCTGGCCAACCTGTGCCACGAGATCGCGTTCGGTACACCGTTGGAACGCCGCGAGGCGCTCGCGGCCGAGGCGATCGCGATCGCCCAGGCGTCGGGCGATGACGCCACCATCGTCTGGGTGCTGAACAAGGTTGCGATCGCCCTGGGGGTTCCGCAACGGCTGGAGCAGTCGCTCGCGAGTTCGTCCGACGCGCTCGCCCGCGCCGAGCGGCTCGGCAACCCCGGGCTGCTGTTCTGGGCCGCGTTCGCTCGGTGGTTCGATCTCGGCCGTGCCGCGCTCGACGTCGACGAAATGGATCGCTGCCTGGAGATCACCCGATCCATGGCCGAGCAGCTCCATCAGCCGGCGCTCGACTGGACGTCGCGGGGGCTCGACGTCGCGCGTGCGATCCTTGCTGGGGATACCGACCGAGCCGAGCGGCTGGCCGGCGAGGCGTTCCGAGTGGGTCAGGAGATCGGCCTTCCCGGCGTCTTCGCCCCCTTCGGCGTGCAAACCGTGCTCTTGAATGCGCAGCGCGGCACGTATGCGGAGTTGGTGCCGGTCTTCGAAGCGGCGTTGGCCGCCACGCCGGTGTTGCGGCCTGCTCTGGCGATAGCGTACGCCGAATCCGAGCGCACCCAAGATGCTCGAGACCTGATCGCCGAGTTCGCCGACGAAGGCTTCGATCTTCCGGTCGACGAGGACTGGCTCATCGGAATGGCCGGCTATGCAGAGGCGGCCATCACGTGTGGCGCCTCCGAGTTCGCCGAGCCGTTGCTCGACCGCATGGCACCGTTCGCAGATCAGGCGGTCTGGGACGAAGGTGTACCGGCCGGGCCCGTCGGAAGTTATCTCGGCGGTCTGGCCGGCTTGCTGGGCCGATACGACGAAGGGGACATCTATTTCCTCCAGGCGTCGGAGATGAGTGAACGGCTGGGCGCGAAGTTCTTCGGCGCTCGCTCCGAGCTCTGGTGGGGCCTGATGCTGGTCGAGCGCGGCGCCGCGGGCGATGTCGCGAGGGCTCGCAGCCTTCTCGC
>JANPBJ010000192.1:0-10789 GCA_031430375.1 Acidimicrobiia bacterium
TTGTGCCTGCGGGTCGACGTCGCAGACGGCGATCCCTGCGGATCCCGACAACATCGCCGGAGCCCCCTTACGGATTTGAACCGTAGACCCCTTCCTTACCATGGAAGTGCTCTACCACTGAGCTAAGGGGGCGAACCCTCCAGTCCGTCGAGACGGAGCGGAGCCCAACGAGACTAGCAACCCGATGCCCAGCAGATACCGTCCGGGGGTGCCGATCACGCTCCGACCCGCCGTTGTGGGCGATGCCGAGGCGATTCGGTCGATTTACAACGTCGAGGTCGCCGGCTCCACCGTCACGTTCGATCTCGTCGCGCGCAGCCTGGAAGACCAGGTCGCGTGGATCGAGGAGCACAGCGGCGGCCACCCGGCGATCGTGGCAACCGACGACCTCGGAGCCGTCGTGGGTTTCGGGTCCCTCTCCCCGTATCGGGAACGGCCGGCGTACTTCACCACCGTCGAAGATTCCGTCTACGTGACCGGCGACCAGCGGGGCCAGGGCATCGGCCACCTGCTGCTCACGGAGCTCATCGCGCTCGCCGCGACGTACGGATACCACTCGACGATTGCGCGCATCGTGGGTGGACACGACGCGTCGATCACGCTGCATCGCCGTTGCGGCTTCGACATCGTGGGCACCGAACGTGAAGTGGGCCGCAAACTCGGACGCTGGCTCGACGTCACCGTGATGCAACGAATGCTCTGACTCGCCAACTCACCGGCCCCACGTGGCTCCCGAGTGCGCGACTGCCGATCAGCGACTCCACCCGCTGACCTGGAGTGCGTCGGGACCCACCCGCGGGTCGTCACTGTCGAGTTCCTCGGAGAGATCAATCCAAATGTTCCCGTTCGCGTCCGGGCACCCGATCTGCGGTGTGGGCACCGGGAGCGGACGCATGACCGCGAGCGACGGCGACCCGACGGTCGCGGCCGGGAGGCCACCCCGGCGATGTGGCGCGTAACGCGGGGACGCAGGCATTTTGTTCGCCACCACGCCCAGCACTCTGGGGTGCGCCGCGAGTATCTGGCGGGCCCGCCGGAGGGTACTGCGACGTGACTCGCCCATTGCCGCCACGAGCAGGACCGCGTCAGACCACCGCGCCAGTGCCGCGGCGTCGCTCACCGGGAGCAACGGCGGAGCATCGATGATGACAATGTCGGCGACGTTGGCAAGATCCGCGAGCAGCACCGCCATCGCCGGTGAATCGAGTAGCTCCGACGGACTTCCGGTTGCGGGTCCCGCGGGCAGGAACAACAGGTTCTCGACCGCGGTCCGTAACAACGCAGCCTGCTCCAACGCCGGCCTATCCGCACCCGGCACCATCAGCTCGCGCACGAGGCTCGACAAGCCGTTGACTGCCTCGCCGGAGGCCACGAATGGCGCCCGATAGGTGCCGAAAACGGTCGACAACCGCGGGCTCCGCATGTCGCCCTCGACCAGTACCGTTCGATACCCGGCCAGGGCGTAGGCCGCGGCCAGGTTGGCGCTGACCAGCGACTTCCCTTCGCCCGTGGCTGCGCTCGTGACCAAGAGCACCGGCCGCCGGTGCTCGGTTTCCCTGAGCTCGATACTCGCCCGTAGCGCCCGGCTCGCCTCACTCAATGCCGATCTCGGACTCGACAGGACGGCGAGCCGGGTGGGTTCCTTCTTCAAGCGCTGATCACGTGGCAGCTCGGCGAGGACCGGAAGCCCAGTGGCGCGTCCGATCTCCTCCGATGTCCGGATTCGCTCGTCGAGGGACATCCGAATAGCCGCGACGACGATGCCCGCCGCGAGACCGACGAGTGCACCGAGCACTGAGCTTCGCACCGGGCTCGAGTTCGGAGTCGCGTCCGCCGCAGACGCCGGAGACACCAGCACCGCGGGACCGCGTCGAAGTCCGATCGTGGTCTCGAGCTCCTGCTGACGACCCTGCAGAAGTTGATATCGGTTCGCGGCTGCCGCGAGCTGCGCGGGTGGCGCTTCCGAGGACGGCTTCGCACGCGCCTGGCTGTCGAGATCGGCAATGCGGGCGTCGAGACTCGCCAACTGCGCGTCGACACTCTGCTTCACCTGCTGTAACGAGGCCACGGTCGCGGCGAGCCGGACGTCGACATAGGCGCGTGCGAACGCATTCGCGATCCGAGCCGCTCGCAACCGGCTCGGGCTCGTTCCAGTGATCTCAATGAGAGCGTCGGTACCGACCCGGCGAACCGAAACCGCGCGGCGCATCGCCACGATCGTGGCGCCCGAGACCCTCGCGGCCGCCTGCTTGGCCACCGCCGTACTCGTGACGATGTCGAGTTGGGCCGTGGCATCGCGCGCGGCGTTTGAACCGGTGGCGCCGGCCGCCAGCGGGTTGAGAAGTTGGGCCGGGTCATTGAGCCGGAGCATCACGCGAGCGTGGGCCGAGTAGGTGGACACGCGTAGCGCCGAGTAGCCGCCCACCATCGCACCGACGAGAGCACCCACCACGACTCCGAACGCGATGATCGTCCACGTTCTTCGCCTGAGCGTTCCGAGATTCCGTCGAAGCCCCATGGGAGCACCTTCCCGATCGGAGATCCGCGTCCTACCGAGTGAGCGACGCTCACCCTCATGATTTCCGATCCGAGCCGACGGTAACAGTTGAGGCTCTTGAGCGCCAGAGTGGGCAAAGTTCCGGATGTTGCTCATGGTGAAAGCGTCGAAATCCCACAATCCGCGCGCAGAACCAACACGCTGCGTGGTCGGGTGTTGAGGCGCTCGGAGAGGGGCGAGCGGATAGAGCGCGGGGCGTTGCTCTCGGTGTTGTGTGGTGGGCCCGGAGGGATTCGAACCCCCGTAGCTTGCGCATCTGGATTACAGCCAGATCCCTTTGGCCTCTCGGGTACGGACCCGGGCGTACAGTAGCAAGCCGTCATCTCGCAGCCCCCAGGGAGTTTTCGCGCTATGCCCAGCTTCGACGTCGTCTCCGAGCTCGATATGCAAGAGGTTCGCAACGCGGTTGACCAGACGGCTCGTGAGATCTCCCAGCGATTTGACTTCAAAGGCACCGACAGTTCGGTGGAGCTCAAGGAGAAGACCATCGAGATCCACACCGAGTCCGAGCCGCGGCTGAGCGCGCTCACCCAGGTGCTCGAAGAGAAGATGGTCAAGCGCCAGGTTTCCCTCAAGGCCCTCGACTTCGGGGCGATCGAGGAAGCAACGAAGGGCACCGTGCGCCAGACCGTCACCCTGCGCGTGGGCATCACCGACGACAAGGCCCGAGAGGTCGGCAAGTTCATCAAAGGACTGGGGCTCAAGGGCATCCAGCACCAGATCCAAGGCGATCAGCTCCGCGTCAACGGCAAGAAACGTGACGACCTTCAGGGCGTAATCGCGGCGCTCAAAGAGAACGACTTCGACCTACCCCTGCAGTTCACCAACTTCCGGGACTAGCTCGCTCGACGGCGCATTCCCAACGCCTCCCATCGTGGGGCGGCCGTGGTCACGACCGGCAGTCTTGCCGTATCGGTCCCCGGTTGCTTCGGGGCACGACCGCGGACCCGATCAAGGCGTGGCGGTTGCCGCCGATTGGACTCCCTGGCGGGATCCCAGCCGGTAGAACGCGAGCACCGCCAGCCCGTACACCCCGAGTGCGAGCAGTTGCACGACCCGGAACCCATAGGACATTGCGAGCATCGTGGTCAGTACCGAGCCGATCACCGAGAAAAACCCGTTCACAGCCCAGGCCCACGCGATGTATTCGTCGGGATGGTCGCTCAGCTTCGCCACCACACCCAACCCGAGCGGCATAAACATTCCCAAGCAGAGTCCGAGCGGCGCGAGGACCGCCAACGACACGATCACGCGCACCGGCAGACTGGCCGAGAGTAGCGACTCCGTCAGCCCGCCGAGACCCCATTGATAGAACGCCACCAGCCCGCACAACGCAGCGAACGCGACAGGTACCAACGTTCTCGCTCGGTCCGCATACCGGTTGCTCAGCAACGCGCCGAGACCAGTGAAGACGAGGATCGACGCGAGCGTGACGGTGAGTGAATACGTGGGATACCCGAGGAACAACACCAGGCGCTGAATCATCGAGATCTCGAGGAGGATGAACCCAAGTCCGAGTGCGGCGAAGTACACCACCGAGATGCCCTTGCGGGGGAGCGCCTTCCACTCGCGTCGAACAAAGATGAACGGCACGAGGAGGAACACTGCGGCGTACAACACCGCGATCCCGAGCAGCAGAATCAGCACTCGCTCGCCGATCGAATCCTCAGGGTCGGTCGCGGTGATCGGTGTGAAGAAGTCCTTGATCACGTCACCGAATCCGGCGAAATGCCAGAAGAATGGGCCGTCGTCGCTGATCGGGCCGATCTGACGCGAGTACCCGGCGGCGGCGCGGTCCGCCTGGCGGTCGGAGCCGGCAATCAACTGCGGCACGAGGCCCGGACCGGGAGCCAGCCCCGGCGCCCACGAGATTTCTTCTTCCGGAACCTTCGTGATACCGGCCTGGAATCGCTCGATCTCGGCCTCGGTGAACGCTGTGCGCTTGACCATGATCGTGGAAAGGTCGCCCGTCGCGTTCGTGATGAACGGCGCGACGATCACGTGATCACCTGGCCGCTTCACGCCCAGTTCGCGCAACGCCTTGCGAACCGTCATCACATAGCGGGCCGTCCGGTTCGGCGCGTCGCGGAAGTTGAGCTCGCCGAACTGCACCACCATCACACCTCGGTCGGTGAGGTGGCTCAGACTCTCCTTGACCATGTCGGTGGTGTAGAGGTAGCTCTCCGAAAGCACGAACGCCCCCGACGACGCAGCATTGTTCGCGGCGTAGCTATCCGGCGCCACGAACCAGACGACGTCGAATCGGTCCTTGCTCCGCGCCAGGTACGTCCGACCGTCGCCCTGATGAATCCCAACCCCCGGCTGATGTTCGAGGTCACCCGCAAACTTCTTGTAGCGCTCGCGCAACAGCTTGACGGTCACCGGGTTGAGCTCCACGCCGTCGATCCGGCGCGAGCCGTAGTGCAACGCCGCCACGATCTCGTTGCCGCCCGCGGAGCCGATGATCAACGTGCGGTCGGGCTTGGTTCCCAGAAGTGCGAACGGAAGGGAGCGCGGATCGTGATCAAAGCGAGTGACCCCCGCGGCGTCGCCGTCGAATGCGTGGATCGCGGAACCGAAGCTGCCGTCGTGGAACAGGGACTTGAACTCGGGTCTGATCTCGGCAACGTCGACGCGAAAGACCGGACCCCACTCGGAGTAGGCCGCGTGTTCCGGATCGGCCTTGCGCGCTTCCGGGAGGACATCAACCAAACCAGTGCCGGATGCAACGATCACCAGCACCACCGTGAGCGCACTCGTGGCGATCATCGGGACTGAACCCGGCCGCATCGCGAAGACCGCGACCGCGCCAAACACCGCCGCCGCGATCACAATGACCTGCGGCGGGCTGAACCATGTGATGAGCGGGATCGCCAGCGCGCATCCGAGGCCGGCGCCCATGAGGTCGGCGAAATACAGGCGCCCCACTCGCTGCGCGCCGCGGCCGAGGATGATGGACACCATGATGCCGAGCGGGACGAACGAAGCGAACAGCACAAAGCAGATCAACGCCAACTTGACGAGGCTCTTATAGGACTCCGATGTCCCGTAGTCCCAAATCTGGAGCGTGTCGATGCGGAGCCGCGCCACGAGGAAGTAGCCGCCCGCGATCGCGATCGCGCTGATCGTCGAGCAGACCGCGATCACCGTGTCGGTGGCGGCGCGCCGGACCCGCTGCCAGACCACCACGAAGATCCCACCCGATCCGATGCCGAGCAGCGCGAGGCCCAGCACGAGGTAGGTGTAGTAGTACCAAAGCTTGTAAGACACGACCCGGGTGTAACCGACCTCGAGCAGCAGCCCCGCGAGGCTGACGAGAAAGATCACCGCCGTGTGCCGAAAGCGAAGCCCGACTCCCGAGCCTTCCGCTGTCTGCACCGTTCCCCCACGATTTCGACGACTATTTCGGTCGGTGCAAACTACCCGTTGCGGCCGGACTTTCGGCGCCTACCCAACCGCGCTCCCGGTGAAGCTGGACGAGCAATCAGAATGAGCCGGAGCGAGGAACGAGCGGAGGCGAACCGCGAGGTAGGCGTCCCGACGCAGCACGCGACCGGATCCCCAACCGCACCGGCGGTGAAGCCGGACGAGCAATCAGAACGAGCCGCCGCGAGGAACGAGCGGAGGCGAACCGCGAGGTAGGCGTCCCGACGCAGCACGCGACCGGATCCCCAACCGCACCGGCGGTGAAGCCGGACGAGCAATCAGAACGAGTAATCAGTCAGTCGTAGTACCCGGAATGGCGATACAGGGTCGGTACGCCTTCGGCGCGCAGCATCTCCACATTGCGGCGGTCGTCCTCGATACCCAGCAGGACCTCGAAACCGAAGTCCCGCAGGTCCCAGAGCGACGACTGCTTGAAATCACGCGAGAGCTCGTAGTCACCCCACGGGCGCATCAGCAGGACGTCCCACCGAATTCGATAGCGCCGGAGCCACGCCTCCGTGAGTTCATGCACCCGGGCCGGACGGGCGGTCAGCAGGATCACTTTGATGTCACGATCGAGTAGATCGAGCATGACCCGGACTTCTTCGATCACCGGATCGTCGCCGCAGGCGTCGAAGAACCCGCGCCAGTCGCGGCGCGGCGCCTCGATGTAGTGCTGACGGGTCGCGGCGTCGGACAACACGCCATCGATGTCGATGACCACCGATCGCCCAGGCTCGATCTGGCCGTCGCGCCAAGTCCAGTGTTCGGGTGCTACTCCTCGTCGGGCCAACCGGCTCAGTCCTCGTCAGTAGCGGTTGCGAGGTACCGGCTCTTGATGCCATCGACCACGCTCGGGTCCGCCAGGGTGGTGGTATCGCCCAAGGAATTGTCCTCGGCGACGTCACGTAGCAACCTGCGCATGATCTTCCCGGACCGGGTCTTGGGGAGATCCTCGGTAAACAGGATCGACTTCGGCTTCGCGATCGGACCAATGGCTTGACCCACGTGCTCGCGCAGTTCGCCAACGAGCGCGTCGGTGGGGTGGTTGCCCGCGCGCAGAATCACAAACGCGGCGATGGCTTGGCCGGTGGTGTCGTCCTTCTTGCCGACGACCGCGGCTTCGGCCACCGAGGGATGCGACACCAGGGCCGATTCCACCTCGGTGGTGGAAATGTTGTGGCCGGCCACGAGCATGATGTCGTCAACGCGGCCCAGCAGCCAGAAGTACCCCTCGGCGTCACGCTTGGCACCATCGCCGGCGAAGTAGCGACCGTCGAAGCGCGACCAGTACGTCTCTTGGTAGCGGTCGGGATCGCCCCAGATACCGCGCAACATCGACGGCCACGGACGGGTGAGGGTGAGATACCCGCCGCCCGGAATCCCCACCGGGTTGCCGTCGTCATTCACGATCTCGGCGCCGATCCCGGGAAGCGGAAAGGTTGCGCTGCCCGGCTTCGCCACCGTCGCGCCGGGCAGCGGGCTGATCATGATCGCCCCGGTCTCGGTCTGCCACCACGTGTCGACCACAGGACACCGACCGCCACCAATGTGCGCGTGATACCAGATCCAGGCTTCCGGGTTGATGGGCTCGCCGACGGAACCGAGCAGTCGTAATGACGAGAGGTCGTGACCGTCGGGGAACTCATTTCCCCACTTCATGAACGTCCGGATCGCGGTGGTCGCCGTGTAGAGAATAGTGACCCCGTACTGCTCAACGATCGACCAGAACCGATCCTTGTCGGGGTAGTCCGGGGTGCCTTCATACATCACGCTCGTGGCGCGGTTCGCGAGTGGTCCGTAGACGATGTAGGAGTGACCGGTCACCCAACCACAGTCGGCGGTGCACCAGAAGACATCAGTGTCGGGGTGAATATCGAAGACGTACTTGAACGTGAACGCGACCTGGGTGAGATAGCCACCCGTCGTGTGCATGATGCCCTTCGGCTTCCCGGTGGTGCCGCTCGTGTAGAGGATGAACAGCAGGTCTTCCGCGTCCATGGACTCGGGCGTGCACTCGGTGGACTGCGCGGGAACAATGTGGTGCCACCACACGTCGCGACCCTCGAGCATCGCAACGTGTTGCTCCGTCCGCCGCAGCACGAGGCACTTCTCGATCGACGGCGTCTCGGCCATCGCCTCATCCGCGATCTGCTTGAGCGGGATGATCCCACCCCGACGCCAGGCACCGTCGCCAGTGATCAGGACCTTGGCCGCCGCGTCGTTGATGCGGTCCCGCAAGGAGTCGGCGGTGAACCCGCCGAACACCACCGAGTGCGCGGCGCCGATGCGTGCGCACGCGAGCATCGCGACCGCGAGCTCCGGCACCATTCCCATATAGATAGCAATCCGGTCGCCCTTCTGGACTCCGAATGCTCTCAGGGTGTTCGCGCAACGGGACACTTCGTCGAGAAGTTGGGCGTAGGTGATATCCAGGGCATCGCCGGGCTCGCCCTCCCAGCGGATCGCCACCTGGTCACCATGGCCGGCGAGGACGTGGCGATCGAGGCAGTTGTACGAAACGTTGAGCTTGCCCTCCACGAACCACTTCGCGAATGGGAGATCCCACTCGCACGTGGTGGTGAAGTCCTGATCCCAGTGGAGAAGCGTCCGGGCTTGGTCGGCCCAGAAGGCCTCGGGATCTGCGTCGGCTCGGTCGCGCAGCGAGGAGTCGGTTACCAACGCGTTGGCCACGAACGACGCTGACGCCGGAAACGTCCGATCCTCATCCGAGAGTGCCTCAAGTGTCACGTCCGCCATCGATCCCCCTCTACGCGCCGGACCCGGACGTTACCTGGACCCGCGGCGTAGCCGATCTTTCGCAGCGCTTGTCGAGTGGGTGGCGCCTGGCACTACCTATCCGACAAACGTTCGGGGTTGCGACGGCCGGCCGTTGCTGCCGCGCGAGTTTGACCATTGGGATTTACGGCTTCGTGAGGACGAGCACGTTGTGGGCGCCGAGGCCGCCGGCTTCGGTCAGTGCCGCGGCTTCGGGGCCGCGGCTGCGACCCGCGATCGCCGCGAGGTCGGGCGCGGCCGCGGCGCGCTCCCAACGGGCTTGACCCTCGGCCACCAGTTCGACGATACCGAGGGCGGCGAGCCATTCGGCTTGGGTGGAATCGACCGCGATCGTGAGCCCGGCGCGGCGGGCCGCGGCCAACACCATCTCCCGCGGAAGATCGGTGGTGATGTCCTGGGTCCCCGGCCCGACGAGTGGATTCGCGCCTCGCGTGTGGCCCGCGTAGGTGCGGAGCCAACCGCCATCTCGGTCCGCGAGCTCGGCCCAGCTCGCGGTGTAATCGATGAAGACGAGGGCGCCACGGTGCAGCCGCGACGCCGCCTCCACAATCCAGTCGACCGCGTCGATCGCCACGGGCAGACGCGTGCCCAGCGGAGCCTCGACGGAGGCCACCCACGCGGCGAGGTCCGGCGCCGCGGGCACGAGCATCTCGACGAGCTGACTCTCGTTGTCGAGCCCAATCCGCACCTCGGCCCAGCCGGAGGGCGTGCGCTCAACGACGTCGAACGCCAGATTGTCGAGCAGCTCATTGGCGAACACCACGCCGTCGAACATGCGCGCGGGCATCTCGTCGAGCGCGCTCACGGTGGGCCCCGTCCCACCCACGGGGACCGGCGCCTCGTCGAGGTCGTGGGAGGTTGCGGGTCCCAGTGCATCGGCCACGGGTTCGAGCGGAAGCCGCTCGGCCTGTTCCTCTCGCAACGCGGCGCTGCGCTCCACCAGGACGTAGTGCAATGCGGGTGCACACACCGGCTCGGCGCGCAGAACCTCGCGTGCCAGGCGACCGCTTCCGGCTCCGGCTTCCACCACGATGAACGGGTCGGGCCGGCGCTGGCGAACCCACTCGGCGTCCAACGCCCGCGCCACACACACTCCGAAGAGTGGTCCGACCTCCGGGCTGGTGATGAAGTCCTGGCCGGACCGGCCCGCGCCACCACCTCGGGCAAAGAAGCCCTGCGGCCCGTAGAGCGCAAGGTCCATGTACGCGCTGAATCGAATCGGACCGCCGCGATGTATGCGCTCGACGATCGCCGGAAGAATGGTGCTAGCCGCCGGCGGCGAGCTCGCCGAGACG
This sequence comes from Acidimicrobiia bacterium, assembly GCA_031430375.1. Classification (GTDB taxonomy): domain Bacteria; phylum Actinomycetota; class Acidimicrobiia; order IMCC26256; family JAENVU01; genus JAENVU01. Next base: position 10,078 of record JANPBJ010000192.1, read on the forward strand.
GGCGAACGGCTGTGGATACACGCCCACCACGACCACGATCGCCGCGCAGATCAGGACGGCCGCGTTCAGGGCGACCGGAGTCTGCATCGGGCTCACATCGGCGCCGTCCGGGATCGGATGGAACCACATCTCGCGGGCCACCCGCGCGTAATAGAAGAACGCCACCACCGAACTCACCGCGGCCAGGACTCCCAGCGTGGTGGCCGCGGGCGTGTTGGCGTCCAACGCGGCTCGGAACATCGTGAACTTCGCGAACCAGCCGGCCAGTGGCGGAATACCCGCGAGCGAGAACATGAACCCGGACATCAGCAACGCCATACCCGGCGCGTACTGCCCGAGGCCGGCGAAGGACGCGATCTCGGCGCTCCGAGTACGGCGGGCGAGCGCGATCACCAACGCGAACGCGCCGAGGTTCATCGCGCCGTAGATCAGGATGTAGATGACCACCGCTTCGAGCGAAGACTGCGCCGCGCCACCATCGGCCGCAACCGCAAACGGAACCAGGATGAACCCGCCCTGTGCCACCGACGAGTACGCGAGCATGCGCACGATGTTGGTCTGGCGCAACGCCACCAAGTTGCCGAGGATCAGCGACGCCGCCGCGAGCCCCCAGATGACCGGCTGCCACATGTTCGCGTTGGGGAAGAACCCGAAGTACACCACCGACAGCAGGGCAACGAACCCGCCCGCCTTCGAGGCGACCGACAGGAAT
>JANPBJ010000193.1:0-18292 GCA_031430375.1 Acidimicrobiia bacterium
CACCGTCGCGGGCGCGGATCGAGTGGTCGTGGTCGACCTCCACACCGGTCAGATCCAAGGGTTCTTCAACTTCCCTGTCGATCACCTCACCGCGGTGCCGCTCCTCGCGGATCACCTCGTCGGCGTACTCGACCGCGCGACCGACGTCACGGTGGTCTCCCCCGACGCCGGCGGAGGAAAACTTGCTCGGCGGTTCGCGAACTGTCTCGACGGTCACGGTGTGCACGCCGATCTCGCGTTCATCGACAAGCGTCGGCCCAAAGGGACGCACAATGTGGCGGTGGCCACCGAGGTCGTCGGTCTCGTCGACGGTCGTCAGTGCATCCTGATCGACGACATGATCGACACCGCAGGCACGGTGGTCAGTGCCGCTGAGCTGCTGATGAGCCGGGGCGCGTCGTCCGTGTCGATCCTTGCCACCCACGGTCTGTTGTCGGGACCGGCGGTGGATCGACTCAAGAACGGTCCGATTCGTGACGTGGTCGTGACGAACACGCTGCCGGTGCCGTCGGAGAAACACTTCGATGCGCTCACGGTGTTGTCGATTGCGCCGATCGTGGCCGATGCGTTGGGGGCGGTCTTCGAGGAGCGCAGCGTCTCCGAGCTGTTCTCCGGCGACAACACCTAGCTCGAAGCGTTTCCGCGGAGTGCTTGGCGCACATTCTCGAAGTTGTCCACTCAAGCGACGTGCCGCCTGGGTGGACGTTGGGCACGCCAGGGGGATTTGGCGGTCATTGTGCGGATATCGCTTCCACGGAGGAAATCCGGACAATGAACACCCCGGTCGCCTATCGCCGGGTGTGCTGACGCGCCCCTGGGTGTTGAGTGCTCGCTGAGAGCGCTTGTCGGATAAGTGGCGGTCAGCACCCCCAAAGCGACAAGCGGTCGCGTGTGGGGCCGGGCGTTCGCAGAAAAGGGCACCACCATGGGTGGACCCGAGCTCGCGGGCCAGGCGATCACGGCCTGGAGTTCGGTCCACCTTCATGACCGAGTCAGTGGCTGAGAACCGCCCGTTTGGCCCGCCTTGCGGTTCGGCCCGAAGGGCGACGAGAGGCAGTGGTTTGGCCGGAGGGCCTGGGCTCGGCCAGAATGGCGGGTCTCCTGTGTACCTCTCGAAGGATTTCCCGCGCCATGGCTGATGTCATTCTCAACGCAGAGCCCCGCACCGAGCTGGGCTCTGGGCCTGCCGGCCGCTACCGCCGCGCGGGCCTCGTCCCGGCCGTGGTCTATGGCCTGGAGTCCGATCCGATTTCCATCAACGTTGGCGAACGGGAGCTTGACCGCCTGCTCCACGGCGCCAGTGGTGCGAACACGCTGATCAACCTCAAGCTCGACGCGGGCGACGCTCTGGCACTCGCCCGCCAGATTCAGCGTCACCCAACCCGTGGCGATCTGGTGCATGTCGACTTCGTGCGCGTGAGTCGTGACGTCGCCGTCAGTGCCGAAGTGCCGCTCCACATCGAAGGCGACGCGCCGGGTTCACGCGAAGGCGGGTTGCTCGAGCAGCTGCTGTTCATGGTCACCGTCGAGGCGATGCCGGGCAACATCCCGGATTCGCTCACGGTCGATATCTCGAGTCTCCAGCTCGGCGACCAGCTCCATATCTCCGATCTCCCGGTGCCGACCGGTGTGACGGTGCTCCACGATGCCGAAGAGCTCATGGTCCATGTCACGATCCCGCGCGGTCTTGATGACGAGGCGGCGGGCGAAGGCGAAGCTGGCGAAGACGGGGAAGCAGCCGAAGCCGGCGCAGAGGCCACTCCGAGCGCCGACTCCGGCGGCGGCAGCGAGTAGCCCGTGCTGCGGCGCACCGGGGAACGCCGGGGTACACCGGCGGATCTCCTGGTGGTCGGACTGGGAAATCCCGGTGCGGAATACGCGCGGACTCGCCACAACGTGGGCGCGGAAGTGGTCGAGTTGTTGGCCTCCCGTCATGGTGCGCGATTGCGCAAGGGCAAAGAACGCGCGCAGGCCGACGAGGTCACGATCGACGGCGTGCGAATAGCGCTTGCGGTACCGCTGACCTATATGAACGACTCCGGTGACGCGGTCCGCCTGCTTGCCCATCGCTACGGAGTTGAGCCCACTCAGATCGTGATTGTGCACGACGAGCTCGACCTCCCGGTTGCTGCGTTGAAGCTCAAAGCCGGCGGCGGACTCGCGGGGCACAACGGGCTGCGATCGATCAAGGCCCATCTCCATACCGACGAGTTTCTACGCGTGCGCGTCGGAGTGGGCAAGCCCGTCTCGAAGGAACGTGGCGTCGACCATGTGCTGAACAAGTTCGCCAAGGCTGAACGAGTCGAGATCGACGTGAGCATCCAGCAGGCCGCGGACGCGGTGGAGGCGATCGCCCGAGACGGCATCACCGCCGCGATGAACGCCTGCAACTAAACGCCTGCAACTAACTCCCGCTGGTCACTCTCCGTGATCGCGGGATGGCGCGCCGCAGGTTGAGCGTCAATCGACGGACTCAGGCTTAGGACCAGCGTGGATAGGTCCAGGCATCGTGGCACTCCCGAACTGGCTTCCCGCTCTTGTTCACTGCGTTCACGGGCCGCTCGGGCCACGGGCGAGCAGGGCGTCTCGGAGCTCGACGGCCGTATGTTGCCTATCCGCTCGCTCTCTCGGTGCCCACCAGGCCCCGAGCGAAGGCCTCGAAATCAGCCCAACGCGGTACGTGGGGATACGCGGCCGAGGTGGCCGCGCCCTTCCCGGTGAGGACGAGTGCCGGCCGACACCCGAAGGAGGTGGCCGCGTCAAGATCCCGGGGCGCATCGCCAACGAACCAGGTGTCGGCCCGGGTGAACCCGAGGTCCGCCTGCGCCTGCTCGAACAACAACGTGCCGGGCTTGCGGCAGCGGCACCCGTCGTCCGGTGCGTGAGTGCAGATGTACCAGCGGTCGATCGCGCCCCCGAGCCGACGGTTGAGTTCCGCGTTGACCGTGTCGAGCGTGGCGCGGCTCATATGCCCTCGCCCCACCACCGACTGGTTGGTGATCACCACCAGGCGGTAGCCCGCGGCGGCCAGAATCCGGGCGCCCTCGATCGCCTGCGGTTCGATTTCAAGCTCCGAAAGGCTTTTGACCGAATCGATGCGGTCGACGTTTACGACACCATCCCTATCGAGCAAGATCAGCCGGTTGCTACCCTCAAGCACTGTCCGTGGCCCGTCGAGAGACTTCTTCGTGAACTTCCAAGAGGCTATTCGCGAACATCAGGAGATGATGACGGCCGTCTCATCAACTGAGAGCGCCCTCGCCGCGGCCGTGGCCGGGACGATCGAGAGGGTCGCGGCGGGTGGCACGGTGTTCTGGTTCGGCAACGGCGGCAGCGCCACCCAGGCACTGCACTTCGCCACTGAGTTGGTCGGCCGGTTCGAGCGGGATCGCCCAGGGATCGCCTCGTATGCGCTCGTGGCCGATACCTCGTTGATCACCGCCGTCGCGAACGACTATTCCTTCGACGTCGTGTTCGCCCGCCAAATCGAGTCGCTGTGTCGGCCGGGCGATGTTGCCGTGGGCCTGTCCACTTCGGGGAATAGCCCGAACGTGTTGCAGGGCATCGACGCCGCGGCCTCGATTGGCGCGCTCACGGTCGGCTTCACCGGTGGCGACGGCGGCAAGCTCGCGCTCACTGCCGATATCCCGATCGTCGTCGATCACCCTCGTACCTGTCGGATTCAAGAAGCGCATCTGTTTCTCGGTCATTTGCTCTGTGAGATGGTGGAAGCCTCGATGTGCTCCGAAGGTTCTGAGCTTGCCTGATGTTTGACCGTCCCGACATAGTCCACGCAGCGGTCCGCGGCGGGTTCGCCGGTTGCCGCATGCTGGTGGTCGGCGATCTCATGCTGGACCGCTACCTCATTGGTGACGTTGCTCGCATCTCGCCCGAGGCCCCTGTCCCCGTGGTGCGGCTCGGCCGGGAAACGGTGTCGGTGGGTGGCGCGGGCAACGTGGCACTCAATCTCGTCGGGCTCGGGATACGCGCCGACGTCGCCGGTTGGACCGGTGACGACGAACCGGGCGTTCGTCTTCGTGAGTTGCTGCGGCTCGCGGGAGTCCGCGGCCAGGGCGTTGAGGTGATTCCCGGCCGTCCGACCACTACGAAGACCCGAGTGCTCTCGGGACAACAACAGCTGGTGCGTATCGACGATGAGGACGCCTCGCCGCGGGCTTCGGTGGACCGACGGGCCTGGGATGACCGGGTCGTCGCATTGCTCGACGATGGTTATGACGCGCTGGTCATCTCCGACTACGCCAAGGGTGTCTTGGCCGAAGACCTGTGTCGGCGATTGATTCGCCAGGCCCGGCATCGAGGGATCCCAGCGTTGGTGGACCCGAAGGGTCTCGACTACAGCAAGTACCGCGGTGCCACCACGGTCACCCCGAACGAAACCGAGCTGGCAGCTACTGCGCAGGTCTCCGCCGCGGATGCCTTCGAGCTCACCGAAGCTGCCGCACGCCTGCGCCAAGTGCTCGAGCTCGATTTCGTCACCTTGACGCGCGGTGAGGCCGGGATCTCGTTGGTCGAAGCCACCGGCACGCGCCACGTCCCCGCACGAGCGCGAGAGGTCTTCGATGTTTCCGGCGCGGGCGACACTGCAATCGCGACCCTCGCCGCGGGAATCGCGGCGGGGCTCGACCCGCACGATTCTGCCGTGCTGGCCAACCTTGCGGCCGGGATCATCGTGGGCAAGACCGGTACCGTTCCGATTCACCGAGACGAGCTCTTCGCCGCGCTCGGCCCGGCTGAAGACGCGCCGCCGCCGCTCGGCGAGAAGTTGGTAACTCTCGAAGCCGCGGTCGGACTGGTTGGGCGCTGGCGTTCCGAAGGTCATGAGACTGGCTTCACGAACGGTTGCTTCGATCTCGTGCACGCCGGCCATGTCACGTATCTCGACTGGGCGCGTCGCAACTGCGACCGACTCATTGTGGGGTTGAACACCGACGCGTCGGTGCGTGCGCTCAAGGGCGAGCGTCGCCCGGTGAACGCCGAGGACGCCCGCTCCTGGGTGCTCGCAGGCCTGGCCGCGGTCGACGCGGTCGTGCTGTTCGCCGAGCCCACTCCGCTCGCGGTGATCGAGGCGTTACGGCCCGACGTGTTGATCAAGGGCGAGGATTACGCCGAGGAAGAGATCGTCGGAGCGTTCGAGGAGCGGTCGTGGGGTGGCCGAGTCCTGCGGGCTCCATTGACCGAGGGTCACAGCACCACCGCGATGCTGGACCGCCTCGCCGCCGAACTCCCGTAACTGAAGTCCCGGAGACCGCCGAGAGCCGTTCGCCCGAGGCGGGCCCCGTCGGTCAGAGTGTGGTGATGCCCGAAGCTCCACTCGCCGACCTGCCGCGCTTGCTTGGCGAAGATGAAGCGGTGATGGCCGTGGCCTCGGGTCGGGCCGATGTCGTGGCCGTCCCGGAAGCCGCTCGACCGATCTTCATTGCCGCGATACATCGCCTCGCCAAGGTCAAGCCGATCTTGGTGGCAGTCCCCACCGCGGCGGAAGCCGAACGCATCGCGGGTGATCTGATCCCGATGATCGGTGCCGAGAACGTGGAGCTCTTTCCCGCGTGGGAGACGCTTCCCTTCGAGCGGGTGTCGCCCGCGTTGGAAACCATGGGACGGCGCCTTCGGGTCATGTGGCGGCTGCGCGAAGGTGGCGAGACCGCGCCGGCAGTTGTGGTCGCGCCGGTCCGCGCGCTCGTGCAACGCCTTGGTCCCCACGTGGAGGCCATCGAGCCGGTTCGCTTGAAGGTGGGCGACACCGTCGATCGCGACGAGCTGGTCGAGCAGTTGGTTTCGATGGGCTACCGCCGGGAGTATCAGGTGGAGGCCCGCGGTGAAGTCGCGGTGCGCGGTTCGATCGTCGATGTGTTTCCCGCGACCGCGGACCATCCGATTCGGATCGATCAATGGGGCGACGAGGTCGAACGAATTTCTCAGTTTGCGGTCACGGATCAACGCAGCACCCATGACATCCACGAAGCGATCGTCTTTCCGTGCCGCGAGTTGTTGCCGACCCCCGAGGTGCAAGCCCGCGCGCGTGCGCTGCTCACTGAGGCGCCATGGGGTCGGGAACAGTGGGATCGCCTGGCTGAGGGTCAAGTGTTCGACGGCATGGAGTCCTGGTTGCCGTGGCTGACGGCCGATGAGCATCTCCTCCCTGATCTCTTGCCGTCAGGCTCCCGGGTCCTGCTCGTGGAACCGCGGCGCATGCGCGACCGGGCCCAGGACCTGCTCGACGAAGAAGCCTCGCTCGGTGAAGTGCTCGCCGGCACCTGGGGCGCACCCGACGACGACGAGTGGCCGCAGCTGTCGCTCCCGTTTGATCGATTGCTCGCGCGTACTCACACCGCCACCACGTCGATCTTGGCCGCGCCGGACTCGCCCGACACCCCGCAGATGGGTGGCGCGGCCTTTGATCCGGTGGTCGGTGACGTCGAAGCGCTGGCCGAGCGAATCCGTTCACTGATGCGCAGTGAGCACCGGGTGGTGTTGGCGGCCGAAGGCGAAGGATCGGCGCGGCGGTTGGCGGATGTGCTCGCGGGCGTTGGGATCGACGCGCTGATCGGTGCTGCGCCCGCGCCCGGGATGGTCACGGTGTTGGTGGCGCCACTCGAACGCGGGGTGGTCGTCCCCGGCGCGCATCTGGCACTCGTGGCCGAAGCGGACCTCACCGGTCGCCGCCGGGTGCATCGCGTCGCGCGAGGAGCGCGCAAAGCCGTCGACTACTACGACGATCTGAAGCCCGGCGACTTTGTCGTGCACCAGGTCCATGGTGTCGGTCGGTACGAAGGCATGGTCACTCGCGCGATCGGTGGTGCCGAGCGCGATTATCTCCTGCTCGCGTACCGCGGCGGCGACAAGCTCTATATCCCCACCGATCAAGTGGGAACGGTGCGCCGATACACGGGCGGTGATTCGCCCTCGCTCTCTCGTATGGGCGGAACTGATTGGCAGAAGACGCGCCACAAGGTTCGCGTGGCCGTACGCGAGATCGCGGCCGAGTTGGTGATCTTGTACCGCAAGCGGCTGGCGACGCCGGGGTTCGCATTCGCACCCGACACGCCGTGGCAACGCGAGATGGAAGACGCGTTCCCGTACGAGGAGACACCCGATCAGCTCACCGCCATCGAAGAGGTGAAGTCCGACATGGAGGCGACGCTTCCGATGGATCGGCTCATCTGTGGTGACGTCGGGTTCGGCAAGACCGAGGTTGCGCTGCGTGCCACGTTCAAGGCGGTTCAGGACGGCAAGCAGGTGGCGATATTGGCGCCTACCACGTTGTTGGCGAACCAACACGGACAGACGTTCCGCGAACGGTTCGCGAGCTATCCGATCCGAGTGGAGGTTCTCTCGCGGTTCCTCACCGCTGCCGAGCAGACCGCAGTGGTGAAGGCCCTGGTCGCGGGTGAGGTCGATGTGGTGATCGGAACCCATCGCCTCCTTTCCCAGGACATCGAGTTCAAAGATCTCGGTCTGCTCGTGATTGATGAAGAACAACGGTTCGGCGTACAGCACAAGGAACGGATCAAACACCTCCGCGCGCATGTGGATGTGCTCACCCTCACCGCCACGCCGATACCGCGCACGCTCGAACTCAGCCTCACCGGCATCCGCGACCTCTCGCTGGTGCAGACCCCACCCGAGGCCCGCCAACCGATCCTCACCTACGTGGGTGAGTACGACGACCGCGCAGTCTCTGAAGCGCTTCGGCGCGAACTCTTGCGTGAGGGTCAGGTCTTTTATGTCCACAATCGGGTGCAGGACATCGAGCATGTGGCCGAGCATGTGCGCCAACTCGTTCCCGAGGCGCGTATCGCGATCGCCCACGGTCAGATGGATGAAGGCCAGCTCGAACGAGTGGTGCTCGACTTCGCTGATCGTGAGTACGACGTCTTGGTGTGTACGACGATCGTCGAGAGCGGACTCGACATGCCCACGGTGAACACGATGGTCGTGGATCGCGCCGATCTGCTCGGACTCGCTCAGCTCTACCAACTCCGGGGCCGGGTGGGGAGACGCGGTCAACGGGCCTACGCCTACCTCTTGCACCCAGCGGATCGCGCGCTCAGCGAAGAGGCCTACGAGCGGCTGAAGGCCATCGGCGAGTTCACCGACCTGGGATCGGGTTTCAAGCTCGCCATGCGTGATCTCGAGATTCGCGGCGCAGGGAATCTGCTGGGGGGGTCGCAGACTGGCCACATCGCCGCGGTGGGCTTCGACCTCTACTGCGAGCTGGTGACCGAGGCGGTGAGCGAGCTCAAAGGCGAGAAACGAGTTGAGCCCTTCGATGTCATACTTGATCTGCCGGTCGATGCGCACCTGCCGCGCGGGTACGTGAACCGTGACGATGTTCGCATGGAGGCGTACCGGCGGCTGGCCGCGGTGGTGGACCCCGCCGACGTGGAAGACATCCGGACCGAGTGGGTGGATCGCTACGGGCCCGTGCCGGAACCGGCCGAGGCACTGCTCGGCGCCGCCCGGCTCCGCGCGGAATGCGTGCGGGTGAGAGCCACCAGCGTGTTGGTGCAGAAAGGGGTGGCGCGCATCGACGGCCTGGAGTTGCTCGAGAGCCGGAAAGTCCGACTCAAGCGGCTGTTTCCGAAGTCCGTGCTGAAAGACGATGGCGAAATTGTAATTCCGCTTACCACTCCGGCGCCCGAAGTGGCCGACGCCATCGTGGCATTGCTGCGAGAACTGGTGCCCGAAGTCGACACCGGCGGACAATCGACGAGCTGAGGACCAGTTTGTCCTCAGCCGCCCGTCCGGACCCGGCGGCGTGTCGCCGGTAGGCTCCCGAACTCGTGAAACGGACTCTTACTTTCTTCGTGCTGGCCGCGCTTTTGGCGCTCCCGGCGTGCTCCAGCCGCACCGGATCCGCTGCGACCCTCAACGGGAGCAAGATCAGCGTCGCGCAGGTAAAACGCGATGTCGCTGGTTTCGCCAAATCAGCAACGTTTCGGAGTTCTCTCGCCGAACAGGACGTGACCATCTCCGCGGACTCGGATCGGATGCCCACCAGCTTCGCGGCGCAGTGGCTGGTGTCGTTGATCCAGAACAGGGCGGTCGAGCAGATCGCAAAGCAACGCGGCGTCAAGGCGACGGCCGAAGAGAAGGCCGCGGCACGCACCCAGTTCACGTCGAGCAGCACAAGTGGGAAGGCCTACCAAGAGCTACCGAAGTGGTTGCAGACGCAAATCTCGGGCGCGGCGGCGCTCCAGTCCGCAGTTCGTTCGTCGCTTCCGCAACCATCCACCGACGCAGCGAACGCAGAGGCCTACCAAGCGCTCGTCGGCGATTGCGCCAGCAAGGCGCTCGTCGGTCACATCCTGGTCGACACGCCGGAACTCGCACAGCAGGCGACCGACGAGTTGAAGAAGGGCACTGCCTTCGCCGATGTGTCCAAACAAATCTCGAAGGACACCACCGCGGCCGCGCAAGGGGGCTTGTTGATGTGCGTCGGATCGTCGCAGTGGCCCCAGATCGACCCAACGTTTCGCACGGCCGCGGAGGCCACGCCAGTGGGGACGGTCTCTGCACCCATCCAGACCCAGTTCGGCTACCACGTGATTGAAGTCCTCGAACTGAACGAGACGAACGCGACTCCGTTGGTGTTGGCGTCGGCCAAACCCGAGGATCCGCTCGCCAAGGTGTTGACCGCGTTCATCGCGAAGGCCAAGATCACGGTGAACCCCCAGTTCGGCACACTGCGCAGGCAGGGTGGCTCGTTCGACATCGTGCCGCCCACGCCGAAGAAGCCGAAGAGCCGTCCGGCGCCGACCGTCACGAGCACCCGTCCCGCGGGCGCGCCGGACCCCGGCTCTGCTCCCGGCTCGGGTTCCTCGGGTGGCGCGACGAGTACTCCCACCGGATAGGTCGTGGGCTCGGCGCGCATTGTTGTGGTCGGTCTGGGGCCGGCCGGCCTCGATCTGCTCCTGCCGGCAGCCCGCGCGGAGCTGGAGCGGATTCCGCACCGCTACGTGCGGACCAGTCGGCATCCCGCCGTGGTCGAGTTGGCCGCGATTGGGATCGAAGCCGCATCCTTCGACGATGTGTATGAGTCAGCGGGGAGCTTCGAGACGCTCTATCCCGCAATCGTTGCGACGCTGATCGCGGCGGCCCAGACGCACGGCGAGATTGTCTACGGCGTCCCCGGAAATCCGGGGGTCGCGGAGAGCACGGTGGCTCTCCTGCGCGCGGCGGCGACCGACGAGCTCGCGATCCGAGTCGTCCCGGGTCTTTCATTCGTGGACCTCGCGTGGACGCGCCTGGGCCGTGATCCGATGGCCGGTGTGCACGTCCTCGATGCTCAAGATTTCACTTCCAGCGTGGCGGGTCGAAAGGGGCCGATGCTGATCGGCCACTGCATCGATCGGTCGACATTGTCGGAGGTCAAGTTGGTGTTGCTCGACGCGCTCCGGGCCGACACGACGGTCGTGGTGTTGCAACGTCTCGGTCTCCCCGACGAGCAGGTCACCGAGTTGGCGCTCGCCGAACTCGACCGGGTGGTCGAACCCGATCACCTCACCAGCGTGTTCGTCGACGCAGGGGAGCACACCATCGCCGGTGACGTTGCCCGCCTCGTCGAGTTGGCGCAGCGGTTGCGTGGGCCCGGAGGTTGTCCTTGGGACGCCGAACAGACGCACCATTCACTCACGCGGTACCTCCTCGAAGAGGCGTATGAAACGGTCGAGGTGCTCGAGCTGTTGCCGGGTGCGGCGCCGGGAGGTGATGTCGATCTCGATGCTTACGCGCGCGTCGAAGATGAACTCGGCGACTTGCTGTTCCAGGTGGTCTTCCACTCGATCCTGGCGGCGGAGGCCGGCGCGTTCGATCTGGGCGATGTTGCGACCGGAGTTCACGACAAGCTCGTGCGCCGCCACCCCCATGTGTTCGGCGATTCCGAAGCTGAGACCGCGTCCGATGTGCTGGCGAACTGGGAGCAGATCAAGAAGGCCGAACGTTCGAGTTCGTCGCTCGTCGATGGCATCAGCCCGGGCCTCCCGTCGCTGCTGTTCGCCCACAAGCTGTACCGCAAGGCCGCGAGCGTTGGGCTCGATCCCGACGTTGACACCCACGGGTTCGCCGCGATGCGGGAGGCTCTCGATCGATTGCAGTTGGGCGGCGGACCCGTGGAGGCCGAGTGTGCGCTCGGAGACCTGCTGGCCGGAGCGGTCGTGGTCGCTCGTGCTCGCGGCGTCGATGCCGAGAGTTCACTGCGCGGTTGGACCGCTCGATTCCGGGATCGGTTCGTACGCATGGAGCAGGCGGCGGCGGCCGATGATCTCGTGCTCACGGCGGGCACCGCGGAGCGGGCACGTGAGTTGTGGGCCGAGGTTGCCGACCCGATAGTTCTTCCTTCCAACCGGCCGAGACAATGAACGGAGTTGCACTGTGAGCGACTATCGCCAAACCGCCGAGGCGTTTCAACGGATGGCCCACGAGATCGTCTGGTGCTCCGTGGCCACGGTTGAGCCGGATGGTCGCCCCCGCACGCGGGTGCTTCACCCGTATTGGGAATGGGAAGACGACCGACTCGTGGGCTGGATTGCGACCGGACCGACGCCACTCAAAATCGCGGCCATCGCACATTCGCCGAACGTGTCGCTCAACTACTGGGCCTCCACTCAAGACACCTGCACCGCCGAGTGCGCGGCCACCTGGCACCGCGACGACGAAACCCGTCAGCGTGTGTGGGATACCTACAAGGCGCTGCCTGCGCCCGTGGGCTATGACCCGGCGATCATCCCGCCCTGGGCGAATGGGCCACTCACGGACGCATTCGCGGCGTTGCGTCTCGAGCCATACCGGCTTCGGGTCTTTCCCGGCACGCTGCTCCTTTCCGGCCGCGGCCACCTGCTCACGTGGAAGGCCTGACCCGGTCGGGACCGAGCGCAGGAGTCAAACGGGTGGAGTGATAGGCCCGATTCGTTCTTCCCAGGGGGCTACGATCGCAACACCAGCATCACCCGCAACGGTTCAGAGGCGTCTGAATGCGGCCCGAGGGGGACAGTGAGCAGCATCATCGACATCAGCGCTCGGGAGATTCTCGACTCCCGGGCCAATCCGACCGTGGAGGTCGAGGTCGAGCTTCTCTCGGGAGCCCGGGGCCGCGCCGCGGTTCCGAGCGGGGCGAGTACCGGGGCCTACGAGGCAGTGGAGCTACGCGACGGCGGTGAACGCTTCGGGGGCAAGGGCGTGAGCCGGGCGGTCGCGCACGTTGAGGGCGAAATCGCCGATGTGCTGCTCGGCATGGAAGCGCTCGACCAGCGTGATGTTGACCGCGCCCTGATCGATCTCGACGGAACGGACGCCAAGAGTCGGCTTGGCGCCAATGCCCTGTTGGGAGTGTCGCTGGCGGTGGCCAAGGCCGGCGCGGATGAATCCGATCTTCCGCTATATCGCTACGTGGGAGGTGCCAACGCGCACGTACTACCGATGCCGTGCTTGAACGTCCTCAACGGTGGCGCGCACGCGGATTCCAACGTCGACCTCCAGGAGTTCATGCTGGCGCCGGTGGGTGCCGCGAGCTTCTCCGAGGCGTTACGCATGGGAGCCGAGACGTACCACGTGCTCAAGGGACTCCTCCAACAACGTGGCTTGTCCACCGCCGTGGGCGACGAAGGTGGCTTCGCGCCGAACCTGCCGTCGAACGAGGAAGCGGTGAAGCTACTCGTCGAGGCGATCACCGCCGCGGGCTATGAGCCCGGCGCTGAAATTGCGATTGCGCTTGACCCCGCGTCGAGCGAGTTCTACTCCGACGGTGTCTACGACCTGGCCGGTGAAGGCAAGAAGTTCAGCTCAATCGAGTTCGCGGCGTACCTCGCGGACTTCTGTGACCGCTATCCGATCGTTTCCATCGAGGACGGCATGGCCGAGGACGACTGGGACGGGTGGGCGGCGTTGACCAACGCCGTCGGCGACCGTGTGCAGCTCGTGGGCGACGACCTCTTCGTCACAAATCCGGTGCGGCTCCAGCAGGGGATTGACCTCGGGGTGGCGAACTCGATCCTGATCAAGGTGAACCAGATTGGGACGCTCACGGAGACCCTCGATTGCATGGAACTCGCCGGCCGTCACGGCTATACCGCGATGATGTCGCACCGGTCCGGCGAGACCGAAGACGTCACGATCGCGGATCTGGCCGTGGCCACCAACTGCGGGCAGATCAAAGCGGGGGCGCCGGCGCGCAGCGATCGAACCGCGAAGTACAACCAGCTCTTGCGTATCGAAGAAGGACTCGGTGAAGCGGCGGAGTATCTCGGTGGTCGTGCGCTGTCGCGCGGGGCGGGCACTCGGCCGTGACCCAACCGCCCCTGACCCAACCGCCGGTGACGGAGAGTCCATCAACCGAATCTGACGGTGTGCCTCGATTCAGCGCGACCCAGGTTCGCCGCCGCCGGGCCATCGCGTTGCGGGCCAGCGTTGCGCTCGTGGTCGCCGTCGGGCTGCTCTTCGTCGTGGTATTTCCAGTCCGATCATGGATGGATCAACGGTCGGCGCTTCATCGTTCCGAGGATCGGCTCGCGGTGCTGCGCCGTGAACGCGTCCGGCTAGAACGCGAAGCCCGTCGTCTCGCGGACAACACCGAGATCGAACGACTCGCGCGGGAGCGGTTCGGTATGGTCAAGCCTGGTGAGCAGGGTTGGGTCGCGCTCCCCGGCGTGTCCACCACCACCACCACGACGAGTACCACGCTTCCCCTCGCGCCGTAGGTACGAACGCGGACTCAGGACCTTTGTCGTCGCTACGCTGCTTGGATGTCTGAAGCCGCGGATCGGGCACGGGTTGGCGAACTGTTGGGACGCGAACCGCAGGCCCAGTTTGTGGTGGTGGTGCGCCACCCATCAGGGGATCCGGTCGTGATTCGCAACGCGGCCTTTCTCGACGATGGCACCCCGATGCCCACTCACTACTGGCTGGTTGATCCCGGTCTGCTCCGCGCGATTTCACGGATCGAAGCCGATGGTGGCGTGAAGGCCGCGCAGGCCGAAGTCGACGTTGCCGAGCTTGAGGCCGCGCATGCCCGCTATGCCGCGGATCGTGACGAGAGCATCCGCCCTGGCTATCTCGGCCCGCGCCCCTCGGGTGGGATTGGCGGTACCCGGCAAGGTGTGAAGTGCCTGCACGCGCATTACGCCTACCTCCTGGCTGGTGGTAGCGATCCCGTCGGTGACTGGGTCCAGCGGCACCTTGAGACCGAGGGGAGTACCGCGTGAGAGCCGCTGCGATCGACATCGGCACGAACTCCGTCCGGTTGCTGGTGGGCGACCTCGATGACCCCGATGGTGAGATCGTCTCGCTCGATCGACGCATGACGATCACCCGGCTGGGTCAAGGAGTCGATGAGCACCGCCGCCTCGCGCCCGACGCGATTGCTCGGACCGTCGATGCCCTCCGGGAGTACCGCAGTGTGATCGACGCGGTCGGTGGCGTGACCGCGGTGCGCGCCACGGCCACTTCGGCCGCACGGGACGCGGAGAACCGCGACGACTTCTTCGGTCCGGCCGCGGCAGCACTGGGCGTGCGGCCAGAGTTGTTGAGCGGTGCCGAAGAAGCGCGACTGTCGTTTCTCGGCGCGACCACCGGCCTGTCAGGTATCGCGCCCGGTCCTTATCTTGTGGTCGATATCGGTGGCGGCTCAACCGAGTTTGTGGTGGGCACAACCGCGCCGGAGGGACTCATCTCCGTAGATATCGGTTGCGTGCGCCTCACGGAAGCGTGCTGCACTCAGATCCACCCACGGCCGTTGAGTTGAGTCAGGCGGTGAACGTGGTGCGTGAGCACCTCGCCGATGTCTTGCGCGAAGTTCCCGGAGTGATTGGCGCGAAGACCTTGGTGGGACTTGCCGGCACGGTGTCGAGCATGGCGATGATTGAGCAGGGCCTTCACACCTACGACCGAGACTGCGTGCACCATTTTCGGCTGACGAAGGCGGCCGCCGAGGATTGCTTCCGCACCTTGGCCACCGAGGCGATTGAGGATCGTCGCCATAACCCCGGACTCGAACCGGGGCGGGTCGACGTGATTGTGGGCGGAGCGGTGATCCTCGTGTCGATCCTGCGGTCGTTTGGTTTCGACGAGGTGCTCACCAGTGAGTCGGACATTCTGGATGGATTGGTGCGGGACCTCGCGACCCGTTGACGGAAACACAATGGATTTGGCCCTCAACTCGGCCTCCAAACGCGCCGTTGGACTGGTGTGGAGCTCGAAGGGTTTGTCGAGATGCTCGGTCGGCTTGGTCCCGACGACCTCAACACCGTCGCGGAAGCCATCGACGAGTCGCACCAAACTGCCGCAGATGAAGTGGCGGCGTGGGAAGACCTCATGCGCATCGACGAAGCACTGCGACTTCGAGGCCAGAGTCGGGTTGGAGCCCGTGCCGCGCACGATGCGGTGGCAGCGGTGCGCCTTGCAGTCGCCAACAGTGACACGGAGATCTCCGACACCGTCGTGACGCGAGTGGCGCGTGAAGCAGCGCTCCTCGCCCGCGCTTTGGTTGCCGACGTGGACGAATCGATCGCTCATCTCGAGCGCGAGTTCTTCTGCGTCACGCACGCGGCGTAGCGCTCGGGCCAAGAGGTTCGCTCGTCGGTACGATGCGGCGATGGTGCACCCCGATCGTCTGCTCATGGGCCCTGGCCCGTCGAATCCGTACCCCGAAGTGGTGGAGGCATTCACCCAGCCCCTGCTCGGACACCTCGATCCCGAGTTCTTGCGAATCTTGGACGAGACCTGCGACCGCCTGCGGACGGTCTTCGCGACCCAGAACGCGTTAACGCTTCCAATCTCGGGCACCGGATCCGCGGGGATGGAGGCGTGCTTCGTCAATCTCGTGGAGCCGGGCGACACCGTGATCGTGGGCGTGAATGGTGTGTTTGGCGAACGGATGTGTGAGGTGGCTCGCCGCGCCGGCGCCACCGTGGAACGGGTTGATGCCGAGTGGGGTACCGCGATCGATCCGCAGCGGCTGCTCGACGCGCAACGTTTCGCGCCCCACGCGCGCTTGGTGGCAGTGGTTCATGCCGAGACGTCCACGGGCGTCGAGAACGACATCGCCGCGCTGCGCGCGATCAGCGAGACCGACACCTTGCTCCTGGTGGACGCGGTCACATCGTTGGCGGGCATCCCTCTCGCGGTCGATGAGTGGGGGATCGATGCGTGCTATTCGGGTACTCAGAAGTGTCTCGGCGTCCCCCCGGGTCTCTCGCCCGTCACGTTCTCGGCGCGCGCGGCCGAACGCATCTCCAACCGGACGAGTCCCGTGCAATCGTGGTACCTGGACCTGGGACTCATCGGCGATTATGTGGGGACGGCGCGTCAATACCACCACACTGCGCCCACCGGCATGATCGTCGCGCTCCACGCCGGTCTCGGAGTCGTGCTCGACGAGGGTCTGGATCAGGTGTGGTCGCGCCACCGCACCGTTGGCAACGCCTTGCAGGCTGCCTTGCCGGACCTTGGGTTCTCGCTGATCGCGCCCGCGGCGAACCGGCTCCCGCAACTCACGTCGGTCCGGCTGCCGGAAGGTCTCGACGAAGCAGCACTGCGCCGCCAACTCCTCGCCGACTACAGCATCGAAGTGGGCGGCGGACTCGGCGCGTTCGCCGGGATTGCGTGGCGCATCGGGCTGATGGGCCACACCGCACGTCGTCGTTCCGTGAGCGCGCTGCTCGGCGCGCTGGCCGAGTTGCTCTGATCGTTGTGAGCGAGGTTGGGCGGGCGGGGCTCACCGTGATCACCTGGAACGCGCAGGGCAGTCACGGGATGAACGTGCCTGCAGTTGCGGCGGCGCTCATGGCCCACGATCCGGATCTCGTCCTGCTCCAAGAGGTGCAGCGCCGCCAGCTGGGCGAGTTGCATCTTGCGCTGCGGGCCACCGATGCGCGGTGGCGGTTCAAGCATTGGGGAGTGACGATCCCCGCAGAAGGTCTTGGTGTGGTGTCGATGGTGCCGCTTGATCGCGTCCATCACCAAGTGCTCGCGCATCGGTGGCAGTTCTGGAACTGGCGACGACGGGTCGCGATCCATTTCGGGGTGGAGGTTGGGGGAGTACTGGTGCGGTGCATCGACGTGCACCTGGGCGCTGGCGTTCCGCACTCCGAGCGCGTCCGCCAAGCCCGCGAACTGTTGCGGGCCGCTCCGAACGCCGGCCTCATCGCGGGGGATCTCAACGCCGAGCCGGGTTCCCACGAGCTCTCGGTCTTCGCCGAGGGTGGATGGCGGGACGCGGAGCGCCGCATCCACGGTGACACGGCGCGGCCGAGCACCAACTGGGCGGCGGGCCCGCGCACTCAACCTCCAACGCAGCGGCTCGACTACCTCCTCGTTCCCGACGCCGTGGAAGTGCTCGAGGCGTTCGTTCCCGATGATTGGCCCACGTGGGCCTTGCTCTCCGATCACGTTCCCGTCGTGGCCCGCCTCCGGTTCGCCCGCCTCTGACTTCGTCGGGTGACTATGGAGTCACCGTAACTGCCAGTATGTAGACTGATTCTATGAAGACGGTCAGTATCACGATGCCGGAACTGCTCGATGAACGGGCGGCCATCGAGGCTCGGCGCCGCGGGATCTCGAAGTCCGAACTCATTCGGATCGGTCTGCATGCTGTCCTGCCGAAGCCCGCAGACGAGATGCCCGAACCCGATCTGTGGCGGTCCTTGGCTGGGTTTGGCTCGCGCGGCCTCACCGTCGAACCCGGTGAAATCGACGACGTCGTCTACCGCGTGTGAAGTTTGCCGACACCGGTTGGTGGGTCGCGTGGTCGTTGCCGGACGACCGCCATCACCGCGATGCGGTCCGGATGCTCAGCACGCTCGGCGTTGCTGAGCGGGTGATCACCACGAACTATGTCCTGGGTGAATCGTGGACGTACCTGCGTCGCAAGGATGGACACCACAGTGCCGTGGCCTTCCTTGACCGCATCGATGCACTGGTGGAGAGCGATCGGCTCGTCGTACACCGGGTGACCGAAACGCAGGAGACTTCGGCATGGGAATGGCTCCGCAAGCGGGACGAACGCGAGTACTCGTTTGTGGACGCCACCAGTTTTCGAGTGATGCGAGACCGCCGACTGCGCGAGGCACTCGCATTCGATCACGACTTTGCCGCTGCGGGCTTTCTTGAGGTGAAGCCGCGACCATAGGGACTCGAACGAGTTAGACATCCCACGGGTGGTAGATGTCAAGCGGCGAGTTGGGTGCGGTGTCCCCATGCGGTGTGTTCGTCGTACAGGGTCTGGTGGTCGAGGCAGCCGTGGAGGAGGCCCACGAGGCGGTTGGCGAGGGCTCGGAGC
>JANPBJ010000194.1:0-16023 GCA_031430375.1 Acidimicrobiia bacterium
CAAGGAGCACCCGGTGTTCCTGAACCGTGCCCCCACGCTTCACCGCCTCGGTATCCAGGCCTTCGAGCCGGTGCTGGTGGAGGGCAAGGCCATTCAGATCCACCCGCTCGTGTGCTCGGCGTTCAACGCCGACTTCGACGGCGACCAGATGGCGGTCCACCTTCCGCTCTCCGCGGAGGCGCAGGCCGAAGCGCGATTGCTGATGCTTTCGGCGCACAACATCTTGTCGCCTGCCCACGGTCGTCCGATCGCGGTGCCGAGCCAGGACATGATCATCGGCGCCTTTTACATGACCGAGGTCGTGACCAAGGCAGCCGGCGCGGGTCGAGTGTTCAGCACGCTTGAAGAAGCGCGGATGGCGCACGAACTCAAGAACGGTGCCGCGGCCGCGGATCCCGAACTGTCGATCCACGCGCCGATCAAGGTGCGGGTTCCCGCGGGTCGGTTCCCCGAATCCGTCTACCCCGCCCGTCAGCGTTGGGACGATGCCACCGCGGCTTGGGTCGATGTGCCTGAAGCCAAGGACAGCATCGTGGTGCGTCGTTCTGGGACGAATGGCAACGCAACGGTGATGGTGGAGTCCACGCTGGGACGACTGCTCTTCAACGAGGCGTTCCCACCGGACTTCACCTTCCAGGACCGCGTGGTCAAGAAGCGTGACATCACCGACATCGCCGGCCTCCTCGTGGATCAGTACACGAAGTCCGAGGTTGCCGCGAGCCTCGACCGCTTGAAGGAACTCGGCTTCGAGTACTCCACGCGCGCCGGGCTCACGATTTCCATCGCGGACGTGCGTACTCCGTTGGCCAAGGCCGCCATTCTCGACAAGCACGAGAAGGAAGCCGACAAGGTCGAGCAGCAGTACGACCGGGGCATCATCACCGACGACGAACGCCGCCAGAAAGAAATCGAAATCTGGACCGATGCCACGAACCAGGTGACCGAGGCCATGCTCCACGAGCAGAAGGCCGAGCAGTTCAACCCCATCGAGATGATGGTGGGATCGGGTGCTCGCGGCAACGTGATGCAGGTGCGTCAGATCGCGGGCATGCGTGGTCTGGTGGCCAACCCACGTGGCGAGATCATCCCGCGGCCGATCAAGAGCAACTTCCGTGAAGGGCTCTCGGTCCTCGAGTACTTCATCTCCACTCACGGTGCTCGTAAGGGGCTCGCCGACACCGCACTGCGGACCGCCGACTCCGGGTACCTGACTCGTCGACTCGTCGACGTGGCCCAGGAGCTCATCGTCCGCGACATCGACTGCGGCTCGACCCGGGGTATCTGGGTGGAAGGTGTCAACGCGGATCCCGAGAACGTGCGGGTCGTCGAGACCAGCTTGCTCAGCCGGGTGCTCTCCGAGGACGTGAAGCTCGCCGACGGCTCGGTGGTGTCGCGCAACACCGAGATCACCGAAGAGGTTGCCGAAGTGCTGGTGGCCGACACTGCGGTCGACCGCGTGCGAGTGCGTTCGGTCCTCACGTGTGAGTATCCCCGCACCGATGGTGCGGAGCCCGAGGAGAACGACGCCGCGGATGAGAAGTACCGCGCGGGGGTGTGCAGCCTTTGCTACGGAACGATGCTCGCCACCGGCAAGCTGGTCGATCTGGGTGAAGCGATCGGCATTATCGCTGCGCAGTCCATTGGTGAGCCGGGAACGCAGCTCACCATGCGGACCTTCCACACCGGTGGCGTCGCCGGTGAGGACATCACCCACGGTCTGCCGCGCGTTGTTGAGCTCTTCGAAGCTCGCACCCCGAAGGGCGCCGCGGTGCTCGCGGAGTCGTCGGGTGTGGTGCGCATCGGCGAGAACGAGAAGGGCGAGCGCACGATCACCGTCGTCGCCGACGATGGTGAGGAGGAGATCCACCCGGTCTCGATGCGCACGCACCTCGCCGCCGGCATTGCCGACGGAGCCGAGATCATCGCGGGAGCCCAGCTCACCGGTGACCCGAAGAGCTCGCGTGACCCGAAGAAGATCCTCGACATCGAGGGTATTCGCAAGACCCAGCAGTACCTCACCGACGAGGTCCAGCGGGTCTATCGGGAGCAGGGCGTGTCGATCCACGACAAGCACGTCGAGGTGATCTGTCGCCAGATGTTGCGCCGGGTTGGTGTCTCGGACCCGGGCGACTCGTCATTTCTCCCAGGCCAGAAGGCCGACGCTCGCGAGTTCGCGAATGTGAACAAGCGGCTGGTGGCCGAAGGCAAGCGTCCGGCTGAGGGTCGTCCCGAGCTCATGGGGATCACGAAGGCGTCGCTGGCCACAGAATCGTGGCTCTCGGCGGCATCGTTCCAGGAGACCACCCGGGTGCTCACCGAGGCCGCGATCGAAGGAAAGTTCGATGGCCTCGAAGGGCTCAAGGAGAACGTGATCATCGGCAAGCTGATCCCGGCGGGGACCGGCATGCCGCGCTACCGCGATGTTGGCACCGAGGCACCGGACTACACGCCGATGGAGTACTACTCCAGCGACGAAGATGCTCTGGAGCTTGCGGCGCGGTTGCGGGCGAGTTCAGAGCCACGCACCGAGACGCTGAATCCCAGCTTCCTGGTGCCGAGTGTGGCGCCCGATCCGGATGCTCTGGCTGCCGCGGCACTCGCCGTGGTTCCGGACCCAGTGGTCGAGGCAGCATCCGGCGAGTAGCCCGGTTGTGTGACCGAGCCTACGCAAGGGGCCCAGCTACGGCTGGGTCCCTTCGCGTGCCTTCACGGCGCAGGGTTCCGGTATTCGATGGAAGAGCATCACGCCGTTCTGATTGAACACACGACAGAAGCCGAGCCGAGGTACGAGTTCGGCCAGCGCGGTTTGGCGGTCGGGTGTCCACTGCACGAGATCAGCGGTATCGACGAGAATCCATTTGGTGTTCTTTCGTCGTTGTGCGAAGGCGACGGGGTCATCGAGGGCCGTGCTGCGGTACCCGATCCAAGGCGCGGGGAAGTTGTACACGTCGGTTCGGGACCCGACCAGTTGCCACACGCGTGGCGATGCCGCCACGGCGGCGTTGGCAGGGAGCAGATCTTCTGCGGCTCGTAATGATCCCGCGACCGCGTCCTCGTGACGCCAACCCCAGGGCTTCGCGGCAAAGCCACCCTGACTGAGTTGGGAGTTGGTGACGATGGAGGCCGCGAGTAGCGGCACCAAGACAATGGGAAGTCCGTGGGCTGCGCGCGGGAGGCGCCCGAGTCCCATCGCGGTCGCAATAAAGACGAAGGCGATCAGCTGCACGGTGTACTGGGCGTCGATGGTGTGTGCGGCAGGCCGCAGGGAAATCAGGTAGAGAAACTGCAACGGGATGGCAGGCACCAACCACTTCGGCGCGGCGAGCGGAAGAAAGAGCACGGGTGCGAAGACGGCCAGGAGAAACTGCCCGTTCACGGACGTCGTGAGGTCGTGAAAGACCTGGCTGGGGTGGGTCAAGATGCCGAGCAGCGCCCGTGAGGTAGTCGCGCCGTATTGGCTGAGGAACTGGGACTGGATGAACGCACCGCCCGTGAAGTGAGGCATGACCACCATCGTGACGAGTAACAACCAGGCAGTTCCCACGAGGATCGTGATGACACCAGCGCGTCGGCGGTGCTCGATAATCAGGAGCACGCCAAGAAAGACGACGGTGATGGCGAGGTCCTCGCGACACGCCAGGACCACTGCCACGCTGAGTCCATAGGACAGCCATCGCTGTTCCAATGCGCAGTAGACCGCGGTGAGCAGCGCGGGGAGCGCCATGACCTCGGGGTGGAAGTCGGCGAGGTTGATGTTGTTGGTCGCCGGATAGAGCACATAGGCCATGAGCAGAACTGCTGCGAGCGCACGGCTCAGGCCCGCGTGTTTCCGGGCAATGAGGTACAGGGGTATGGCTCCCGACGCCAAGGCCAGCGACTGAAGCGCGAGAAGGGCTGGAAGCTCAGGAAAGATCAGCGATGGGAGCGCTTGTACCCAGAAGATGGGGCTGAAGTGATCACCCAGGAGGTACAGGCCGCGAATCGTCACGAAGACGGGCTTGCCGTTGGTCACCAGCCACGCGCTCTGCCGGAAGTACCCGAGATCGTAGGAACCATCGAGCCGGGAGGCGCGTAGCATCGCGAGGGTCCAGTAACCGACAAAGCCGACGATCGTGGCCAAAACGGGTATGGAGTCACGCCATTTCGCGGTGATTCGATGAGTGTCGCCGGCTTCATGCCCTGCGATGGCGGCCATGTTCCGAGCCTTGCACACGGTGACGCTCTGAGCGCGGTTGGCTCCGGCCGCCGACGGTTTCCGCCGCAGCCGCCGACGGTTTGATCGGAGCACCCCGAAACCCCTAACATCCCTGAGTTCGCGCGCCCGAAACCGGGAACGCAGGTCGCTGCGTTCTCGGACGACACGACCGTCGACGGTCTTCGGACCCGCAACCAGCAGGAGAGCTGTGCCCACGATTGCCCAGTTGGTCCGGAAGGGCCGGGAAAGCAAGACCGACAAGTCGAAGACTCCGGCGCTGAAAGGTTCCCCTCAGCGTCGCGGCGTGTGCACCCGCGTGTTCACCACCACACCGAAGAAGCCAAACTCCGCGCTGCGCAAGGTTGCACGGGTTCGTCTCACCACCGGCGTTGAAATCACGGCATACATCCCGGGCATCGGTCATAACCTCCAGGAGCACTCGATCGTGCTCGTGCGCGGCGGCCGCGTGAAGGACCTCCCTGGGGTTCGCTACAAGATCATCCGAGGCGCGCTCGACGCGAGTGGTGTCGCCAATCGCAAACAGGCCCGTAGTCGCTACGGCGCCAAGAAGGGTTAGTCGTGCCAAGGAAGGGACCTGCTCCCCGTCGCGAGCTCATGCCCGACCCCGTGCACCGCTCGGTGGTTGTGACTCAGCTCGTCAACAAGATTCTCCAGGCCGGAAAGCGGTCCACCGCCGAACGCATTGTCTACAGCGCACTCGAAGAGATCGAGAGCAAGACCGGTTCGGACCCGATTCCCACCTTGAAGCGCGCCGTTGAGAATGTGCGGCCCGTGCTCGAGGTCAAGTCCCGCCGCGTTGGTGGCGCCACCTACCAGGTACCGGTCGAAGTGCGGCCCCGCCGCGCCACGACCCTCGCTATTCGTTGGCTCGTTGGTTACTCGCGCCAGCGTCGCGAGAAGACGATGGCAGGCCGATTGGCCGCCGAGTTGATGGACGCGAGCAATGGTTTGGGCGCCGCGATCAAGCGCAAGGACGATCTCCAAAAGATGGCGGAATCGAACAAGGCGTTCGCTCACTACCGTTGGTAGGTCGTTTTTACGGGACGCAGTCTGACACCGATATCCGTCCAGTCGCTCGGACAGCCGCCGTCGCTGGCGCTCCGTCGGAACTCGCTTGGTGGACGGACACCGGCGCCCGCCTGCGGCGTCTCGGCTGGGGTCCCAACTCATGAGCAAACGGCTTGTTCTCATGGGTGAGAAGAAGAAGTAGTAGAGGAAAGAAGAAGGAATATGGCAAAGGACGTAGCGGTCAAGCGGGCGTTCCCGCTGGCGAAAACGCGCAATATTGGGATCATGGCCCACATCGACGCGGGCAAGACCACGACGACCGAACGCATCCTGTATTACACCGGTCGTACCTACAAGATCGGTGAGGTCCACGAAGGCGCGGCCGTCATGGACTGGATGGTCCAGGAGCAGGAACGCGGCATCACGATCACGAGCGCGGCGACCACATGCAAGTGGCGCGACTGTTGGATCAACATCATCGACACGCCCGGCCACGTCGACTTCACCGTCGAAGTGGAGCGCTCCTTGCGCGTCCTCGATGGTGCCGTCGCGGTGTTCGACGCGGTCGCCGGCGTTGAGCCCCAAACCGAGACCGTATGGCGCCAGGCCAACAAGTACCACGTGCCGCGGATGTGCTTCGTCAACAAGATGGACCGCACCGGCGCCGACTTCTACCGCTGTCTCGACATGATCAAGGACCGCCTTGATGCGGAGACCGCAGTTATCCAGCTGCCGATCGGCGCGGAGAGCGAGTTCCGCGGCGTCGTGGACCTCCTCCAAATGAAGGCTCTCGTCTGGGGCGACGGCTTGGGCGAGGAGTACGAGACCATCGAAATCCCGGCCGACATGGCCGAGGCTGCCGAGGAATGGCGTCACCAGCTCGTTGACGTCGTGTCCCAACACGACGAGAACGTGCTCGAGAAGTACGTGGGCGAGGAAGAGATCACTGCGGAGGATCTGCGCAAGGGTCTGCGTCATGCCACGATCTCGGCGGGCACCGTGCCGATTCTGTGTGGGACAGCGTTCAAGAACAAGGGAGTGCAGCCGCTCCTTGATGCAGTGGTCGACTACCTGCCGAGCCCACTCGATGTGACCCAGATCGAGGGTGTCGACATCAAGAGCGGCGAGTCGATCTCACGCCTTGCGGACGACTCCGAGCCGTTTTCTGCGCTCGCGTTCAAGGTGATGAGCGACCCGTACGTGGGCAAGCTCACGTACTTTCGGGTGTACTCAGGATCGCTCGAGACTGGCTCGTCGATCCTGAACGCAACGAAGGACAAAAAGGAACGTATCGGGCGCATCCTGCAGATGCACGCGAACACTCGGGAGGACCTCGACGCGGTCTTCGCGGGTGACATCGTGGCTGGAGTTGGATTCAAGAACACCACCACGGGTGACACGTTGTGCGACGCAGCGCATCCAATCGTGTTGGAGCGGATGACGTTCCCGGAACCGGTCATCTCGGTGGCCATCGAGCCCAAGACCAAAGTCGACCAAGACAAGCTGGGCCGTGCGCTCGGGTCGCTCTCGGAAGAAGACCCCACGTTCAGGGTGCACACCGACGACGAGACCGGCCAGACGATTATTGCCGGCATGGGGGAACTCCACCTCGAGATCCTCGTGGACCGGATGATGCGCGAGTTCGGGGTGGAAGCCAACGTGGGCAAGCCACAGGTGGCGTACCGCGAGACCATCACGAAGAAGGTCGAGAAGGTCGAAGAGAAATACGTGCGCCAGACCGGTGGTCGGGGTCAGTACGGCCACGTGGTCCTCACCCTGGAGCCCACCGGCCCCGGCGGCGGCTACGAGTTTGTGGACCAGATCAAGGGCGGAGTGATTCCGCGTGAATACATCGGTCCAGTGGACCAAGGCATCCAAGAGGCACTCGAAGGTGGAGTGCTTGCCGGGTACGCGCTCGTCGATGTGCGCGCCACCCTCACCTACGGTTCCTACCACGACGTCGACTCGTCCGAAATGGCCTTCAAGATCGCCGGATCCATGGCAGTCAAGAAAGCGGCACGCCTGGCCGGACCGGCCCTGTTGGAGCCGATGATGGCCGTGGAAGTGGTCACGCCCGAGGACTACATGGGCGATGTCATCGGCGATTTGAACTCCCGTCGCGGCCAGATCGAAGGCATGGAACAGCGTGGTACCTCACACGTGGTGAACGCCAAGGTGCCGCTCGCGGAGATGTTCGGCTATGTTGGCGACCTTCGCTCCCGTACCCAGGGGCGCGCGACGTACACCATGCAGTTCGATTCCTACGCGCAAGTGCCGGAGTCGATCGCGCAGGAGATCGTCAAACGAGTCCGCGGCGAGTAGTCGCACCCAGATCAAACAGCACGGCCGTACCACGCGCGACCGGGACTACTCCCGGCGAAACAGTTTTCCAAGACCAGTTGTACTGAGCACAACACGAATGCAGCAGCATCAGGATCGGAGCAAACACAATGGCGAAGGCCAAGTTCGAGCGGAATAAGCCCCACCTCAACGTCGGGACCATGGGTCACATCGACCATGGAAAGACCACGCTGACCGCCGCGATCACCCGGGTGTTGGCCGAGGGCAACCCGAACGTCACGGCCACTGCGTTCGACATGATCGACAAGGCGCCCGAAGAGAAGGCGCGTGGTATCACGATCAACATCGCGCACGTCGAGTACGAGACGGACGCGCGGCACTATGCACACGTCGACATGCCCGGCCACGCCGACTACATCAAGAACATGATCACGGGTGCCGCTCAGGTCGATGGCGCGATTCTGGTGGTTGCCGCCACCGACGGTCCGATGCCGCAGACTCGTGAGCACGTGCTGCTCGCCAAGCAGGTTGGAGTACCGTCAATCGTGGTTGCGCTCAACAAATGCGACCAGGTCGATGACGAGGAGCTCCTCGAGCTCGTGGAGCTCGAAGTCCGCGAGCTGCTGAACGAGTACGACTTCCCCGGTGACGACACTCCGGTCATTCGGGTGTCCGCGCTGAAGGCCCTCGAAGGCGACGCCGACGCTGCCGCGGGGGTCATGGAGCTGATGAACGCGGTCGACACGTTCATTCCTGAGCCGGTCCGTGAGCTCGACAAGCCGTTCATGATGGCCATCGAAGACGTCTTCACCATCACCGGTCGTGGGACGGTTGTGACCGGGAAGGTGGAGCAGGGAATCCTGCACACCGGTGACGAGATCGAGATTATCGGCCTGCGCGAGGTTCAGAAGACCACCTGTACCGGTGTCGAGATGTTCCGCAAGATCCTTGACCAGGGTCAGGCCGGCGACAACATCGGCGCCTTGTTGCGGGGAACCAAGAAGGAAGATGTGGAGCGCGGCCAGGTTCTGGCCAAGCCGGGATCGATCACCCCGCACACCGACTTCGAGGGTCAGGTGTACGTGCTGACCAAGGAAGAGGGCGGTCGGCACACGCCGTTCTTCGCCAACTACCACCCGCAGTTCTACTTCCGGACCACCGACGTCACGGGCACCATCAACTTGCCCGAGGGCACGGAGATGGTCATGCCTGGTGACAACACGGAAATGGTGGTGCAGCTCCAGAAGCCCATCGCCATGGAAGAGGGTCTCCGGTTTGCCATTCGTGAAGGTGGCCGTACCGTCGGCGCCGGTCGCGTCACCAAGATCAGCAAGTAAGAACGGATTCCGATGGCGCAGAAGATCAGGATCCGGCTCAAGGCGTACGACCACGAGATCATCGATCAGTCGACGAGAAAGATCGTCGAAACGGTTGTTCGCACCGGGGCGAAGGTCCGGGGCCCGGTCCCATTGCCCACCGAGATCCACCGCTACTGCGTTGTGCGGGGGCCGCACGTCGACAAGGACTCACGCGAACATTTCGAGATGCGCATCCACAAGCGTCTGCTCGACATCGTGGAGCCGGCGGCCAAGACCGTCGAATCCCTTCAGCGGTTGGATCTGCCGGCCGGGGTCGATATCGAAATCAAGATTCAGGGCGTCTAACCGCCGGGGCGATCACCGCTTCGAATAGCGGCGATCCGCGTAGGCCGACTAGATTCCACGGGCTCGTCAAATCGACGTCCGTAGAGGCCACGACCGTTCTCGGGAGTGGAACCGCACGGCACAACCGAACCAGCGCTCCGCCGGGAACCTTCCCGACGGAGCGTTCGCGTGCGGCCGGGTATCTCCGGCCAGTCAGAAGAAGGCGAAACGATGGCTTCCAAGGGAATCCTCGGGCGCAAGCTCGGCATGACCCAAGTGTGGGATGAGGAGAATCGGGTTATCCCCGTGACCGTCATCCAGGCTGGACCGTGCCATGTCGTGCAGCTCAAGACACCCGAGCGCGACGGCTACGCCGCGGTGCAGCTGGCGTTCGGCGAGACGAAAGTCACCCGCCTGAACCGCCCAGAGCTCGGTCACTTGAAGGCCGCAGGCGTTCCTCCGTTGAAGCACCTCGTGGAGCTCCGGGTCGACGATCTGAGCGACTTCGCCATTGGCCAGAGCGTGGTTGCCGATGTGTTTGCCAAGGGCGACCGGGTCGACGTGACCGGAGTGTCGAAGGGCAAGGGATTTGCCGGTGCGATGAAGCGCCACAACTTCAAGGGCCAAGGCGCATCGCACGGTAACCACAAGAAGCACCGTGCTCCTGGCTCGATCGGCGCCTGCGCTACGCCGGCACGCGTGTTCAAGGGCATGAAGATGGCAGGCCAGATGGGCAACGTGAAGACCACGACGCTCAACCTCGAAGTGATCGAGGGCGATGCGGAGCGTGGCTTGTTGCTCGTGCGCGGATCGGTGCCGGGACCCAACGGTGGACTCCTCTTCATCCGCGATGCAGTGAAGGCGGGTGCGAAATGACCTCGGTAACCATCAAGACCCAGGCTGGCGCAGACGCTGGATCCGTCGATCTTCCGGATGCGGTATTCGGAGCGGTGCCCAACATGTCGGTCATGCACCAGGTGGTGACCGCGCAGCTTGCCGCGGCCCGTTCGGGAACCCACAGCACCAAGACTCGGGCCGAGGTTCGTGGTGGTGGAGCGAAGCCTTGGCGCCAGAAGGGCACCGGCCGCGCTCGTCAAGGTTCGATCCGAGCGCCGCATTGGCGCGGTGGCGGTGTGGCTCACGGCCCGAAGCCCCGCTCCTACAAACAGCGCACACCCAAGAAGATGGTTCGCCTCGCGCTCGTAGGCGCGCTCTCGGATCGTGCATCTGAGAACAAGGTGATGGTGATCGATGCGTGGCGCTTCGATACTCCTCGTACCAAGGATGCGCTGGGCGCGCTCGGGGCGCTGGGCGTGCGCCCGACCGGCGAGCGTCCGCCACGGGTCCTGCTCGTCCTGGACCGCGGAGAGGACAATGCGTGGAAGTCGTTCCGCAACCTCGGTGAGCGGGTACAGATCGTTCTTCCCGAAGAGCTGAACGCCTACGACGTTCTGGTCAACGACTGGCTTGTGTTCTCCTCGGCCACCCTCGAAGCCGTGGTGAGCCGGATGACCGAAGGCGCCGCTGCGCCGACGAAGCCTGCCGAAACCGGGGTGGCGGTATGAACTCCAACCCGCGTGACGTGATCATCCGACCGATCGTGTCCGAGAAGTCGTATGCCAATATCGACGCGAACGTCTACACGTTCGAAGTTGCGAGCACTGCGAACAAGATCCAGATCCGCCAAGCCGTCGAGGAAATCTTCGGCGTCACGGTGCTGAACGTCAACACGATGAACCGGGCGGGAAAGCGCAAGCGCAACCGCAAGACCGGAGCCTGGGCCAGCCGTGCCAACCAGAAGCGCGCCATTGTGTCGCTCGCCGTTGGCGACTCGATCGAAATCTTCGGGAGCTGACGATGGCGATTCGCAAACGTAAGCCCACCTCTCCGGGCCGCCGGTTCCAGACCGTCTCGGACTTCTCCGAGATCACCAAGGCCAAGCCCGAGAAGTCGCTGGTCAAGCCGAAGCCGCGCACCGGCGGACGGAACTCGTATGGCCGCATGACGGCGCGTCACCGTGGTGGTGGCCACAAGCGTCAGTACCGGGTGGTCGATTTCCGCCGGAACAAAGACGGAGTGCCGGCCAAGGTTGCCGCAATCGAATACGACCCGAACCGCAATGCGCGTATCGCGTTGCTGCATTACCTCGATGGTGAGAAGCGTTACATCATCGCCCCTGCGGGGGTCGTGGTCGGCGACATGCTGGCGAGCGGCCAGGGCGCAGAGATCCGTCCGGGCAACGCACTGCCGTTGCGCTACATCCCGGTGGGAACCGTGGTGCACAACGTCGAGCTCAAACCAGGTGCAGGTGCCAAGTTGGGCCGCGGCGCCGGAGCCGCGATTCAGCTCGTCGCCAAGGAAGGGCTGTACGCCACGGTGCGGCTCCCCTCCACTGAAATGCGGCGGGTCCCGATCGACTGTCGGGCGACTGTCGGATCGGTCGGCAACTCCGAAGCGGGTCTGATCTCGATTGGTAAGGCAGGCCGGAACCGGTGGAAGGGCAAGCGGCCCCACGTCCGTGGCGTTGCCATGAACCCGGTCGACCACCCACTTGGTGGTGGCGAAGGCAAGACCTCCGGTGGACGACACCCAGTGTCGCCGTGGGGGAAACCAGAAGGACGCACCCGTAAGAAGGGCAAGCGTTCTGACCAGATGATCGTTCGTCGTCGCCGCACTCGCGGCAGCCGGAGGTAGGCGCGATGCCCCGCAGCCTCAAAAAGGGACCATTTGTCGACGAGCACCTTCGGGTGAAAGTCGAACGTATGAACGAGGCGGGCGACCGCAAGGTCATCAAGACCTGGTCGCGTCGTTCCACGATCACACCGGACTTCGTCGGCCACACGTTCGCGGTGCACGATGGCCGCAAGCACGTTCCGGTGTACGTCACCGAAGCGATGGTCGGTCACAAGCTCGGTGAGTTCGCGCCGACCCGAACGTTCCGCTATCACGCGGGCCAAGAGAAGCAGGGACGGCGCTAGCAATGACTCGTGCCACCCTTCGTTACAGCCAGGGCTCGCCGACCAAGGTGCGTTTGGTCCTCGAGCAGATCCGTGGGCTCGATGTCACCGACGCCCGCGAACTCCTGCGGTTCAGCCCGCGCGGTGCCGCCGTCGAGGTCGCCAAGCTGTTGGACTCGGCCATCGCGAACGCTGAACACAATGACCACATCTCCAGCGATGAGCTGTTCGTCTCCGGCGCCTGGGCCGACGGCGGTCCGACCCAGAAGCGGTTCCGTCCCCGTGCACGCGGTCGGGGTACCCGAATCCGGAAACGTACGAGTCACATCACCGTGGTTGTCGACCGCTATTCCGATGAAGACCTCCGTGCTCGTGCGGTGAGCGAAGAAGCCGCCGGGGTTGGT
This sequence comes from Acidimicrobiia bacterium, assembly GCA_031430375.1. Taxonomy (GTDB): domain Bacteria; phylum Actinomycetota; class Acidimicrobiia; order IMCC26256; family JAENVU01; genus JAENVU01. The sequence continues at coordinate 12,530 of JANPBJ010000194.1, forward strand.
GTTGCCGCCGAACGTCGTCGCCGCCTCACTCGAGGCCGTCGCGTTGCCGCGAGCACCGCCGCGGAAGCACACGATCACGATCACGAGGACGATCACGATCACGATCACGATCACGAGACTGACGTGGAGAGTGCGGCAGCAACGCTCGACGCACCGAACGATGCGAGCGCCGAGGACGAGACGCCAACCGTGGAGTCCGTGGCCGATGAAGCAGCCGAAGCTGATGCGCCGGACGCCCGAGATGGCGAATCCGACGTCGACGAGTCTGACGACCCGTCGAAGGGAGCGAAGTAATGGGTCAGAAGGTCAACCCCTACGGGTTCCGCCTCGGGATCACCACCGACTGGAAATCACGGTGGTACGCAGAGGACCAGGAGTACAAGGACCTCCTCATCGAGGACTGGAAGATCCGCGACTACCTGCGCACGCAGCTCATTCGGGCCATGGTCAGCCGAGTTGAGATCGAGCGCACGCGCGATCGTTTGCGGGTCGACGTCTACACCGCGCGTCCGGGCATCGTCATCGGGCGCCGGGGTGCAGAAGCCGATCGGCTCCGCGCGGGTCTCCTGAAGATCACTGGCAACCCGAAGATTCATTTCAACATCCAAGAGATCAAGCAGCCGGAGCTCGACGCGATCCTGATTGCTCAGGGTGTGGCGGATCAGCTCACGGGTCGGGTCAGCTTCCGGCGCGCCATGAAACGCGCGGTTCAGACCGCGATGAAGGCCGGCGCACTCGGTATTCGGGTGCAGTGTGGTGGCCGCCTCGGCGGCGCCGAGATGAGCCGCAAAGAGTGGTACCGCGAAGGGCGCGTCCCACTGCACACCCTGCGCGCCGACATCGACTACGGCCTGGCTGAGGCTCGGACCACCTTCGGCCGTATCGGCGTGAAGGTCTGGATCTACAAAGGTGAAATCCTTCCGTACAAGACGGTGGCCGAAGACAAGATCGCGAAGGAAGCGGCCATGGCCGTGGGCGATGCGGCCGGCCCGGCGGGCCGACGCGTCGTCAGTGCCGGTGGTGGTCGGCGTCGGCCGAGCACCGAAGCCGTCCCGGTCGATGAAGCTGCGGTCGGTGACCAGGAAATCGCGGAAGCCGCGCCGCTGGTCAAGGAAGCGGATCCTGAGCTCGAACGTCTCCTCGCCGAAGAGGAAGAGATCGAGCGGCGGACTCGCGAGCATCACGAGGCTCCCAAGTTCCACGGGGACGAGGACTGACCATGTTGATGCCCAAGAAAGTCAGGCATCGCAAGGTGCAACGCGGGCGGATGTCCGGCACCGCGAAGGGTGGCACGAAGGTTTCCTTTGGCGACTACGGCATCCAGGCGCTCGAGCCGGGTTGGATCACCAACCGTCAGATCGAAGCAGCACGAATCGCAATGACCCGACACATCAAGCGTGGCGGCAAGGTCTGGATCACGGTGTTTCCTGACAAGCCGATCACTCAGAAGCCCGCCGAAACTCGGATGGGTTCCGGCAAGGGCAACCCGGAAGGTTGGGTCGCCGTCGTCAAGCCCGGGCGGGTCATGTTCGAACTGTCCGGTGTGAATGAGACGCTCGCTCGCGAAGCGATGCGGCTGGCCATGCACAAGTTGCCGATCAAGACGCGTTTTGTTGTGCGTCACGACGAGGCCTGATCACAATGACGAAACAAGCCACGGAACTCCGGGAACTGAACGACGCCGAGTTGGTCCAGAAGTTGGCCGAATCAAAGGAAGAGCATTTCAATTTGCGATTCCAGTCGGCCACCGGTCAGCTCGACAACACCGGTCGGCTCTCAGAGGTACGGCGTGAGATCGCGCGTGTGAACACGCTGTTGCGCGAGCGCGAGATCGCGGCAGCAGAAGCCGCGGAGGGGAATGAATCATGAGTGAAGACATCGAATCCCCGTCGGAGGCTCCGCCCGAGCGGAACCGACGCAAAGTCCGTGAGGGCATGGTGGTGTCCACGAAGATGGACAAGACCGTCGTGGTCGCGGTGATCGATCGCGTCCAACACCGTCGTTACCGCAAGACGCTGCAGCGCACCACGAAGTTGTATGCCCACGACGAGACCAACGAGGTTCGCGAAGGCGATCGCGTGCGGGTTTCGGAGACGCGTCCATTGTCTCGACAGAAGCGGTGGCGTGTCGTTGAGGTCCTGGAGCGTGCCCGGTGATCCAGCAGGAATCTCGACTCAAAGTCGCCGACAACTCAGGCGCGCGCGAAGTCTTGTGCATCAAGGTGCTCGGCGGCACTCGCCGCCGGTACGCCGGGATTGGCGACATCTTCGTCGCGACGGTCAAGGATGCGTCGCCGGGCGCGGCCGTCAAGAAGGGTGACGTCGTGAAGTGCGTCGTCGTTCGCACCAAGAAGGAACGCCGCCGTCCGGATGGCAGCTACATCCGCTTCGACGAGAACGCGGCTGTGCTGATCAACGACCAGATGCAACCGCGCGGCACACGCATCTTCGGCCCGGTCGGTCGCGAGTTGCGTGACCGGAAGTTCATGCGGATTGTCTCGCTGGCGCCGGAGGTCTTGTAAATGAAAATCCGTAAAGGCGACACCGTGCAGGTGATCGCCGGCAAAGATCTCGGAAAGGTCGGCGAAGTCACGAGAGTGCTGCTCGCAACCGACAAGGTCATCGTCGATGGCGTGAACGTGGCGAAGCGTCACCAGCGAGCCACGAAGGCCACGATGCAGGGCGGCATTATCGACAAGGACATGCCGATCCACATTTCCAACGTGGCGATCGTGTGTACCTCGTGCGGCAAGCACACCCGGATTGGCTCCCGGATGGACGGCGACACCAAGGTTCGTGTCTGTCGCAAATGCGGAAAGGATCTGTAGTGGCGACCTCAACGAAGTCTGCGCCGCGGCTGAAGACACGCTACGTGTCGGAGGTCCGCGAGCAGCTGCGCACGCAGCTTGGACTCACCAATGTGATGCAGGTCCCGAACCTCACCAAGGTCGTCATCAACATGGGTGTTGGTGCAGCAACCCAGCAGGCATCGTTGCTGGATGGTGCGGTGGCCGACCTCACACTGATCGCAGGCCAGAAGCCGGCGATCACCCGAGCGAAGAAGTCAATCGCAACGTTCAAGCTCCGAGAAGGAAACCCGATCGGAGCGAAAGTGACGCTGCGCGGCGATCGGATGTGGGAGTTCTTCGACCGGCTGATCAGTGTCTCGATCCCGCGCATTCGTGACTTTCGGGGTCTGAACCCGAACTCGTTCGACGGTCACGGGAACTACACGTTCGGTGTGACCGAGCAGCTGATCTTTTCGGAGATCGACTACGACAAGATCGACACGGTGCGAGGGATGGACATCACCATCTGCACGACCGCCCATACCAACGACGAAGGACGCGCGTTACTCCGTGCGTTCGGGTTCCCATTCCGCCGTGAGGCTCAGGGGTAAGGCATGGCTAAGACTGCTCTGAAAAACAAGCAACAGCGCACGCCGAAGTTCAAGGTCCGCGGTTATACGCGGTGCCGTCGGTGTGGGCGTTCACG
>JANPBJ010000195.1:0-2301 GCA_031430375.1 Acidimicrobiia bacterium
GGAGTGCCCGCCGACGTCGATCTCGGTGCGCTACTCCTCGATGGTCTCCGCACCGGCGCCACGAACTCGGATCCGACGGTGCATTTCTGGGACCGGGTGATTGTGGAGATCTCGCTGGCGAACCATGAACCCGACCCGCTCGAGAGTGACCTCACCCCGGCCGAGGTGAGCCTGGCGCCGATCCAGGTCGATCTGCTCCTGCGGCGGATCGCTTGGGAGTTGGCGTTCGACGAGTTCCCGGTGGTCGCAACGCCCCCCGCCGCGCTTCGCACGGCGGCTGCGCCCGCCGCCTCCCCGACCAACGGTTGTCGGTTCACCGACGCCAAGGACCTAGAGGTGAAAGCGCAGGAGACCGCCGTCAGCAAGGTGTGGGAGTTAGTGCTGGGTTACGTGCAGAACAAGCTCGACGCTTCGGGAGTCCCTCACTCCGTCGACCGATTCGCCGCTGCGCAAGGGATCACTCAGGCCACGCTCGATGTCTGGACCATGGTCATGGACGACATGGCCCTTCGCGCGAGATGGACCGTTACTCGCGCCGACGGCAACGGCTCGCTTCCGCTGGTCCGCACCCTCAACCGTCAGCCGGGAGAATCGGCGCTCGTCACCGCGACCTTCGAGAACCAAATGTCGGGCGAAATCCAGAACTGTCAGCGTCTCGCACTCGCGACAGCGACGGGGATCACCGCAGACCTCCGGCAATCCGGGCCGGTCAAAGGCCTCGAAGGCGACTGGAACGTCGTCACCGGCTCCGGTATTGAAGACAGTCCGCAGGGGATCCTGCGGTACAACCCCGATCCTGCGCACCCGATGAATAGTCGAGTCACCGGCGATGACGGCACTGTCGCGATCCCCGTCGAGGGCAATCCACAGCAGGCCGACGCGATCCCCTACATCGACCAATGGACGCAAGTCACCCGACTCGCCACCGTCCGGTACAACTACCGACCGGAGTCCATGGATCTCTACAAAGCGTTCCTCGACATCTTCGGATCCCTGGGAGCGGAGGGTCCGAACTGGTTCGGGCTCGCGATCGACATGCTGAAACGCGCCAAGCTCCAGTCGAAGACGTACACGATCCCGGTGCATGATCGGGTCGGCTTCACCGGCAAGCTCGACTGGACGCAGAACATGTCGTCAGTCCTGGTCAATCAGCCGTACGACCCTGACAACCCGAACTGCGTGAACCGACAATTCGACCTGTTCTTTGGATCAGGGACCGACACCTTGGATATGAGGGTGAGTTCGTGCGTTGGTCGAGGAATACTCAACATGGGTACCTCCTTCGGAGGTACCTGGTCGAGCCCGACGCAGCCGTACGTGACCGCGGCCGAGGCAGAGCTGAACCCCGTCGGTGGGGCCCTCGAAGAGGACGGGATCACCTTGATCTCCGAGAGCCTCAAAGACTTCACCGAGTGCTTTGGGGTCTGCGGCTACCCATGCGTCCTTGGATCTGGGCAACTGACCGTGGCGAACCAGCAGGTGGACCTGACCGAGACCGGGCTGGGGAAGGTCACCCAGACCGAGCCCGAGGCCAGCGCCTCCTACGGTGGCCCGATGGCATTCCGGGTCGCCGGCCAGGGGAAGATCTCCAATTCGAAATGTGGTAGGTCCGTCCAGGGGACCTACGATCTCCGCTTCGATGGAACGCAGCAATGGGTCCAAATCGGAGAGTCATCGGCATTCTTGATGAACAACATCAGCTTCTTGCAGTCCGAATGCAGCGAGTTCGTGCACAACCCCGTCGCCACGTTGAAAGAACAACTCAAACAACTCAGGAACGATTGCCACCGGGCGAGCACCGTGAGCGGCGCCACGTTGGACACGACAAGCGTGGGCGACGTAACGCTCTACAACACCACGCTCATCCGCCCGTGATACGACCGGAATTGCGTACCGGGCTACGCAAGACACCGTGACCGCCTGGTGTCATGTTGACCGTGGGTGCGGAGGTCCGTTCGCGCCGGGGCTCACATGGGCACGAACAGGGTGGAGAAATCATGAAGGTGTTGCGTCGGGGTGTTGCCTGTGCATCGGTCGCAGTCGCGCTGATGTCGGTTGTTTCCGCCACAGCGGGGCCTGCCGTCGTGACCGGTCCGGTGGTGTCGATCGGTAGCGCGGGGGTCGTGGAGGGGGACGCCCTCGCTCGCCTCGCGAAGTTCACCATCACGGTGTCGCCGGTGGCGGTCGCCGAGATCCGGGTGAGAGTCGCCACCAACAACCTGACGGCAGACAGCGACGACTACCAGCCGAAGGCGGTCACGCTCAAGATCCGAGCCGGCAAGCCGTCGGCGACGTTCGCGG
>JANPBJ010000196.1:0-1607 GCA_031430375.1 Acidimicrobiia bacterium
CGTCGACCAGGAACTCGACGATCGCAGTCCGCCCCGCACCAACGAACGGTGACTCCACCCTCAACCCCCAACTCGCGCGAACGGAGACGATATCCGGCCACCCGACCACGTCGCCCGGAGCGACGCGGCCAACTCACGATCCGGACGGTCTCCACTTTCTCCGGGGCGCGCAACTACTCGAACGCGGGCTAAACCGAGGGTATGGCCCGCGTCTCGTCGGTCTCGTCGATTCCCTTGAGCACGACTGCGAGGCTCTGGCGCGCCGTCTGTGTGTTCGGATGATCCGGGCCCATGATGTCGGTCAGTTCAGCGACCAGCGCACGCAACTCCACGATCGCTCGGGCGAGGTCGCCCGATTGCGCCCGCCAGGTCGCGAGGTTGTGACGCGCGCGGAGGACCTCCGGGTGCCGGTCCCCCATTGAACCAACCTGTTCAACCAACAAGACCTCCAACATCGCGACCGCGCGATCCCGATCACCCTGGCGCCAGTACCAACGAGCGAGGTTGCCACGCGTCGTGAGCGTCGCCGGGTGGCTCGCGCCGAGCACTCGGTCTTGGTCCTGCTGAAGATCTTCGAGGACCGCGATCGCGAACTCGACATCGCCGGCCTCCCCGATCTGTTCCGCCTGGTTGCTTCTCGTCATCATCGTCTGCGGATGGCAGACGCCGAGGATGCGGACTTCGTCGACCAACAGCTCCTCGTTCGCCTCGATCGCTCGGTCCCGGTCCCGGTCCCCCAGGATGCCCAACCAGTGGGCGATGTTGTGGCGAGTGGCGAGGGGACGCGGGTGGTCGCGGCCCAACGCACGCTCCTGTTCCGCACGGACCACCTCAAGCTGGGCGATTGCTTCGTCGATGCGTCCGACGCGACCGAGCAGGTTCGCCAGGTTCCCCCGCGATTCGAGTGTCTCCGGACGATCGAACCGGTCCAGGCGCGTGCAGTCGGCCACGAGCGTCTCGTACAGCACGATCGCGTCGTGCGCCCGTCCCGACGAACCGATCCACCACGCGAGGTTGTGCCGGCTCACCAATGTGTCCGGATGGTCCGGACCCAGCACCCGCTCCCGGTCGGCGAGCACCCGTTGAGTCAGCTCGACGGCGCCACCCAGCTGGCCGTCTTCGCCCCGCGCTTGTGCGAGATCACTCCAGGCGCGCATCGCCTCGGGGTGATCCGTGCCGAGACGAGTCTCTTGCTGAATCGCAACCTCGCGCGCACTACCTACGCAGTCGGGGGGTAAGAAAGTTTCGTGGGACACCACGTCGTCCGGCCCGCTGTACCCTTCGACGGGCTCGGTCACCGCGCCGCGCGGAATGAGCTTCCGAGGCCCCGAGGTTCCGGTACGACAGGCACCCGCATATCGGCAACGGCGAGCTCGGCAGTCAGCTCGGGGAGCTCGCCCAACCTCGCAGCCTCTCGTTGGACTCCCGCGGCCCAGCGCACCGGGCTCGCGTCAGCGATGCCCATGAGTCCGTAGAGGTACTGCTTGCGCTCGGAATCGTGCAGCGCGTCGACACTCAAGACGACGCGGCGGTCCACCGCGAAACCGCGAGCGTCGACGAAGCGGCCGAACATGGTCAACATCGCGGCAGTCTCGGGCGCGACGCCG
>JANPBJ010000197.1:0-8925 GCA_031430375.1 Acidimicrobiia bacterium
AACAACGTCGTGCGCAACAACGAGTCATTCGCCAACGCGCGGGGCCACATCAGGGCCGCGGTCGGAATCGACCTTCGCAACGGCACCGGAAACGTCTTGTACTCCAACCTCGTCCATGACAACGAGGACTCCGGAATCAACTTTTGGTCCGGGGACGCGTTCGGAGGCAACACCGCCTACGACAACGTGGTGTATGGCAACGGCGACCACGGAATCGACGTCCACAACGCGGTCGATGCCCGCATCATTTCGAACACCGTGTACCAGAACTCCGACTCCGGCATCGAGATGACCTCGTCAACCAGCGGGCTCCTCGCTAACAACGTGAGCGTGGACAACGGCCTCACCAGTCCTCGTACTTCGGGCAACATCCGAGCTGACGCGGCCTCGGTGTCCGCCGGCTGCACCGCGAACGACGACCTCATCTTCCTCAGTTCACCGGGGATCATGGTGGATTGGGGTGGCGTGAAATACACCTCCCTCAATGCATTCAGGGCGGCGACCGGCCAGGAATCGCGCGGCATCCAGGGAGATCCGTTGTTCCGGGCCGCGGCCAGCGGCGACTTCCACCTGCTTGCCGGTTCGCCGGCAATCGACGCCGCGAACTCGAGTGCTCCGAGCCAACCGTCGCTCGACTTCGACGGCTCAATCCGCTTCGATGACCCGATCACGATCGACACCGGAATAGGGCCGATCACCTTCGCCGATCGTGGGGCGTTCGAGTACGTTCCCTGAGCAATGCCCCGGAAACGAACTGACCACCGCAGTGCCACCAGCGTGGCGTACGGCGGTCGGCCCAGCGTCGATCCCTTACCCAAGGACACCCTCCCATCCGAGGGTCTCGATGCCGAGACGGCCTATCGCCTGATCCACGACGAACTTCTGCTCGATGGGAGCAGCCGCCTGAACCTCGCCACGTTCGTTACCACGTGGATGGAACCGCAGGCCGACCGCCTCATGGCCGAGTCCTTCGACAAGAACATGATCGACAAGGACGAGTACCCCCAGACCGCGGAGCTGGAGCGGCGCTGCGTGAGCATGGTCAGTTCGCTCTTCCACGCTCCGGGCGATCCCGTTGGCGCTTCGACCATCGGATCCAGCGAAGCCGTGATGCTCGCCGGCCTCGCCATGAAATGGCAATGGCGAAAACGTGGCGGGATCGGAGCGATGGACGCGCAACAACCGAACCTCGTCCTCGGCTCCAACGTGCAGGTGGTCTGGGAGAAGTTCTGTCGCTACTGGGACGTCGAACCGCGTTATCTCCCGATGGAACCCGGCCGCTATCACATCACACCGGACCAAGTAATCGCGCACGTGGACGAGAACACGATCGGCGTCGTCGCGATCCTCGGGACCACGTTCACCGGAGAGTACGAACCAATCGAGCAGATCCACAACGCACTGGCGAAGCACAACGCTGCGACCGGCGCGGAAATCCCGTTGCATGTCGACGCGGCGAGCGGCGGGTTCGTGGCGCCGTTCCTCCAACCCGATCTGTTGTGGGACTTCCGACTGCCGTGGGTGAAGTCGATCAATGTCTCGGGCCACAAGTACGGACTCACCTACCCGGGGATCGGCTTCGCGCTCTGGCGTGATGTCACGGAACTTCCCGAAGAGCTGGTCTTTCATGTGAACTATCTCGGCGGCGACATGCCCACGTTCACGTTGAACTTTTCCCGTCCCGGCAACCAGATCATCGGCCAGTACTTCAACTTCATTCGTCTCGGCCACTCGGGTTACCTCGCGATCATGGAGACCCTGCGCGAGGTTGCGATGCAACTCGCGCAGCGCGTTGCGGGACTGGGTTGCTTGGAGCTGATTACGAACGGTTCGGATATTCCCGTCTTCACCGTGCAGTGCACCCAGGGGACACCGTTCACGGTCTTCGAGCTCTCCGACCAACTCCGGCGTGACGGATGGCAGGTACCCGCGTACACGATGCCCGAGGGCGCCGAAAACGTCGCGGTGCTGCGGTTCGTGATCCGGGAGGGATTTACGGCGGATCTCGGGGACCTGCTCATGACCAGCCTGACGAAGGCAGTGACCGCGCTGACCTCCGCAGCTCAGGGCACCCCCACCAGCCACACCACGAACCCGCCAGCGCCCTTCCGGCACCTCTGAACCCGGAGATCGCGCCTCACCAGTTTTGTGCCAGGTACCGTGATCCATCGGCCCGCGCACCCTGCTTCGCATTCCTCTCTTCATCGCGGCCCTCGTCCCGTTGGCCGGCACCGTCGCGGGTCGCCTGGCCTGGACCGCGTGGCCGTTCGAACTCTGCTCGAACTTCCCGGTCCAGCTCGGGATCATCGCCCTGGTCGCGGGCCTGCTGGCCGTAGTGCTGCGCGCACGGATCACCTTCGTCATCGCGCTGGTCTGTCTCGTGGTCAATGGGGTTGTGGTCGGCCAAACCCTCAACACCAACGTGCGCCCGGCCCGCGCCCAAAGTCCTCGGCTCAGCTTCGGTCATCTGAACGCGCAGACGCGTCCAATCGAGGTGGATGCACTGGGCCGCCATATCCTCGCCACCCAGCCCGACGTGTTCGTGGTCCTCGACCCGACCCAGTTCGATGTTCCCCGGCTCACCCAATCGGCGCCCGGCTACCGAATTCGCCGATCCGGTCGGCATTCGTCGCCGGACCCGGCCTACGTCCGGACCATTGTCTTCAGCCGCGTACCAGTCGATGTCGTTCGCCATCCCCGGGACCCGGCCTTCGGATCGTCGGCCGTCGAGATGACGATTGAAACCACCAACGCCGAGCCCGTGTCATTGCTGGTGTTCGGGACCGAGTCGCCGACTACCCCGGCGCGCGCCCATCACCGCGACCAGACACTCAACGCGGCCGCCAGGTGGAGTCGCCGACAGTCAGCTCGCAGAATCGTGATGGGTGACTTCAACGCCACCCCGTGGTCGCCGTCGTTTCACCGGCTTACCCACGACGGTCGGCTCTTCGACTCACTCGACGGCTTCGGGCTCCAAGTGTCCTGGCCGGAGTCCAACGTCGCGCTGCGGATTCCGATCGACCATGCCCTCCTGGGCCCCGGTCTCGCCGCCACCGACCGCGGCACTGGCCCCGCGTTCGGCTCTCAGCACCGCAGCCTGCACGTCACCATCACCGCCGCGCGCTGAGCGCGTCTCAACGAGAGGAGCATCGAGTGGGCCAACAAATTGAGGACTACGCACTCATCGGTGATACCCAAACCGCCGCCCTCGTTGGGCGTGATGGATCGATCGACTGGTGGTGCGTCCCGCGTTTCGATTCTGGCGCGGTGTTCGCGGCGCTACTCGGCACGCCGGATCACGGCCGTTGGCAACTCGCGCCGGCAGGAGGTATCCAACGCATCGAGCGTCGATACCGCGACGACACGCTGGTACTGGAGACCACGTTCCACACCGACAACGGCTCGGTGCGCGTCACCGATTGCATGCCGGTGCGCGGCAAGAGCGTCGACATCGTTCGGGTAGTGGAAGGCCTCAGCGGCCGGGTTCCGATCCATATGGAGTTGATTCTGCGCTTCGATTACGGCTCGATCGTGCCGTGGGTCGGCCGCTCCGACGACGGTGTGCGAGCCATCGCGGGACCCGACGCGGTCATGTTGCGCACCCCCGCACCTACTCACGGCGCGGGCAAGTCGACCGTCTCGGATTTTGTCATTGAAGCGGGCCAGTCGATGCCCTTCGTACTCGCGTATCACCGATCCCATGAGCCGACTCCACGCCCGGTCGACGCCCACCGAGCCATCCAGGACACGGCACGGTGGTGGCGCAACTGGACTGCCCAGTGCACCTACCAAGGCGAATGGCGCGACGCCGTCATCCGATCTCTCATCACCCTCAAGGCGCTCACCTACGCGCCAACGGGAGGGATCGTGGCCGCACCTACCACGTCGCTTCCCGAGTGGATCGGCAGTGTCCGCAACTGGGACTACCGCTACTGCTGGCTGCGCGACTCGACTCTCACCCTGCTGTCGCTCACCATCGGCGGCTTTACCGAGGAAGCCCTCGCATGGCGGGACTGGTTGTTGCGCGCCGCGGCCGGAGATCCCGATGATCTCCAGATCATGTACGGCGTTGCGGGCGAACGACGGCTCAGCGAAATGACACTCGACTGGCTTCCCGGTTTCGAGAAGTCGAGCCCGGTGCGGGTGGGGAATGCGGCGAGCGAGCAGTTTCAACTCGACGTCTACGGCGAGGTACTGGCCACGCTGCATCGGACCCGTCAGCTGATGCCGGACCCAGAGGCGCATCGCGACTCTTGGGATTTGGAGTGCGCCATGCTCAGTTCACTCGAGAATCTCTGGCGCAAGCCGGACGAAGGCATCTGGGAGGTCCGCGGCCCGCGCGCCCACTTCACCCATTCAAAGGCCATGGCCTGGCTCGGCTTCCACAGCGCGGTACGCAACGTTGAGAAGTTCCGCCTGACCGGCCCGGTCAAGAAGTGGGCGGCAATCCGCGATGAGATTCACGCCCAGGTCTGTGCCGAAGGATTCGACACCGATCTCAACGCGTTCGTGCAGTCCTACGGTTCGAAGCAACTCGACGCCTCGGTCTTGATGCTGCCCCTCGTCGGATTTCTCCCACCCGACGATCCCCGAGTATCCGGCACCGTGACGGCAATCGAACGGACGCTGATGAACGACGGTCTCGTCGCACGCTACGAGACCAGCAGCACGGGGAACGTCGACGGGCTCCCGCAGGGTGAAGGTGCCTTCCTTCCCTGCTCGTTCTGGCTGGCCGACAACCGCGCACTCCTCGGACGTGAGGATGCCGCGCGGGAACTTTTCGAGCGACTCCTCGGCCTGTCGAACGACGTGGGATTGCTCGCCGAGGAATACGACCCGGTGAGCGAACGGCAACTTGGTAACTTCCCTCAGGCATTCACTCACGTCTGTTTGGTCACCACCGCCGCGCATCTCTCTTCGCTCGCGGCCCACGGTCCTTCTCCACCCCGCGTCACACCAAACCACCGCTGAGGACCCGCTTCAAGAAACGCGAGGCCGCGGCACCGGCGCTGGACCGAGTGCCCATCCGAGCACCGCAAGGAGCGCGGCGGCGGTCGGACGCACCACCAATGGGTCCACCAGCGGTACCGGCCAAAGACCGAGGGTGACGCGCCGCCGCCATGACAACAAATCGGCGGCCGCCGCCGCGATCACACCGTACATGGGGAGCATCGCCACCGGCAATGACGGCAGCACCAGAAACCGAACGATCTCGCGAGCGTCGCGCGTCATCGCCAGGCCAGGAGCATCATCAATCCAACGACGCAAGTCGCCCGCAGTTTCGGGAACGTCGGTGGCGCCGAGCAGGCGACCGAGGACCGCCATCTCCGCCACGTACTGATCAGCCTCTGCGTCGCTCAACCCGGGCCCGTAGCGGCGATAGGCCACCAGAAACGAGTCCACCTCCACGTTGTGCACCCACGCCAAGCGGTCCGGATCATTCGCGCGATAGGTGCGACCATCAGCGGCACGTCCCCGTACCTTCACGTGCACCCGGCGCACCATCGCGATCGCCGCCTCCGCTTCGGTGGTCGTGCCGTACGTGGTGGCACCAACGAACCGACCGGTCCGCGCCAGGCGACCCAACGGGTCGTCGCGGTACGAGGAGTGTTGGGCTACGCCCGCGACCGTGAGCGGGTCGAGCACTTGCAGGAAAAGGGCGCGAAGTCCGCCAATGAGCATCGAACGATCGCGATGCACCCGCCACGTGACGGAGTCGGGACTGAAGAGACCAGGCTCCTCGTCCGTGGCAATCTCGATCTCGGCCGGTTCGAGCGACCGGCTCGCGAATGCTCCCCGAGCCGCGTTCGCCACGACACCGCGCGCCGGAGCCAACAGCACCGCGGGCAACCGCGCCGCGGCTCGGGCCACGGTATGAACAGTGGGCCCAGGAACACGCATACCCGAGAGTCTCTCAGACACCGGAAGCTCGCAGACCGCGCCTGGCACCCACAGTTCAGCCCGTGACCACCTTCTTCTGACCGCGGTGATTGAGCTCTCCGACCGCGGCTCGGGAGCGCATGAACTCGAGCAAGCAGGTCGCGAACCGGTCCGGCTGTTCGACGTGCGGAAAGTGCCCGACGCCCTCGAAGATCTCCAGGCTGGAGTCCGGCATCGCTGCGTGGGCCGTGTGCGCGTGCGCCACTGGGATGATCGGATCCGCATCGCCCCAGACGATCAACGTTGGCACCGCGCCCGCCAGATACAGCCGGTCCGACGCGTTGATTGCCTGGCCACTCGGGTCAACGACGGAACGCAATGTGCGGACGAACGCGGCCCGATGCTCAACACCACAAAGCGAGGAATACGACTGCCACATCTCGTCTGCCCGCGGCGACCGCCATCCGAGGCGCGTCAACGTGCGGGCGACTCGATCACCGAAATCACGCACGAAATCCGGAAACACCGCGGGCATCACATATTCGGCGCCCGGCAATGCGAGTGCCCGCAACATCCAGCTGACCTCGCGCCCGAGCCCGCCGCTGCTCACCAGGACCAGGCGCTCGGCCAGTTCCGGATGCTGGTACGCAAGCTGCATCGCGATGCCTCCTCCCAGCGACTGTCCCACCACCGTCACCTGATCGATGTCGAGGGCGCCGAGCAGGTCACGCAACATCGCGGCGAAACCGCCGAGCGAGTAGTCAGCGGTTGGCTTCGCCGACTCACCGTGTCCCATAAGGTCCGGCGCGATGACCCGACACTCCTCTGCGAGACGGGGCATCACGGCGCGCCAGGTCCGGGAACTGCCCGCCATGCCGTGGATGAGCAAGACGTTGGGGCCGTCACCCGCCATTCGGTACGCGATGTCGTGGCCGTGTAGCGAGACACTCTGATACTCGAAGGCTGAACTCATCCCCTAGGCGTACCACGCCTGAGAGCCACACGACAGGGTCATGGGTCACCGACCTTGGCCAACGCCGGCACGGCCGCCGACATCCGACCATCGCCGGCATCGAGGAACCCGAGTATCTGGGAACTCGGGCGCACGTTCACCGTCCGGGGCCCCACGCGGTGCCGAAGTTACTGACGTCGAGCACGCGACCGGTGAAGTCGGTGTTGATCTGGGTCGCGAGATACGCGACCGGCGCCACGACTGCATCCGGAGTGGTCCATCCCGTCCAATCGAAGTCGGCGCCAAACTCTGATTCGGTGTGTTCGGTCCGGACCGCACCCGGTCGAAGCGCATTAATCGTCACACCGCTCGCCCGCAGCTCCGCCGCGGCGGCAGACGAGAATCGCTCGAGCGCCGCCTTCGCGACCGAGTAGAGCACGTAGCCCGGCGGCATGAACGCGCTCACGTCATGGGCGGCCGCGCCAGACGAGATGTTGATGATGCTCCCGCCGCCGTTGCGCCCCATCACTGGTGTCACCGCGCGGGTGAACAGGTAGAGGCTGCGCACGTTCACGCGCATGGAATCGTCCCAGAGCTCCACGGTCGAATCTTCCAACGGCGCGCGCGTTGGGGTCATCGCATTGTTCACGAGCACGTCGAGGCGACCGAACTCGCCCACAGTCGTTGCGATCAGGGCTTCGATGTCCGACGCGTCGCCGATGTCGCATCGAACCGCGTACGCAATACCCCCAGCTGATCGGATCGCGTCGACGGTCTCATGGATCGTTTGGGGAAACTCGCTCCCGACCGCATCGACGGTGCGCGCCGCGCACACCACCTGTGCACCGAGCCGCGCCAACCCGATCGCCAATCCCTTGCCGATCCCTCTCGACGCCCCGGTGACGACCACCACCCGCCCGTCAATCTCATCGCTGCTCATAGGCCGATGCTCTCACGCGTTCGCCCCGCGGCGCCCGTCTGCACGCCCATCGTGGGAAATCCCCGTTTTCGGCTGACCGCGGGGTTAGCGTCGCCGAAGCATTCAGGTTCTGCGGGGAGGCAGCATGCTCGGACTCGGACGACGTCGGCACCAGGAGCGCGATGAGTTCCTGATGATGCACTCAAAAATCGCGGCGATCCACGGCGACCTGTTGCGCAGGGACGAGGAACTCATCTCCGCACTGACCGGCCTTACGGAAGCAACCACGCAGGTTGGCGACCGGCTGAAGACCGACACGACCCTCGCGGAAGTCCTCGATCGAATGCTCGAGACCCGTGCTGACCAAGCGATCGATCTGACGGCCGAACCACGCGTCGTCGGTGGATCGGTTCGACCTGAGTACGCCAATGGTCGGCCGGTCACCACCGCGCCCGCACGCGTACTGAACACCTAAGAGGGCGAGCGGAAGCGGGCTCCGTCGCCGGTCTGCTGCGCCATGGGACCACGGGCGCGCTAGGCCACCGGTTGTTGCACGGCCAAGGTCGCAAGAAACGGATAGTGGTCGCTACCGGCGGTCGGGAGATTGACCACATCGACCGCATGGACACCAGGGCTGAGCAGCGCATGGTCCACGCGTGTAAACGCAGGGAACCACGCCAGGGCTCCGTGCGCGGCGAGTTTCAGTGAGCGAGTGAGTCCCTTGCCCGTGGTGCGGTGCGCGTCCATGAGTCCTGCATCGCGCAGCAGACGGGCCAATGCGGGCCGAAACTGACTCGAGTTGAAATCACCCACCACCGCGAAGGGGGGCGCGACCGTCGTGAGGTACGCCGTCAGTTCCCTCAGTTCTGTTCGCCAGGCACGGAATCCTCCGGGCTCGGTCACGGCCCGCAGATGGACAGCCACGATGCTGAGCTCGGCGGACCCACACTGCACGACCGCTCGCGCAATCCGCATTGCACCGGAGTACACAACAGTCGAGCCGTCGAGCAAGACCGCGCGGGACGCAATCACCGTCGCGTAGTCGGCCTCGTTCGACGGCCCATCCACGTGGAACGGATAGGCGTCCATGCCACCCGCAACTCCAAACTGTCGTATGAAGTCGTCGTTGCGTTCCGCGACCACGAGCACGTCGGCCTCGGCATTCACCAACATC
>JANPBJ010000198.1:0-10722 GCA_031430375.1 Acidimicrobiia bacterium
GCTCCGAGCCCTCGCCAACCGCCTCGTGGGCCTCCTCCACGGCTGCCTCGACCACCAGACCCTGTACGACGAACACACCGCATGGGGACACCGCACCCAACTCGCCGCTTGACATCTACCACCCGTGGGATGTCTAACTCGCCTGCTGCTCTCCCACGTCGGGCTCCGACGCAGCGGTCAGCGGCGGGCGGTGATGGTGACGGGGACGCCGCCGACGGGATGCGCAGTCACCGTCCCTACTGGGCCCGGGAGCTCGGTCGACACGAGCGTGAGGTCCACCCGCTGCGCGAGCCGAGAGGCCAGCATCGTCAGGTTCATTCGGGCGAGGCCGAACCCCAAGCAGCTGCGAGAGCCGGCGCCGAACGGCACCCACGCGTATTCGAGTTCGTCGCCGTCGACGTGACGGCCCGGATCGAACCGCATGGGATCTGGCCACGACACGGGGTCGCGACCGGCGAGCAGCGGTGACCATGCGATGAGAGATCCGCGTCGGATTCGGTAGGGCCCGAGGTCGAAGCTCTGGGCCGCGAGGCGCGGTGCGTGCGCGCCCGCGGGATGAATACGCAGGGACTCCTGCACCGCGGCCTCGGCCCACGGGCGGCGATCGTCGGCTTCGACGGTTTCGGCCTCGGCTCGCAGCTGCTGCCACACCTCTGCATCTGGCGCGGCCCGCAGGATGAGCCAACTGGCCGTGGCGGTCGTGGTGTCGTAGCCCGCACCGATGAGCGAGACCACTTGATCCTTGAGTTCGCTCGCGCGGAGGCCGTCGGTGGCAAGCAGTGTGTCGAGCACGTCGTCGCGTTCGCGCGACGGCTCCCGCCGTCGCCGTTCGATCTCCTCGTCGAGGCGCGCATCGAACGAGCGACGAGATGCTCGGGCGCGTTCGCGGTCACCGAAGGGGAGTGGGTGCGGCACCTGTTTGAGTATCGGTCGGTTGATGTATTCCGCGGCGGGCGCGAGGCGATCACCAATGTCGTCCGCGTCGAGCTCGGGACCGAACAACACCCGCACCACGATGCGGCGAACCGCGGTTTGGATGTGTGGCGCAAGATCGAAGACCTCGCCCAACGGCAGTGCGTCGATCATCCGGTCGTACTCCGCGAGGACTACGGTTCGCCACGCCTGGAGCCTCCGCAGTGCAAACGCCGGTTGGACGAGGGAACGACGACGGTCGTGATCGGCGCCATCACTGACGAGCATCGAGGTGGGCCCCACGAACACACCGAGCGGCAGTTTGAACACCGGCCCCCAGCGGTATCGCTCCTGCGGACCGGTCAGTACCACCTTGATGAGTTCACGATCGCCCACGACCACAATCGAGGTCGGCCCGAGGTGGACGGCGAAGGTACGTCCGTACCGCGCGGCGAGCGCCTCGATGGTGTCCATCGGTGTGTTGAGTAGCCCCCGGGTGGCGGTGACTGCCGCGCGGCCGCGGGGTCCGGGGATCACCGTCATGGGTGCACGCTCCTTGGCCGGGATCGGTCGGTTCACCCGATGGTGTACTCGACGTGGGGCACCGGCGCTTTGTCCCGTTGATGTTCCACGGCATCGGGCATAGGAGGCGCGGGTCCATGGATCGCTCCGCGAATGGCAGTCGGCGGCGAATCCGGACGTGTCGTGGACGGAAAACACGCAGCAATCGATCCCGGTACGCCGTGTACCGATCGAGGTGTGCTCTGCTGGCGGCGTGGGCGTTCGACAACTGGGCGGGTTGGTGCGGAGCATGGCCGATGCGACGCCGCCCGAGCGGGATCGGACCATCGACTTCTTGCGGGCCGCTTCGATCCTCGCCGTTGTGTGCGGACACTGGCTCGTTGCGACGATCCAACGGACCCCGCACGGCATCGAGGTCGGCAACGTCCTGAGCGACGTCTCGGGCCTGCGGCCCGTCACCTGGGTGTTTCAGGTCATGGGTGTGTTCTTCCTCGTGGGCGGATTCTCCACGCGGCGGGCGATCGAAGGTCGGACCGCGTTCGATTCGGGTGCCTTCTTCGCGGCGCGTGCGGAGCGTCTCTTGCGCCCGACGGTGGTGTTCATTGTGGCGTGGCTCGGTGCGGCCACCGTCCTCACCGCCTTCGATGTCGACGCCGCGTTGGTCCATGACGTCGCCCGGATCGCGGCGCAACCGCTCTGGTTTCTCGCGGTGTATCTCGTGGTCACCTTGATCGCACCCGTTCAGCTCCACATCCATCGTTCGGCACCGCTCGCGCTGGTGATCGGACTGCCGGTGGTGGTCGTGGGTTTGGACGCGTTGCGGTTCTCCCACGTCCTGCCCGGGCTCGCGGTGCTCAACTACTTGTTCGTCTTCGCGTTTGCCCAGGAGCTGGGTTTCCACTTTGCCGGTCGTGCGAATCCGATCCCGATCAGGGGCGCGCTGACGGTTGCCGCGGTCGCGCTGGGTGTCCTCGCAGTGCTCTCGACCGTTGGTCCGTATCCGGTGAGCATGGTGGGATTGCCCGGCGCGCGGGTGTCGAATATGAGTCCTCCGACGGTGTGCATTCTCGTGCTGACGGTGGCGCAGACCGCGGTGCTGCTCGCGCTGCGCCCGACGTTGGCGCGCTGGTTGGAGCGGGGCGGCCCGTGGACGTTCACGGTGGCGATCAACGCGGGGATCATGACGATCTTCCTCTGGCATCTCACTGCGGCGGCCGCGATGGGCGGGTTCTTCTACTCGGTGAACTGGTTGCCGGCGCCGGCGTCCGCACCATGGTGGGGGGCGAAGATCCCGTGGTTCCTCGGGTGTCTGGCGATTCTCGTGCCCCTCGTCCTCCTGACCGTGGGCGTGGAGCGCATGCCGAGCTGGACCCGGGCGCAGCGCGGTGCCGCGGCCCGTCGGGCGCTTGGCGCACTCGTAGCCGTCCGCGGCCTGGCCGGATTCGCTCTGACTGGGTTCAACCATCTCCTGGACCCCGGCGGTCGGGCCTTCCTCGGCCCCCAGCTGAGCCCGTTGGTGGATCTCATCCTCGTGGCCGGCGGGTATCTCCTCGCCTGTGGAATCCCACGACGGGGGGCTGGACGGCGGCCGAGCACTGCCGACGACGGCTCGCGCTGACGGCGCTGCGAGTCCTGGAACTGCGAGCCGTCGACGCTGCGAGTCCGATGGAACTGAGGCTTGACAGGGAGTTACTCGGTATGCATACTGAGTAACTATGGCCGTACGAGAAGGACTCCTGGCATTGCTCGCCGACGGGCCGCGCCACGGGTATCAACTCAAGACCGAGTTCGAGGGCGCAACCGGGAGCGTCTGGCCGCTCAACGTGGGTCAGGTGTACACCACGCTCGACCGGCTCGAGCGCGACGGTCTGGTGGATCACGAGGCCACCGAGGACACCAAGACCTACCGCATCACCGCCGACGGTCGCGAGGCCCTTGGGGCTTGGTGGACTGCGGTCCCGGTGGATGAGCCGCCGCCGCGCGACGAGCTGATGCTCAAGGTGTTGATGGCGATCGAGCGGGGACCGAAGCACGCGCTGAGTGTGATCACGCGGCAGCGCACCGCGCTCGTCGCGTTGCTGCAACGTCGCCGCCGCGAGGTGCGCGCGAGCGGCTCGGCGCCATCGCTTGCCGGTGACTTGGTGGCCGATGCGCTCGTGGTGCGCGCCGAAGCGGATCTGCGATGGCTCGATCGTTGTGAGGCGCGTCTTGCGCGACAGGACAGGGGGAAACAATGAGTGGCACTTCCGCCTTGCGGTTCACGGATGTGGTCAAGTGTTTCGGTCGCGGGCCCACGGAAGTGCGCGCGGTTGGTGGCGTGTCGTTGGCGGTCGAGCCGGGCGAGATCGTGGCGATCATGGGGCCGTCGGGATGCGGGAAGTCCACGCTGCTCCACCTGGCGGGCGCGCTGGAATCGCCAACGTCGGGGCAGGTCGAGGTCGGCGGCCGCGACCTCACCGCACTGAGCCTTGCGGCGCAGGCCGATCTTCGGCGCCGCGATGTTGGCTACATCTTTCAGAAGCTCAACCTCATCGCGTCGCTGAGTGCAATCGAGAACGTGATGCTGCCGTTGGAGCTCGACGGTTCGTCGCACCGAGCGGCGCGCCGCGCCGCCGACGTTGCGTTGGACGCCGTGGGCTTGGAACGCCATCTCGATCGGTTCCCTGATGATCTCTCCGGGGGCGAACAGCAGCGCGTAGCGATCGCGCGAGCCATCGTGCGCCCGCGAGCGTTGTTGCTCGCGGACGAGCCAACGGGGGCGCTCGATTCACTCACCGGCGACTCGATCATCGAGCTGCTCGCTTCGCTCCCCGCCTCGACCGGTGCGGCGCTGGTGTTGGTCACGCACGAACCGCGGTTCGCATCCTGGGCCGACCGCGTGGTGTTCCTGCGTGACGGCGTGATCGTGGACGAGTCGGTCCCCGCGCCAGTGGCGACTGTGGCGGCGATGGGCTCCACCAACTGATGCTCGGATCCTGGCGACTCGCCGCCCGCCTGGCGCGCCGCGAGACCCGCCGCCGTCCCGGCCGCGCAATGTTGGTGGTGTTGCTGATCGCGGTCCCCGTGTTCGCGCTCACGGTCGCTGATGTCCTCGTGGAGACGCAGTTTGTCCGGAGGGGCTCCGAATCGTTCCGTCGTTCCTACGGTCCGGCGAGCGTCGTATTCGACGTCGATGGAGTAGCGGACCCTCGCTTTGAATCGGCGTTGCCGGTCGGGTCGACGGTCGTGCGATTTGCGTCGGCCTGGGAGTTGCCGTTGACCCCCGCGAACGGGCAAGGACTTCGTTCAGTGAAGGTGTTGAATCTCGGCGCGGCCGACTCCGCGGCGTTCGCCGGCCTGGAGCTGACCAGCGGGCGGAATGCAAGGGCGGGCGAGCTGGTGATGAGCCGCGGGGTTGCCCAGTGGCTCGGAGTTCATGTCGGAGAACTCGTTCGTTTCTCTCGGCCCGGGTTTTCGGGGCGGGTTGTCGGGATCGCGCGCTCGCTCGAGGATTATCGGACGCCGATCCTGATCGCACCGAGTTTCGATTTTGGTGTCGTCCGCCAACCCGGCCTGGTTCGAACGACGGTTGCGGTCGAGCTTCCACGCGGTGTCTTCGTCACGCGTGAGTTCGATTCGACCTTCGAACGGCTGACGCTTCACGCTCCAGGAGAGACACGGCCGTTTCCAAAACTATTGGGAGGTGAAGCGCTCCCGGACTCACCGGGGTTGCTGGGCGCGACCATTCCCGCTCAGTTCGGAAACGGTTCGACGGTTCCGGCGCAGGGGAGGTTTTGGGGTTGGGTTGCCGTGGCGTTGTTGCTCGCCGCGATCGGGGTGATCATCTCGGCGGCGTTCGCGACGACGGCGGTCCGCCAGCTGGTGACGCTGGGGTTGGTCTCGGCCAACGGTGGCGATCAGCGGTTTCTTCGGACGATGCTCACCTTGCAGGGAACGGTGCTCGGCGCGATCGGTGCTGCGCTGGGCGTGACCGCTGGACTCGTCGGTCTGTCGCTCGCCCAGAACTGGATCGAGAGCCTCTACCACCACGAGCTGAACTACGTGGTGAACCCATATCTCGGGCTGATCGCGCTCACTGCGATCGGCGCGGCGACGATTGCGGCCCGATTCCCTGCCCGAACAACGAGTCGGGTTCCGGTCCTCGCCGCGCTCGGTGGCCGGCGTCCGCTTGCGCCGGTTCCACCACTGCGGTGGTTGAAGGCGACCATCATTTTCGGTACGGGTCTTGGGCTGCTCGCGCTCGTTGCGGCCGTGTCTCGGGACCGGACGTCGCAGCCGCAAACCGTCGCACTGGTGGCGATCGCAGGCGGTCTGTTGGTGATGGCCGGTGCGGCGTACCTCGCGCCGGTTGTGGTGGAGCTGCTCGTGAAGTGTTGCGCGCGCCTTGGTCCTGCCGCGCGTATCGCCGCTCGCAGTTTGGTCCGGGTGCGCAGTCGGAGTGCGGCGGTCGTGACCGCCGGGGCCATCGCCGGCGCGCTGGCGATCGCGGTGGTGACGGCCATGCTCGGGCTCGGCACTGGACGCAACGTGGAGCGCTACTCCGCTCTGCCTGCGAACGTCATGACCATCACCAGTACGAGGGTTGTGGATGGACTGTCGTTGCCGCTCCCGGGGGAACTCTCGGAGAGCCAACGGGTTGTTGAAGGAGTGCTTCCCGGTGTGAAGTTCGGCAATATCGAGGGGTTCCTCGCCGCCCCCGTCGGTACTGCGGATGTCGGCCCCCCATCGTTCCCGGTGCTCGTCGACAGCCCACCGCTGCGGAGGCTGCTCGTGCTTTCCGGCGCGGCGAAGCGTGCACTCGATCGGGACGGAGCGGTGTGGGATGCGGGAGCCTTTGCGCTAGCGCCGATCGCAAATGGCAGCCGTTCTGGTGAGCCGCAGGTCGTCACGCTCCAGGTTGGCGGCGACGGACCGAGGTTCATCGCCCAGGCGGCCCCCATTGGCTGGCGTCAGTATTTCGGTTCCGAGGCGTTTGTGGTCGTGACCCCCGCGCGAGTTCGCTCGCTCGGCGTCAGGCCACTCGTGGTTGGGGTGGTCGGAGTCACATCGAAACCGATCGCCGAGGGGCAACGGGATGCTCTCTACAGGGGTCAATACCAATCGGACCCGTATGTGACGCCACCGGCTGTTGATACGAATCCTTCGGGCGTGTCGGTGTCGGTCGGTTCAGGCGACACCATCCCCGCGTTTTGGCGAGGTGTCTTGAACCCGGCGAGCCTGCAACTCTGGATCGCCGGATTGGCGTCGTTGTTCGTGCTGCTCGTGGTTGGGATTGGCCTGCTACTCGGTGCCGCGGAAGGTGCTGAGGAACGCACGGTGCTTGATTCGCTCGGTGCGAAGCCGAAGTCGCGGCGGCGTATGAGTGCCACGAACGCCTACTTGCTGGCCACGGGCGGTGCAGTGCTGGCGTTGCCAACCGGCTTTGTTCCGATTGCCGTCGTCTTCCAGGCGCTGCAGAAACCGATCGCGGGCCAGCAAGTTGTTGCCGGGTCGTCGCTCTACCCCTTGGTCGAGTTTCCGTGGATCGCCGCGATCGCGATCGTGGTGGTCATCCCGATCGTCGCGGCGTTCCTGGCCTGGGCTGGCTCCGCGGCCGCGCAACGCACGCGACCCATCCTCGGCCACGCAGGATTCGGCACGGATTGAACCGAGGGACTGAAGACCGAGCGCTTGTCGAGTAGGTGGCGGCCAGCGCCGGTTACTCGACAAGCGCTGCTGGTGACGCCGCGCCGACGAACGCCGACGGCAGACGTGGACGCCGAGCCGATTGGCTCAGATGGGGTCGAGGACGACGAGAGGGATCGCTCGATCGGTCTTGGCTTGGTACTCGTCGTACGCGGGCCAGACCTCGACGGCACTATTCCACCATGCGGCTTTCTCGTCGCCTTCCACTCCCCGTGCCGTGTAGTCCCGAAGCTCGGGCCCGTCCTGCAAGGAGACGGAGGGCTCCGCGACAACGTTGAGATACCAGACCGGATGCTTCGGCGCGCCGCCCATCGACGCCACGATCGCGTACCGACCGCCGCCGTCGGCCACCCGCATCAACGGACTCTTTCGCACCGTGCCCGAGTGGCGTCCCCGCGTCCAGAGAACGACGCACGGCTGGCCGTTCAACAGCAGCCCGTCGGTCCCGCCCGACGATTCGTAGAGAGCGACCTGATCGGCCACCCATTCCCACGGGCTCGGTTCATAGGTTCCGTCGAGTGCCATCCCGATGTTCTATCCGCAACCAACGTCCGTAGACCAAAGAACTGGCGGGTCAGAACTGGCGGGTGACCAAGGTGTCGACCAGGCGGATCATGCCGTCGGTGACCTCAGCATCGAGCGCGGTCGTTGAGGACAACACGGCGGAGGCATCCGCCCCATGAGAGCGGGCGGTGTCAATCGACGCGTCGATCGCGTCGGTCTCCACGACGAGTGCACGCGCTCGATCCAACTGGGTCCGGTCGATCTTGCGGCCGAGCAACTCTCGCAACTCGTCCGAGGACGACGACGCCAAGGCGTGGATCACCGGCAATGTGTAGACGCCTTCGAGGATGTCGTTGCCCGCGGGCTTGCCGAGTGACTCGTCGGTGCCGGTCACGTCGAGGACGTCGTCGACGATTTGAAAACACATCCCGAGGTGGTGGCCAAACTCGGTGAGTGCCTCCAGCGTTGGGTCATCCACCGCGGAGACCATGCCCCCGACGCGACACGCCGTGCCGAACAATGATGCGGTCTTGCCCGTGATCGCGGAGATATATGCCTCGGCGGTGCGATCGGTGTCGAAGAGGTGTTGCAGCTCGAGTACCTGGCCACGACACAACTCGCCGATGGTGGTAGCGAGGAGCGCGGCAACGTCGGCTCCGAGCGACGCGGCGAGCGCCGAGGCGCGAGCCAACAAGTAGTCGCCCGCGAGGATCGCCACGATGTTCGACCACCGCGCATTCACCGAGGGAACGCCCCGGCGAGTCTCGGCTTCGTCAATCACGTCATCGTGGTACAGCGACCCGAGGTGGACGAGCTCCACGGACACGCCGCCGGTGATCGCATCGTCGGAGACCGGCCCTACACCCTTTGCGGCATACGCGGCACACAACGACAGTGCCGGCCGGAGCCGTTTGCCACCGGCCGTGATCAGGTGGCCTGCCACGTCGGAGAGGAATGGATCTGACGACCGAACCGACCCGGTCAGCGCGGTTTCGACGCGTTCCATGTCGGCGGCCATCGGCGCGACGCCGAGCGCGTCGAGTGGTGACATGTGGCCACGGTACGGGGTGTCGGGAACAAAGACCAAGCCGGAAGCGTCGTTTTCGACAAGACGGTCTGGGCTTCAGCACGGCCGCAGAGCAGTCGATGAGACATCAGCACCCGTCCGGGTCCAAAAACCCCCGGCCGATAGAGTGTCGAACGAGTTTCGGCCGCACTCGTTGTGTGGTCGAACCTACCGACGAGAGGCGGAACTCACGTGTTTGAACGCTTCACCGACCGAGCTCGGCGAGTCGTGGTGCTGGCGCAGGAAGAAGCGCGCCTGCTGAACCACAACTACATCGGCACCGAGCACATCCTGCTCGGCCTCATCCACGAGGGTGAGGGTGTCGCGGCCAAGGCTTTGGAGTCACTCGGCATTTCGCTCGAGGCAGTGCGCGCTCAGGTCGAGGAGATCATCGGCCACGGTGGCTCTGCGCCGTCAGGCCACATCCCCTTCACGCCGCGTGCCACGATGGTGCTCGAGCTCTCGCTTCGTGAGGCGCTGCAACTCGGTCACAACTACATCGGCACCGAGCACATCCTCCTCGGGCTCATTCGCGAAGGCGAGGGCGTCGCGGCGCAGGTGCTTGTCAAGCTGGGGGCAGACCTGTCGCGCGTGCGTCAGCAGGTCATCCAGCTGTTGTCGGGATACAGCGGGCAGGGACAAGGCGAGAAGGCGGGCGCCACAACCGGCCCCGGTGGCTCCACCGGGCAGGAGACACCCTCTGGTTCGCTCGTGCTCGATCAGTTCGGCCGCAACCTCACGCAACTGGCGCGCGAGAAGAAGCTCGACCCGGTCATCGGCCGCGCACGAGAGACCGAGCGGGTCATGCAGGTGCTTTCGCGACGCACCAAGAACAACCCGGTGCTCATCGGCGAGCCCGGTGTCGGCAAGACGGCAATCGTCGAGGGCCTCGCGCAATCGATCGCGGCCAACAACGTTCCTGACACCATCAAAGGTAAGCAGCTCTACACCCTCGACCTGGGCGCGCTGGTTGCCGGGTCGCGCTACCGCGGTGATTTCGAGGAGCGTCTCAAGAAGGTGTTGAAAGAGATCAAGACCCGCGGCGACATCATCTTGTTCATCGACGAGTTGCACACCCTGGTGGGCGCCGGCGCCGCCGAGGGCGCTATCGATGCCGCGTCGATCCTCAAGCCGATGCTTGCCCGCGGCGAGCTGCAGACCATCGGCGCCACCACCCTCGACGAATACCGCAAGCACCTCGAGAAGGACGCCGCGCTCGAACGGCGTTTTCAACCCATCAAGGTCGAGGAGCCCTCGGTTGCGCATACGATCGAGATCCTCAAGGGCCTGCGTGACCGCTACGAGGCGCACCACCGTGTCACGATCACCGATCAGGCACTGGTGGCCGCAGCCAACCTGGCCGACCGTTACATCTCCGATCGGTTCCTACCCGACAAGGCCATCGACCTCATCGACGAGGCCGGATCGCGCCTGCGTATCAAGCGCATGGAAACGCCTCCTGACTTCAAGGAGCTCGAGAACCAGCTCGCGCAGATCGTGCAGCAGAAGAAAGAGGCGGTCGAGGCGCAGCAGTTCGAAGAAGCCGGAAAGTTGCGCGACAAGGAGAAGGAACTCCTTGGCGAGAAGGAAGAAAAGGAACAGGAGATCAAGGACTCCGGTGTCGACCTGTTCGACGAGGTCGACGAGGAGGCCATCGCCGAGGTCCTCTCGATCTGGACGGGCATTCCGGTGTACAAACTCACCGAGGAAGAGACGGCCAAGCTCTTGCGCATGGAGGACGAACTGCACAAGCGCGTCATCGGCCAGGAGGACTCCGTTCGTGCCGTGTCACAGGCAATCCGTCGCACGCGCGCCGGCCTGAAGGATCCGAAACGTCCGAGTGGGTCGTTCATCTTCCTGGGCCCCTCGGGTGTCGGCAAGACCGAGCTGGCCAAGACGCTTGCCGAGTTCCTCTTCGGCGACGAGCAGTCTCACATCCAACTCGACATGAGCGAGTACATGGAGAAGCACACCGTGTCACGACTGGTGGGCTCACCTCCGGGCTATGTCGGATACGAAGAAGGCGGCCAGCT
>JANPBJ010000199.1:0-1686 GCA_031430375.1 Acidimicrobiia bacterium
CTGGCGCATCGACTACAACACGCGACGGCCGCACTCCAGCCTTGGCATGCTCAACCCAGCCGCGTACGCTGCGCGCTGGACCAATCTCCAACCCCAACCAGCACTCTCATAACCACTGGACCACCAAACGGGGTCAGGCCAGGTATAAGCGAGCTATTTGACAGTTGCAGCGTTGTGGTCGAAGCGTGCCTGCGCGGGGACACGCGTCACTCTGGACTTGGGTGGGGCAGTCGCGCGGCGGGTTCAAACCCTCGGGGTACTCGATCCGGGAAGCAATCTCTCGGCGAACGCCGCCACGTCGGAAGCGAAGCGCGACGGATCTTCCCATCGTGGTGTGTGGCCGACGCCGGGGTAGACGAGCAACTCGGAGGAGGTGATGAGCCTTGCCAGCTGGTCCTGCATGTCGCGCGCAACCAGTGCGTCGGCATCGCCCCAGACCAACAACGTGGGTGTGTTGATGCGCCACAACTCGGCCATGTCGTCGTACTCCAGCAGTCCCGCGAACGTCTCCCGCCAGACATACGCCGGAACCTTGAGGAGCTCGGCCACGATCTCGTCGAGCACGTTGGCGTCTATGTCGTCCGACGAGGTGTCAACCACGAACGAGCGGGCGAAGTCCGGGTCGATCGGGTCCTGCAGACCGGAGACGACTGACTCCACGAAGCCCTCGAGCCCGGCGACGGCTCGGACAGTGGCGGGTGAAGCTTCGAGCACGAGCCCGGCCACGCGCTCGGGGGAGTCGATCGCCACGCGACGGGCGACGAGACACGAGCCCGAGTGCCCCGCCAGAATCGCTTGTTCGATACCGAGGGCGTCGAGGAACGGCACGACATCGGCAGCGAAGTCTTCCACTCGATAACCGGTCGGCGGTTTGTCGGAGTCGCCGTGCCCGCGCTGGGACACAGCGATGGCGCGGATCGACGGCGGGAGCCGTTCAAGGACCGGCTCGTAGGAGCGCCACGAATCAGTTGGCCCCGGCAGCAATACGAGGACTGGACCCGCCCGTTCGCCTTGCACGGCGCACGAAAGCGTGAGGCCACCCTCGACGGTAACGGTCGAGGTCTCCGCCATGGCGGAAACCGTAGCCAGAGCGAGGGAGCACCAGTGTGCGAGGAGCGCGAGATCCGTCAGCGAGGGGACTGCGCGATTGGGCCACATGTCTGCCAGCTGGCCCTCTCAGGGCAACGACCGTCGACCGTGCTCATGGGCACCGCGGCGCGCCCCAGTGAGGTTCGGGCGTTACAAGACCACGGTCAACGACATGTCCACGTCGCCTCCCGGCCACGATCGCGAGCGTGACAGTCCCAGTGTCGGGGTCAAGCGGTTGATGACGGCGCTGATCTCCCCTTCACTCTGGGGTGTGGGTGAATAGGGGATTCCCCCGATTCTTCATTGTCGAGATGGCGCGAGAGTCGGCCCATGACAAACATCAGAGCAACGGGCTCGGCGACCATCGAGCGGTTCAACGTCGCGGACGATTTGGCAGGGGCGCTCGCAGCTCTCGAACGCGATGGAGCGGTGATCGTCGAGGGGCTGTTGTCTGCCGAGGTGGTAGCCCGGGTGAACGCCGAGGTCGAGAGCGCGGTCGCCGCTGCTGATCCGGACGGGCCGATGTTCAACCCGATGGCGAAGGCATTCATGGGTGCCTTTACTAAGAACGTCCCTGGGGTGCCGGGAATTTCACGG
>JANPBJ010000200.1:0-51977 GCA_031430375.1 Acidimicrobiia bacterium
CATCGAGGTCACCAACGACCTCGGCCGCGCTCGTTCCGCCGCTGAAGATCTCGGACATACCGCGATCCTCGTGGGCTGGGACGGGCTCCCGCGCGGCGTGGTCGTGGTCGCCGACACGATCAAGCCCACCGCGCGCGAGGCGATCAACGAGCTGCGCGCGCTCGGGCTCCACGTGATGCTCGTGACCGGTGACAACGAGCGGGCCGCGGGCAGCGTCGCGGCTGAGGTGGGTATCGATGACGTCATCGCACGCGTGCTCCCCGAGGACAAACTCGCCGTCATCCGCCGACTGCAAGAAGATGGACACGTCGTCGCGATGGTGGGAGATGGCGTCAACGACGCGGCCGCGCTCGCCCAAGCCGACCTCGGCCTCGCGATGGGCACCGGCACCGACGTGGCGATCGAGGCATCGGATCTCACACTCGTGCGCGAAGACCTCCGCTCCGCCGCCGACGCGATCCGGCTGTCCCGGCGAACGTTGCAGACGATCAAGGGCAATCTCTTCTGGGCTTTCGCCTACAACATCGCGGCAATCCCCCTTGCGGCCGCCGGCTATCTGAATCCGGTCATCGCCGGGGCCGCGATGGCATTCTCGAGCGTCTTTGTCGTCAGCAACAGCCTCCGGCTGCGAAGGTTCCGCTCGAGTGCGGGAGTCACGACGTCCACGGTGTCCACCGCGCCGGCTGCGTAATCTCCGCGGTCCGGAGCTCCCCGCCGTGGCAGAGTCGTCCGATGGCAAGGTACCGAGCGGTGCTCTTCGACTGGATGTTGACGCTGGCCGAGTATCCCGACGATCGTGAGCTGGTACGTCGAGCCCACCAGGCGATCGAACGAAATACTGCGCCCGCGACCCTTGATGTGATCGTCGAGCGGCTGGAGACCGCGGCGCGTGACGCGGATGTGATTGCCGCGATGACTCGCGAAGACTGCTCCGCCGAGCTGCACCAACTCGCGAACCTGCTGTTCTTCAAACGGGCCGAGATCGACGACGAGCTCGCCGCCGCGATGTACGCCTTGCTCGGCGACCCGACATTTCACCCCGTCTACGCCGAGACGCCCACCGTGCTGCGTGACCTCGCGGAACTGGGCGTTCGCGTCGCGGTGGTCAGCGACATCCACGTCGACCTTCGTGCACACGCGGCACTTCACGCGATCGACCACTTGATCCACGCTTGGATCCTCTCCTACCAGCACGGAATCCAGAAACCGGATCTAGCGCTCTTCCAACTCGCACTGGATGCGCTGGATGTTCAGGCCGCCGATGCCCTCATGGTCGGTGATCGCTCCTCGCATGACGGTGCTGCGGCCGCACTCGGGATCGACACTCTGATTCTTCCTGCCCGACGCGATGCCACCAACACGCGATCCGTCCGACTCGACGTCGTCACCTGCATGATGGCGTAACGGTCGCAGCCGAACTACTTCCCTGAGAAGATCTCTCAGTCGATCCCCGGCTCCCTTCAGGTTGATTGGGCACAATATGGGGGCCGTTCCCACGGCACACCACTTGTGCTGCGCCATGTATTTCCCGGTGGCGCGTCCCCGGAGGCACTGATGTCGTTGCGCCGATCCAACCCGACCCGCCATTCACTTGTCGTAATCGCCATCAGCGTGTTCGCACTCGCGGCATGCGGCGGTTCGAATGTCAAAGCGGGCGTGGCCACAACGACGAAGGACCAGAACGGCGCGGCATCGGACGGCACCAAGAAGACCACCACGGCCTCGTTCCGCGCGCAGTTGCTCACATACGCGAAGTGCATGCGAGACAACGGCGTGCGCTTTCCCGACCCGCAGTTCGATTCCGATGGTCGCCCGCAGTTCAATCGTCACGGCGGTCTGAGCGGACCAGGCGGTCAAGGCTTCGCAGGACTCAGCGAGAACCCGACCTTTGAAAAGGGCGCGAACCGCGTGCGATGACCAGCGGCCTGACTTCGCCGGACAATCCGAACAGACCTCTGGACAGCGGGCGGAAACCCGAACGACCGTCTTGAAGTTCGCGAAATGCATGCGCAAAAAGGGCATCGACTTCCCCGATCCGACGTTCGACGCGAAAGGGCAGCCACAGGTCGATCGTGAGGGTGCGGCGAACGGAGTTCAGGGACAGGATCGGGAAGGCAAGGCCACCCAAGCCGCTCGTGAGAAATGTCAGCGGAGCATCGGTGGCGCATTGGGCGGCCGATAGGACAACAGCCCCGACGGGACCCCCTGCCCGCGGTGCAACCCGCCGCACTGAGGAGACGCCTGAGTATGCGCCGGAGTAGGCGCCTGAGGATATTGACAGGCTAACTGTCAGAACTTACGGTGACGGCGCCGCGCACTCACTCGGGAGGAACTGATGAAGCACTATGAGCCGTACGGAGGCGTGATCGGGCGCACCCTCGCCGAGTCCACGCCGTGGTGGTCCGAGGGACCACATCCCGGCGATGCGGCACCGAACGTGGTGGTGGTGCTCCTCGACGATCTCGGCTTCTCGCATTTCGGTTGCTACGGATCCACGATCGAGACTCCGAATATCGACCGGCTCGCGGCCAACGGATTGCAGTACACCAACTTCCACGTGACTCCCTTGTGTTCACCGACGCGCGCGTCGCTGCTGACCGGCCGCAACCACCACGAGGTGGGCATGCGCGCGGTGTCGAACTTCAACACCGGCTTCCCCAACATGCGGGGCCAGATCTCCAATCACGCCGCCACGATGGCTGAGGTGTTGCGCGACGAGGGCTATGCCACCTTCGCGCTGGGAAAGTGGCACCTGTGCCAGATGGAGAACGCATCGGCCGCCGGGCCATTCGACCAGTGGCCGTGCCAGCGCGGGTTCGATCGCTTCTACGGTTTCCTCGACGGCGAGACCGATCAGTTCCACCCCGAGCTCGTCTACGACAACCACTCCGTGAACCCACCGAAGTCAGCGGCCGACGGCTACCACCTCAGTGAGGACCTCCTCGATCACGCGATCGAGTTCATGCACGACACAAAATCAATTCGCCCTGACCGACCGTTCTTCATGTATCTCGCACTCGGCGCGATGCACGCACCCCACCAAGCACCACCCGAATACCTCGCGAAGTATCGCGGCAGCTTTGATCAAGGTTGGGACGCGGTCCGTGACGAGTGGTTCGCCCGCCAGAAAGAACTCGGCCTCCTGCCCGCGGAGACCGAACTCGCGCCGCGTAACCCCGGGGTTGAGGCGTGGGACGACCTCCCCGAAAACCACCGTCTCCTCGCGGCGCGTTTGCAGGAAGCATTCGCGGGGTTCCTTGACCACACCGACGTCCAGATCGGTCGACTGATCGAAGCTCTGGCGAATCTGGGCGAACTCGAGAACACCATGATCGTCCTCCTCTCCGACAACGGTGCCAGTCAAGAGGGTGGGCCATTTGGCGTACTGAACGAGTGGAAATACTTCAACTTCATTCTCGAGTCGCCCGACGATGCAGTGGCGCGCCTCGACGACATCGGCGGGCCCAATAGTCATACGAACTACCCATGGGGTTGGGCCCAAGCCGGCAACACGCCATTCAAGTGGTACAAGCAGAACACCCACGAAGGTGGCGTCCACGTTCCGCTCGTGGTGCACTGGCCGGCCGGCACCGCAGTTCGCGGCGAGCTGCGCGACCAGTACCACCACGTGAACGACATCGCGCCCACCATCTACGAAGCCATCGGTGTCACCGCGCCCACGGTCTACCGCGGGTACGAGCAGATGCCCATCACCGGTACGTCGATGCTGTCCAGCTTCCACGACGGCGCCTCCCCCAGCGCGAAGACCGTGCAGCACAACGAGATGATGGGCCACCGGTCGATCTACGCCGACGGTTGGAAAGCAGTGACTCGTCACATCGCCGGCGTCCCGTTCGCGGACGACACGTGGGAGCTCTACCACGTGGACACCGACCGGTCGGAGTGTCACGACTTGGCGACCGAGATGCCCGAGCGAGTGGCCGAACTCGTGGACCGGTGGTGGGAAGAGGCCGAAGCCCACGGCGTCTTGCCGCTGGACGACCGCACGATTGAGCTGTTCGGTGCCCGCTTCCGACCCCACTCGCCGCACCGCGAGGATCGCCACTACACCTACCGACCGCCGATGGCGCCGCTCCCGGCCCAGGTCGGAGCGTCGATCGGTGGGCGGAGTTGGGATCTCGACGCTCGGATCGACCGACCCGTCGGCGCGAACGGTGTCTTGTACGCGACGGGCACCGCGAGTTCAGGGGTTTCGGTGTTCATCCAAAACGATCATTTGGTGTTCGACTACAACTTCTTTGGCGAGCACTACGTGGTCGATTCCGAACACCCGGTGCCGGTAGGGCCGAGTGTGGTCGGCGTGAAGTTCCGCCGTGACGATCCCGGTGCGAGCGCCACGCTGGTCATCGACGGTGTGGAGTCCGGCACACTCCAGATTCCGGTGCTCATGCGCATCATCTCGAGCATGGGTCCCAGCGTGGGATCGGATCACGGCTCACCCGTGAGCACTCGCTACTCCGACCCGTTTCCCTTCGCGGGCACCCTTGATCAGGTCGACATCCAACTCGTCTCGGTGCGTACCGACGCCATCGCGGCGGCCGAGGCGCGCGAGGTGATGGGGCGCCAGTAGACGCTCCGCACGCAACGCCGCACCACCAAGTCCGACTCCGGCAATCAGGCTGAATCCGGGCATGCGGGTACCAGAACACCTCACGGCTCCTACAGCTGGTGGCCGCGATGGGCGAAGTAGTCCCGGTGGATCAAGAATCGACCGACCGGGACTTCTCCGGCACCCCAACCCGCATGGTGCTCGAGCATCTCCGCGATCGCGGCGAACCGGGCGGCGTGGATCGGGTACTCGCGGAGACCAACGACCAACGAAGCCTCGCCGCGCTCCTCGACGATGGCACCTGGTGCTCGTACGGCGTCTTTCGTCGATTCCTCGAAGCCGCCGCACGCGAACTTGGCGGCATCGAGCGACTGAAGGATGTCGGCCGCGAGACACCCCTCGTTCCGCCGTCGATTGCCCAACACACGGAGCTCCTCCAGGCGCTCGGCTCACCCGCGTCGCTCTACGAAACGGTGAACGCGAGCGGTAAAGGCTTGACCGCAATCTTCGACGCGTGGCCGGAGGAAATTAACGACACCTGCTGGATCGTGCACCATCGCGTCCTGGACGGGTTCGCGCCGTTCCCGGAATACTGCGCGTTCGTGAACGGGCTCATGGCCATGACGCCCATGCTGTTCGGATATGCCGCCGGCGTCGTCGAAGAGACCCAGTGCCAATGCACCGGTGCCGCGCAATGTTCCTTCGAGATCCGCTGGCAGCCGGTGAACGACGTGGCGCGTCGTGCCGAGTTCTTTGAGAAGCGAAGCGAACTCCTCGAAGCGCGGCTCGTGGCGATCCACGCAACCGTGAACGACCTCGTGTCCGCTCACGCAACCCAAGACGTACTCCAGCGCATCGTGGTGGAAGCCGCACGTGCCGTGCCGGCACCGGCATACGTTCTCGCGATTGGCGGTCGACAATCCGGCGAGCCTGAGGTGTACGCCACGGGAGTAGGCGTTGACACCGCGCAGAGACTCGCCCGCGAAGTACTCGCCGCCGATGGGAGCATCGAGTACCTCACGGTGCGCGTTGCGTCCTCGCGTTGCGGATACGGCTATCTGTGTGCGGTTGATCCGGCCCCGCAGCGCTTTCTCCCTCAAGAGATCGAAAGCCTCGAGACCTACGGGAGCATGGCCGCAGCCGCGCTCGACTCCGCGAGTGCCCTCGAAGAGGCCCGCCGAGACGCGACGACCGCTCGCGTGATGCTCGAGTTATCCACCGACCTCGCCGAGCTGGCAAGCGTCGGCGAAATGGCAAAACGGCTCGCACGTTCGATCCCGGCGGTGATCGACTGCGATCGGGCGCTCGTCGCCCTCATCGACCCCGAGATTCATCGGGCTCGCGTCGTCGCGACCTTCGGCTACCCGGAACCCCTCGCGTCAGAACTCGCCCAGATCACCTTCGATTTGCCCGGTGTCGATTCGCCCGCGCTCGTATTCAGCATGCTGGACGGTGAATCCGGGAGCCCGCTCAGCAACGAGCTGATGAGGCGCACCGGCACCATCGCCAGCGCAATGGTGCCGATCATGGCCGACGGTGAGTACGCCGGAAGCGTCGTCGTCGGCGTCACGGAAGGTCTCCACCGACTTCGCGATGACTCCATGATCGCCGAACGACTCCGAGGCCTCGCCGGTCAGGCCTCCATCGCGGTGCGCAACGCGGCACTGCTCGACCAGATCCGCCATCAGGCCCTGCATGACGGGCTCACTGGTCTCCCCAATCGCGCGCTGATCCTCGATCGGATCGACAACATGCTCGCTCGGTCCCGGCGCAACCTTGCGCCGGCCGCGGTGCTCTTTCTCGACCTCGACGGGTTCAAAGCGGTCAACGACGCGCTCGGACACGACATCGGCGATCGTCTCCTCCAAGCAGTCGCCGCGCGTCTCTCCACTGCGCTTCGCGACGGCGACACCATCGGGAGGCTCGGCGGCGACGAGTTCGTGGTCCTCGTGGAGTCCGGCGACGTCGACAATCGACCGCTGATCGTCGCCGACCGCCTGCTCCAGGTCATGCGAGAGCCCTTCGACGTCGGGTCCGATCGGCGGTTGGCAATGACGGCAAGCATCGGGATTTCGGTGGGGGATCGACTGTCCGGCGCCGAGCTGCTGCGCGACGCCGACGTCGCGATGTATCAAGCCAAGGAAGCCGGCAAAGACCGAACAGTAATGTTTGAAGCCGAGATGCAGGTTGCCGTCCTCGACCGCAACCGCATGGAATCCGACCTCCGCACCGCGCTCCAGCGAGATGAGTTTTTCCTCGTCTACCAACCCATCTTCGATCTCCAGGGGCCGCGTGTCATCGGAGCGGAAGCGCTCCTACGGTGGCGACACCCAATGCGCGGCATTGTGCAACCGGCGTCCTTCATCCCCCAGCTCGAAGACAGTGGGATGATCATCGACGTCGGCCGATGGGTGATGTTCGAGGCATGCCGAGAGGCGGCCGTTCTCCGCGACCTCGGTCACCCGCTCGACATGTCGGTGAACGT
Organism: Acidimicrobiia bacterium; assembly: GCA_031430375.1. Lineage (GTDB taxonomy): Bacteria > Actinomycetota > Acidimicrobiia > IMCC26256 > JAENVU01 > JAENVU01. The sequence continues at coordinate 7,056 of JANPBJ010000200.1, forward strand.
CTCTGCTCGGCAGCTCGAACGCGACGGCATCGTCACTGACGTGCGCGATGCGATCACCATGCACTCCATCGACCCTCACCGGCTCACCATCGAGATCACCGAAACCACGATCATGCGCGACCCGGCCGCAACGGCCCGGCGACTCCACGAGATGAAGGCTCTCGGAGTCCGCATCGCGATCGATGACTTCGGAACGGGCTACTCGTCCCTCGCGTATATTCGCGAGTTTCCGATCGACGTGTTGAAGATCGACCGCTCGTTCATCAGCGCAATGGCCGGATCTCCGGAGGCCGAACAGCTGGTGCACACGCTGGTACAACTCGGCAAGAGCCTGGGGCTCGAGACGCTCGCCGAGGGGATCGAGGATCAAGCCCAGTTCGCGGAACTCCAGCGTGACGAGTGTGACAGTGGCCAGGGATTCCTCCTGGCCCGACCGCTCGAACCCACCGCGCTCAAGACGTTCCTCGATGCACAATCGACCGCGCCGGTATTGCGTTTCTGAGAACGGGACCGCGGTCCCACGTAACCTCGGCCCCATGGCCACTGCGCGACCATCCACCACGCCGAATCCGAACGCCATGAAGTTCACGCTCGACATCACCCTGGCTGAGCGCATCGACACCGAGCGCGGGGTTGGCGCCGATGCTCCGTTCACCACTGCGCTGCTCGCGATCGACGGCGTCGCATCGGTCTTCGGTGTGAACGACTTCATCACCATCATGCGGGAACCCAACACCGACTGGGATCCCATCGTCTGTGGGGTCGAAGACGCGGCCGCCGAGCACCTCACCGACGAACAGCCCGTCGCACCCGCCGCCGACGAGGTGGCCGCGGCCCGCCGGCTTCTCCGCAACGCAGTGGTGCCACCTCCGAAGACTGCGGTCGACATCACCCGCCGTACCCGATGACGACGCCACCCTCCGGGCGACCCCGGCTGCGGGGGGTCTCGCACCAGATCGCATTCTTCGTTTCACTCGTCACCGGAGCCCTACTCATCATGGCGACGCCCCACTCGGTGACTCGCTTGGAGGTTGGGATCTACGCCGCGTCCCTCTCCGGCCTGTTCGGTGTCAGTGCGTTGTTGCATCGCCGAGATTGGCCACCGGTTGCTCGCCGGAACCTTCGACGCCTCGATCACTCGATGATCTTCGTATTGATCGCGGGGACCTATACGCCGATCGCGGGCGTCATCCTTCACGGCGGACTCCGTACCGCAGTTCTGCTCATCGTCTGGATCGGTGCACTCGCGGGTGTGGTGTTCACGGTCGCTTGGATCGAGGCGCCGAAATGGGTGACTGCGATCCCGTACGTGGCGCTGGGTTGGGTGGCCGTGTTCGCCGCTCCAGCGCTCATCGACGGTATCGGTGGCTCGGGCTTCTCACTGATCGCCCTCGGCGGTGTGCTCTATACCGCCGGCGCCGTGGTCTACGCGCGCAAGCGCCCCGACCCGGACCCCGCGGTGTTCGGCTACCACGAGGTGTTCCACGTTCTCGTGATCGCGGCAGCGGCGGTCCACTATGGCGTCATCGCCGGCTACGTGCTCCCCGCGGCCGCCTGATCTGTCAGTCGACACCCGACGGGAGCGATGGCTTTGGCAGATTGCACCGCAGAGACGTATGGTCCCGGCTACTTGCGTCGGACACGATGCAGTCAAAGGGGAGAACCATGTCGATCTACAAAATCTCAGCGGGCGAGACGCTCGACGCGTTCTACGACGAGGATCCGGTGGAGGCACTCTCGTACGCAGGTGAACTCCTTGGCGGTCCGGCAAGCGACTCCGTGCTCGGAGCCGCGGAATCGTTCGCCGACGACGGAAACATCTCGTCCGGCGCGGTGGTCGATCTCCAGGAGTCTTGGCTTGAAGGCATTGGTGACGTGCCGGGTGAGGACGTCGACCGCATCCTACGATTGGGATACCGAGAGGCAATCGCGATCGCACTGACGTACGACCCTCCGGTACCGATCGAATCGTTTTGGGTCACCCGTGCCGGCGCCGAGTTGGAGATGCATATCAGCGCCGGCCCCCAGCGGGTCGTGGTGTTCATCTCCACCCCCGTCGTGCGCAACTACGGATCGAGGCGCGCAACGTCGCAGAGCTGGACGGTCCGGATCGGTGACCTTTCCGATATCCACGCGGATGCACCCCGTGAACAGCTGGACGACGATCCCAATCCCGTGCTCAAGATCCAGGTCAGCGGTCCATTCGACGGGCCCGCGAGCTAGAGGCGCTCCATCTCAGCGGGCGAGAAGTTCCTCTGCCTGCGCGCCGAGACGGCGCATGCCAAGGCGGTCTGCGTCGGCGACCACGGCGACCAGCAACTCGGCCGCGGCACTCGCATCACCGGGCCGACCACGCGCGGCCAGGAATCGGGCCCGCCAGTAGTGAGTACGCGGGAGCAGCGACCAACCTCTGACCCGCTCCTCGAGTTCCGCAGCTCGCTCGAAATGTGATTCTGCGAACTCCCACCGTTCGAGGAGGGTGTTCAACATCCCGAGGTAGCGATCGGCCGCGCCGATCGATGGGCCGAGGACCACCATGAGCAGTCTGCCCGAGAACGGTGCGAGCAGCTCGGAGAGAACCTCGGCGTGAGACCGGCTGCCCCCGGCCGCCGCCACCTCCGCGAATATTCCCAGGGCTGCGCCCGAAGGGTTTCCCGGTTCGTGCCGCTGGAACTCTTCATCCGCAGCCCGCTCCAGTCTGTGCACCGCGCCTATTTCGTCGCCCGAATCCAGCTGCGCCAATGCGAGCATCGCCCCCGTCAGCAGGCTGTGCACGTGCCCATCCGCAGCCTCGTCGAGAGAGCCCAGATTGCCAAGCAGCCCGCGGTCGCGTGCGAGGAAGTACGCCTGGACCAGATTCATGCCCGCCGCACCGCGGTACGCGCGGACATGACGACGCAGCTCGTCTCCCAATGCACTCACGTCCGCGAACCGTCCCTCGATCAGCGCTTGGGTTCCGCGCCATTGGGTGGCGTAGACCTCACCGGGGAGCCAGCGCAACTCTGCGCAGGTCCGTTCGAGTGTGTCGACCGTCGCCGTCACCTTGACCGCATCCCCCCGCTCCAGCTCGATGCCGGCGAGGACCCGCAGCCCGAACGCCGACGCGCGTGCGCCGGCACGCTCGACGAGTTCTATCAATTCGTCGCCGATGGCCACGCGCTCGGCCACTGCATCGCTGCCTTCCAGACTCACCGCCAGCGACCACAGCGCATCGGAGAGCGCGACGGGCTCGTCGAGCACCCGAGCGATACCGACGGCTTCCTCCGCGAGGGCTCGGGGATCCCGACCCCGGAGCTGATAGGTCGCGTACTTGAACGCTTCGAACGCCAACAGGCGCGCCCGCAATGCGCCGTCGCCGGGGCCCAGCCGCGCTCGCGCTTCGTCCAAGAGGCTTGTCACTTCCGTGGGGTAGGCATCGACGCTGTGTGTCGGTTCAACGAACACAGCAACGGCGCGCCCAAACTGCGCGCTCGAGCCATTCGCCCGAGCCGCGTTCACTGCCCGCCGCGCGATCTCGACACCGGTCCGCTCGTCCACGTACACGAGAGCCGAAGCCAGGTCGGTCAACAGCTCGACGCGGTCCGTCTCGTCGACGGGCTCGTGCCGCTCCAGGAGATCGAGCGCGTTCTGGAAGTAAGCGGCCGCGTCCTCGAAGGCAAGATCCGCCATCGCCTCACGCCCGGCGAGGGCGGTGAACTCGATCACCTTCTCGGCCCCCACGAGCGGGAGCGCGACGGTGAAGTGCCTGGCCAACTCGGCGGCGCGGGGTGCGCCGCCGCCGGATTCGATTGCCCGGCCCACTCGAGCGTGCAGCCGCACACGTTGCGTCGTGCCCAAGCTGCTGTTCAGGGTCTGACGGATGAGCACGTGGGCGAACGTGTACCACCCCATCCGATCGCGGTCCCTTCGGAGGAGGCCCGCGTCGGTCGCGAGATCCAACGATTCGAGGACCGGCGCGGTGTGCTGCTCCCATGCTCGGCCGAGGAGCTCGGCATCGAAATCGCGCCCGACGACCGCGGCAAGTTCCAACAGCTCTCCCACCGGATCAGGCAGGCGTCGGAGTCGACGAGCCACCACCTCTCGCACTCCGTCAGGAATACCGAGTGCACTCAGGTCAACGGGGTTTCGGCCATCGCCGTCAGCCGGCACTGCGTGGGTCTCGATCATGTGCCGCAACAGCTCTTCGAGAAAGAACGGATTGCCGTCCGTCTCCTGATGCAGCGCAGTGATCAAGGGCACCGAGAGCTCATGGCCGGCGACGCGGCGCAGGAGCGTGCCGCACTCTTGCTCGGAGAGTCCGCCGAGCGTGACTCGGGTGACGACTGACTCACGACGGAGGTCGGCGAGGAAGTCGGCGAGCTGATCGTCCGAGTGGAGTTCGACATCGCGGTAACACCCGACGACGAACAGAGCCGCGTGCGGCGCGGCGCGGAGAAGATGTCGCAGGAGGAGGAGCGTCGGTTTGTCGGCCCAGTGCAAGTCGTCGAGGATCACCAACGCAGGTTGTGTGGCGGTCACACCCGTGACCAACGTCGTGATCGCCTCGAAAAAGCGATAGCGCTCGGCTTCGGCATCTGCACCGACGGGGCGCTCCGCCACGCGGCCGTGTAGTTCCGGAAACACGCGGACGAGATCCTGCTCGAGGCCATGCAGGCGTTGGTGCAGCGTTGTCGGCGAGTACACCGCGACACACGGTCGCAACGCCTCGACGAACGGCTGATACGGAACAATCATCTCTTCGTCACACCGCCCGTAGAGCACGACGCCGCCCTCAGCGTGCACCCGGCGCGCGAATTCGATCGAGAGTCGGGTCTTGCCGATGCCGGGCTCCCCTGCGATGAGGGCTACCTGGCGCTCCCCGTCCTTCGCCCGACTCCATGCCGCCGCCAGCCGATCGAGCTCAACGTCACGGCCGGAGAGTCTCTCGACCCCACGCGCGAACGACGGTCCCGGGAGCGAGAGCGCACCGGGAAGCGCATCAAGAGACTGCAACGGTGGGAAGTCGGACGGAACCCCGGAGATGACGAGCTCATACACGCGATCAGGACGCTCGATACCCCGCAACCGGTGCTCCCCGAGGTCGAGCAACGTCAGTCCATCGGCCAGGGCTTCCCGCACGAACTCGGCGCTCACGTGCGACAGGACCACCTGGCCGCCAGACGCAGCGGCCATGAGCCGACTTGCACGGTTCAACACCGGACCGAAGTAGTCACCGTCGCGCTCTTGGGCATTGCCGGAATGCAGTCCGATCCGAGCGCGCAACGGCCCCGTCGCGCCCCACGTTTCGGCATGCAAAGAACGGGTCACCGCAGCCGCCGCGTTCGCAGCATCGTGAACTGCCGTGAACACTGCGTAGGCCCCGTCGCCAGTCGATTTCACGATGAACCCGTGATGGTCCTCGATGCACCGGCGCAGGATGGCGTCGTGCCGAGCGAGTGCCTCTCGCATCGCGTCGGGGTACTCCTCCCACAGGCGCGTCGAGGCTTCAAGATCCGTGAACAGAAACGTCACTGCCCCCGAGGGCAACCCAGTCAGGGCCACATCATTCCTCCGTCGCAAGTCAACCAGCCCTGCCCGCCCCCGTCACCTGGAGTCTCGCGCTCGGGGCACACCGACATCCTGCTCAATATGGCGTTCCATCGCACTCCACGTCAGAGCAACCGCACCAGTGCCGTCAGGCCCACCGCCACGATCACGACTCGCAGAACCCGAGGATCCAACTTGCGGCCGACGGTTGCGCCAAGTTGGCCACCGACGACGGAACCCGCCGCGATGCACCCAACGACCTGCCAGTCGATCGACGTTGAGAATAGGAACACCACGGAAGCCACCAGGTTCACGGTCATCGCCAACACGTTCTTCACGGCATTGAGGTTCTGCAGCGTGTCGGCGACGAAGATGCCGAGTACCGCGATCAGGATGATCCCCTGTGCGGCCCCGAAGTAGCCGCCGTAGATCCCGCCCATGCCTACCAAGACCACCAGCACCCAGGAGATCGCGCCCCTGCGGCCGTGCCGCGCCGCGAGACGCTTGGCCAACATCGGTTGGAAGATCACGAGCACCAGCGCGATCACGATCAGGACGATCACAACCCTGGCGAAGACGCCGCTCGGCAGTACCAAGAGCAGGACCGCACCGACGAAACCACCAATCGCCGATGCGGGCGCCAACCGAAGCAGGCGGTTGCGTTGGCCGCGCAGTTCGCGCCGGTACCCGTAGACGCCCGAGAGTGCGCCGGGGACGAGTCCGATGTTGTTCGACACGTTCGCGAGCACCGGTGGATACCCCAGCGCCAGCAGCGTGGGGAACGTGATCAGGGAACCCGAGCCCACCACGGTGTTGATGGTCCCGGCCGCGATCCCGGCGAGCACGATCCAGATTGCATCAGTCGCACTCACGGTCTGGGAAGTTAGACGCAATACTTGCGGTCCTATGAACCCCACAATCGCCGTGACGCTGACGGCCGCCCTCTTGGTCGGAACCGCCTGTTCTTCGGGATCGACCGCGCCGAACGCGGCCACCCCGAAGCCGACGACCCGCGCCACGCAAACCCGGCCGGTCGCGGGCCCAGCCGCGCGCGTTGTGGGCAGGCTGGCCGGCGGCAACGGCATCAACCTGCCGAGCGGAGCCGGCACCCCACTCCCCAAGACGGGATGGGTCGAGGACGAGTTCGCGGTCGAAGGCACCGCCACGTCATATCGATCGGAGGCCGAGCTCCCCACCGACGGACGCTTCATGCTCATCGAGGACGCGACCGCCCGCTATCGGACCCGCGTGGTGGTGCGGCGTCCCGCGATGCCGGCGAAGTTCAATGGCACCGTCGTGGTCGAGTGCTCAACGTGAGCGGCGGGCTCGATGCGGGCCCGGACTTCACCTATGCGAGCAGTGAGTTGGTACGCGGTGGCTACGCGTGGGTGGGGGTTTCGGCACAGCGGATCGGCATCGAGGGCGGGCCAGTGGCGGTGCCCATCGAGGCTGCGATCGCGGCAGGAGCGGGCAAAGGGCTCCGCACGAACGACCCCGCTCGGTATGGCGAGCTGCATCACCCCGGCGACGCGTTCTCCTACGACATGTTCACGCAGGTGGCGCGAGCGCTGCGCGCCCCCAAGGCATCCAACGTGTTGGGGTCGTTGCGGCCGGAACGTATCCTCGCCGTCGGTGAATCCCAATCGGCATTCGCACTCACGACCTACGTGGACGGAGTGCAGCCCATCACGCGCGCGTTCGACGGGTTCTTAATCCACAGTCGCGGCGGAGCGACTGCACCGCTCGGGCTTCCTGATGCCGGCATCGACATCGCGGGAACCATCGGAGGGAAACCCACCAAGCTGCGCACCGATCTGCGCGCTCCGATCCTGGTAGTGGAGTCCGAGACGGATCTGCTCGGGTTCCTCAACAACTACCCCGCACGCCAGCCCGACACTGCGAGCATCCGCCAGTGGGAGATGGCCGGAACTGCTCACGCCGACGCGTACCTCATCGGTGCGATCGCGGATCAACTCGGTTGCCCCACCCCCGCCAATGCCGGTCCCGGACACTTCATCGTGAGTGCGGCACTCCACCGTCTCGACGCGTGGGTGCGTGACGGAACCGCACCGCCAACCGCGCCCCGCCTCCAGATCGATGCCACCCCGGCGTTCGTACGCGACGACGTCGGCAATGCACGCGGCGGGATTCGCACTCCATTGGTCGACGTCCCGGTAGACACCTTGTCTGGTGAAGCCGCGGGCGGCTCGGTGGCGTGTCTCCTGTTCGGTTCGACCACGCCGCTGTCGGCCGAGCAACTCCAAGCCCGCTACCCGACGCGTCAGGCGTATCTCGATGCCTACCGAAAAGCCACGGACGCGGCGATCAAGGCCGGCTTCATTCTCGCGGCCGATCGGGCCGAACTCCTCAGGGCGGCCGATCCCGGCCGGATCACGCCCCGATAGCCGCGGGCTGCGCAGCGCTACCGTCGCAGGAGTGACAACAAACGCAGGATCTCCATGTAGAGCCAGACAATGGTGATCGTGATCCCGAACGCGCCGTACCACTCCATCTGTTTGGGCGACCCGGCGGCCACCATGCGGCGGATGAACTCAAAGTCCACGAACAGGTTGAGCGACGCGACAATGCAGACCACGACGCTGAAGCCGATCCCGAGCGGAGACGGTTGGTTCCAGAACGCGAGATCCACGCCGAAGACCGACAACAGGAAGCTCGCGAAGTACAGGACGAAGATGCCCGCCGTCGCCGCGAACACCACAAACATGAACTTGTTCGTGACCTTGACCGCGCCGGTCACGTAGAGCGTCAGGCACACGATGAACACCGCAATGGTCGCGAGGATGGCCTGCACCACGATGCCGTTCCACTGCGCCTCGTAGAGGTGCGAAATCGCGCCGAGGAACACACCCTCGGTCAATGAGTAGAGCGGCGCCGCGATCCGGGCCAAGTTCGGCTTGAAAATGCACACCATTGCCAGCGCGAGCGCTCCGAGCAGCACGATCAATATCCAACCGGGAAGCTTCGGAGCTCCCAGTGCATCGACCGTCACCCGCGACCAGCCAAAGACTCCTCCGACCAAGAGACCGAGCCACAGCAGGAAGGTCTTGGCGAACGTCCCGTTCGCCGACATCAACTGATCGGCCGGGGCGCGAGTTGGGGGCGCGCCGTCGGCGCTCGGGCTCGTGCTGAGCGGCGCGGCCCAACCCGGGTCGAGTTCCGCTGCTGCCGCGTTGACACGCTTCGGGGTGAGGACAGGGTTCGCCATCGGTTCCTCCTTGGATCGGGAACATCACGATAGGGGCCAACATGCGGTCATCGCCGGTCACCTCCGCCGGAGCGACCGCGGATTCTCTACATCAGTTGCCCAACACCCTGGCGGCGCTGTGACCGGGTTGCAGGCCGCGGGCTTCCCACCATCGAGTCGGATCAGGTAGGGCCCGAAGGCAGGGTCGGGCACCGGGTAGTCGGTGGTGATGATCTGTGCGCCACTCTTGATCGCGGCAGCGGCCCGCGTGAAGTCATTGGCCCGGGCTTCGATACCGCGGTCGTCCGCTCGGGTCCGCACGATGAAGCCCTGCTCGACGAGCGACCGGATCTCCGATTCCAACGGCGCATCGCGCTTGAGCACTGCCGCCGACGGAGCGTCCTGCTCCGCGGTCACGAACATCGGCGCGCCTTCCAACGACGGCCGCCCCACGAGGTAGAGGTCCCGCTCGGGGCCTGCATTGTTCAGCACCAACGCGACCGTTCCGCGCGCGGCTCGCAGCGTCGGCCAGCCCCGCCCCACCACCGCTTCGCGCAGTGTCTTCGAGCGCCCTCGCACCTGGTCCGGGGTCAGGAGATCTTTCGGTTGAAACACCGAACGGACCGCCGCATCGAGGCGCCTAATCGCGGCGGCGTCCCAGGGCAGGTCGGCGGGATCGAAGATGATCGTCTGCGTCTTCGGTTCGAACAGGATGAAGATCGGCACATGCGTTGGATGACGATCCGACCACGTCTTCACCACTTGAAGGCAGGCCACCAACGTCGGGCAGTTCGATGCCCCATCGAGCACCGGCGTATGCGCAACCGGGAATCCGGGCCCGTTGAACGCATCGAGCTCGAAACTGCGAACGCCCTGGTCGTCGAGCTGAACATCCAGCGCGGGATGTTCGTAATCGGCGACGTCGCCGGGCGGCAGCGTGCGGGGCGGACGCAGGTGGTAGCTGTTGTGCGTCCCGATCACCTGAATGTCATTGACGTGCAGCATCTCGCGGCGAGGGACGTCCTCGGCGGAGCGTGAACCGCTGGTACAAGCGCTCAGAAGCATCGCGGCAACGGCACCGAAGACCAGCATTGGTTTGCGCATGTCAACAATCGTACGGCTGACGGCTGACGGCAGCCGCTTCCGACAACGCTCACCCGGGTCCTGCACGCGCGAACCGCTCACGAACACGATTCAGCACGGAGCCTCGATGGCATCAGATTAGTGTCCCTCCATTCCGAGTCAGTCGGCGTGCCGTCGGTGAGCAAGGGCGACTGTGCCTCACTGGCGATCGAGCACCCAAACGTGTGGAGGAACCTCAATGGCTGCGAATCAGCGAGCACAGATCACTATGGACGCAGACGAAGTCCGGGCGTTCGTGGAGCAGCAACGCACCGCGACGATCGCCACCGTCGGACCCACCGGAGTCCCGCACCTTGTGGCCATGTGGTACGCAGTGATCGATGGTCAAATCTGGTTCGAGACCAAACCGAAGTCTCAAAAGGTCGCCAACATCCGCCGCAATCCCACGGTCTCGTTCTTGGCCGAGGACGGTCTCACCTATAACGAACTCCGCGGCGTGTCGATCGAGGGCCAAGCCCGTATCAGCGAGGACGCCGAGGAGCTGTGGCAGGTGGGCGTCAGTGTGTTCGAGCGCTACATGGGCCCGTATACCGATGAGATGAAGCCCATCGTCGAGACCATGTTGCACAATCGGGTCGCCATCGCGATCGATGTTGACCGCGTCCGAACCTGGGACCACCGCAAGCTCGGCCTCGGTGACGTCCCGGTAGGCGGAACCACGGCGCCAACCACCTGAACAAGAAGGCGCGATCTACGGCACCAGACACCGATTCAGGAACCGCATGAGCGGGGGTGTCATCACCGTGTCGCCCGCTACACCGATGCGCGAGTTCACTTCCTTGTGGGACAACGTCGACGCGTCGATCCGAACCGCAGAAACTCCCGCAGCCCGGAGCCGATCCAAGTAACCCGCCTCGATCGCTCGTCTCGTCGGGTTGCCCCGCACCACGCCGATGGTCGCCGGAATCCCAATCCTCGGCCGGATCCACGTATCGGCCGACGTCGTCCGCGCAAAATCCGGATCGTTGCCCAATGCGCTGCGCCATGCGATCTGTTCTGAACTCCCACTGGCGATCGACGTCGTCTTGTCGAAGCCTGCGGAATCGAGCGGTCCCGCACACCGCACCGCGCGGAGCCGCTCGCCGTGGTCACGGAGGTAGCGCGGATTCGCCGTCACGTTCGACACAATGTCGGCGCCCGCAGAATGGCCGAGGAGCGCAATGCGTTTCGGATCGCCGCCATACCGGTCGATGTGTTTGCGAACCCATGCCACCGCCGTCGCGACATCGTCGTAGTGGTCGGGGAAGTGCGCCGAGGCAGGGTCGCCTTTCACCGTCAGCCGGTAGTTCACGCTCACGAGCAGCCAACCGCGTCGGTTGAACAGGCGTACCTTGTCGGCCATTTGTTTGGACTTATCGCCGATGTGATAGCCGCCGCCGTGCACCCACATCACAACCGGTGCATGACATGCCTTCGCCGGTGCATGAATGTCCAAGCTGGTTGCGTTGGCAGGAACCCCAGCGATCGTCCGATACGCGACCGTCCGGACCCCAGAGTGACGAACGCATCGTGGTGCCTCGGAACTGGCAACCGCTTGATCGGCGAAGGTGCCCAAGCTGCCGCCGGCGATCACCACCGCGCCGGTGAAGGCTGCCACGAGTCGACGAGTACGCCGATGGGATCTGCGAGGCGAGTCGACCCCTGGTGATTTGGTCATGACGGAAACCTCGCATCCGATTGTGATCGCCTCATGATGTCGCGATGCACAGGGTGCAAAGCCATCTGGGGGAAGGAACCCGGCGCCACCGGCAATTGAGGCAGTATTCGGGGCGCCGCGTTACACCACCAACCGGCGTCACCGACGAGGGAGTTCCATGCGCTCGGATCCAACGGACATCCCTCCCAGCTTGATCTCGCCGCTGCGTCCCCACGTCATGGTGTTGTTTGGCTCTACCGGCGATCTGGCGCGACGCAAACTCCTGCCGGGGCTGTTCCATCTCGCGCAGGCGGGATTGCTGCCCGAGTACCGAATCCTCGCCACGGCGCTCGACGATCTCGACGACGACGGGTTCCGAGTCCATACGCGGGCAGCCCTCGAAGAGTTCGCACTCCGCGGCGTCCCCGACGAACTCTGGCGCGACTTCTCCTCGCGGCTCCATTTCATCCGCCAGTCTGCCGGCCCCGAAGCCTTCGCAGACGCGGTCGGCCGGCTCGAGGGTGAACTGGGCACCGACGTCGCTCGGCTCCACTACCTCAGCATCCCTCCGGCTGCTGCGTCGGAGGTGTTGGAGTTGCTCGGGACCGCGGGCTTGGCCGAACGTTCCCGCGTCATCATGGAGAAGCCCTTCGGCACCGATCTCGCCAGTGCGGTCCGGCTCAACGAGACCTTGCATGCGACCTTCGACGAGAGCCAGATCTTTCGCATCGACCACTTCCTCGGCAAAGAAGCTGCGCTCAACATTCTCGCGTTCCGGTTCGCGAACGGGCTGTTCGAGCCCATCTGGAATCGCCAACACATCGCCCACGTGCAAATCGATGTCCCGGAAACACTTTCGATCGGACACCGCGTGCCGTTCTACGAGAAGACGGGCGCATACCGCGACATGGTGGTGAACCATCTCTTCCAGGTGCTCGGCTTCATGGCGATGGAACCACCGACCGCACTCGAGCCCCGGGCAATCGGCGAAGAGAAGAACAAGGTCTTCCGTTCTCTGAGTCCCATCGAACCGTCGCAGGTTGTGCGCGGACAGTACGACGGATACCTCGATGAGCCGGGAGTCCCACACCACTCGGAAACCGAGACGTTCATCGCCCTCCGCTGTGAAATCGACAACTGGCGTTGGGCCGGCGTGCCGTTCTACCTGCGCACCGGCAAGAAGATGGCCCAGGGCGCGCGCGTGATCTCGATCGCGTTTCGCGAACCGCCCAAGAGCATGTTCCCCGGCGGCTCAGGGGTTGGCGCTCACGGGCCCGATCACCTCACGTTCGACCTTGCCGACGCGTCCAAGCTCTCGCTGTCGTTTTACGGGAAACGTCCGGGTCCGGGAATGACACTCGACAAGCAGAGCCTGCAGTTCGCACTGCACGAAACCGGGCGAACGGACGACCTCCTCGAGGCATACGAGCGGCTGATCTACGACGCGATGAGTGGGGACCACACCCTGTTCAGTAGCGCCGAGGGGATCGAGAGCTTGTGGGAGCGCTCGAAACCCTTGCTCGAGAATCCCCCACCGGTCCGGCCATACCCGCCGGGTTCGTGGGGGCCCAACGCCATTCACCAACTCGTGGCACCCGACGCCTGGCGGCTCCCATTCGAACGCGCGTGGCGCGCGACCTGACCCAACGTGGCGCGGTTGGTCGACGGGCGTGGCGGAATCACCGGACGTGATCAGTCCACGTCACCGCACGACCGACGTTGTGAGACTTGCTACTCGGTGCCGTCGAGGCACGTGGTGGTCTTCGTGCCGATCTTGGTCACATCCGGTATCAGGGTGTAGGAGCCATCGTCACAGGTGACCGTGGATGTGAGGTGGGAAAACACGCCTTCTGGACTCTCGAATCCCGGAACCACCCATGCGTGGAGCAAGTATCCGGTTTGCTTCAGCAGCGTGCCTTTCACGGCGTCGCACTCCTGCTTGGTCGCGGAATGGTCCGCTCCCAGCGGGGTATCCACGCCAGTTGGCGTGGTGACGAGGCAGATGTCCTTATGCAGATGCCACGTGTCATTCGGCCCGGCCCACCCAGTGGGGTTCTCGATACCGGTGGAGTAAAACAATCCAGCGATCCGAGATTCCGGATGCGTACCGTCGTAGATCCACGCGAGCGGCTTGCGAATGTCGTCATCGCTCATCACACCATCGGCGTCACCACCCGCATTCGCGTACGAGATGTAGTGCGCACCGAGACCGGGCGAGAATGGTCCGCCACGATGAAGACCTGCGGCCTCCGCATCGGCCACGGTCGGATACTGCAACGCCACCTCGCGGGCCAACGTGAGCTGACGCGCCAACTCCACCCGATCGGTTTTCGAGATCGCCTGCGGGAACGAATAGCCGTGCTCCATGCCGTTCTCGAGCTTCGAGAACCCGCGGTCGTCCACCGGCTCGTTATGGTCCATTGCCGCCATTTCCTTGGCGGACATCTCACCCTCGGCATGGGCGTGCTTCTTGCCATCCGCCGGCTCCGAACCCGAACCGCTCCCGCCGGCGGCCGACTCGGCAGCGGAGGTATCGGACGAACATGAAGCCACGCCAAGTGCAACGACTGCCAACAGTGCCGCAAGCGCCTTCGACTGCATCACGGTGCTCCCTTGATCGTCCAGGAGGCCACGCCAAAGGCTCCCGGTATCGGGTCACCGTAGCGGCTTGGGAGACCTCGTCACCACGATGCGGAGCGCAGACCCTGGCCGACGTGAGCGAAAAGCAACGGCCGCCTCATCGAGCGCCTGGCCCAGGCAAGAAGCCGGATGCTGCTCCTTCCCGTACGATCCCCGGATCTCAGCACTCAAGGCTTCGAAGGGGACACTCAGATGACCGGTGGCGCGCTCAAGATGGCCGACATGGACGACCTCGACCTGCGGATGTCCGAAGGCGTGCGGCCCCTATACGACGGCGTGACCACCTTCATCCGTGACGAGGTGGAGCCAATCACCGAGGAGTTCTACCGACTCGGTGAGAATCGAGCGGAGCGATGGAGTTGGGCACCCGGTCAACTCGAGCTGCTCGATGGCGCCAAGGCGAAGGCACGCGAGCAGGGACTCTGGAACTTCTTTCTTCCCGACACCGAGACCGGTCAGGGCCTGAGCAACCTCGACTACGCCTACATCGCGAACGAACTCGGAAAGAACCGACTCTCGTCCGAGTGCTTGAACTGTTCAGCACCCGATACGGGCAACATGGAAGTCCTCGAACGGGTCGGGACTCCCGAGCAGAAGAAAGCCTGGCTCGAACCCCTCCTCAACGGCGAGATCCGTTCTGCCTTCGCGATGACCGAACCAGGCGTGATGAGTTCGGATGCCCGACAGATCCAAACCAGCGCCGTGCTCGACGGCGACGAGTGGATCATCTCCGGCGAGAAGTTCTACATCTCCGGCGCAGGAGATCCCCGCTGCAAGATCATGATCACGATGGTACGGACCAGCCCGGACGCGGACGTCTACCGGCAGCAGTCACAGATCCTCGTCCCGCTGGACACGCCCGGCGTGGAGATCGTCGGACCGATGCATGTCTTCGGCGCCGACGATGCACCCCACGGGCACATGCATATCCGCTTCAACGATGTGCGCGTTCCCAGCGCCAATCTCCTACTCGGCGAGGGGCGCGGTTTCGAGATCTCCCAACTTCGGCTTGGCCCCGGTCGGATTCATCACTGCATGCGTTCGATCGGCACGGCAGAGCGCGCCATCGAGATGATGGTGGATCGCGGCATGAGCCGAGAAGGGTTCGGCAAGAAGCTCATCAACCTGGGCAAGAACATGGAGGTCGTGTCCCGGGCCCGAATCGACGTGGAGGCGATGCGACTGATGGTGTTGCGCGCCGCCAAGGCGATGGACACGTTGGGCAACGCCGAAGCACGTGTGTGGGTCAGCGCAGTGAAAGCCATGGTGCCGGAACGGTGCTGTGCGATCATCGATGACGCCATCCAGATGCACGGCGCCGCCGGCATCTCACAGTGGTTTCCACTCGCCGACATGTGGCATGCGCAACGCACCCTGCGGCTCGCCGACGGCCCGGACGAAGTGCATCACCATGTGGTCGGTCGCGCCGAGGTCTCGAACCGAGGCGCGGAGCGACCTGCGGGCTAGAACCTCCGACTTTGGCGCAGAACTCATGCCTCAGGGCATGGAAAGTGCGCCAAAGTCGAGTTAGCCGAACGGCTGTAACGAGTTCGCCACGACCCAGGTGCTGAAGTACTGGCTATTCGCGCCGTAGGCCATCGCGAGGGCAACGTTGGCGCCCTCGACCTGATGCTCCCCAGCCGCGCCGCGCACCTGGTTGGCCGCCTCCGCGAAGCGCAACAAGCCCGATGCCCCAATCGGGTTGCTGGAGAGGACGCCGCCACTTGGATTGACCGGGAAGCTGCCCGTGAGCGCAGTTTCATCCGCGTCGATCATCTTCCAACCGTCGCCCACCGCCGCGATGTCGTGACCCTCGAGCCAAATCGCCTCATGCCACGAAAAAGGCACGTAAAGTTCGGCCACGTCGATCTGTTCGCGCGGGTTGGTGATGCCAACTTGGCCGTACACATCCCACGCGGCTTGGACGCACGCGGCCGGACGAACCGGATCACGACCGGGGAAGCTCGGCGGTTCGCTGCGTGACGACGTTCCGAGAATCCATGCGGGAGTGCGCCCGTCGGCCGCGGCCGCTTTGCCGCCCTCCTCGTTCGTGAGCACCACCGCACACGCACCGTCTGACGATGGACAGGACTCGAGGTAGCGCAGCGGGTCCCACAGCATCGGGGACTCCTTCACCTTCTCGATGGAAATATCGGCGATGCGGAGGTGGGCGTAGGGGTTCTTCAGCGCGTTCTGCCGATCCTTGACCGCGACCTTCCACCCAATGTGCTCCGGCGCGCCGCTGCGTTGGATATAGGCGCGGATAAACGGCGCGAACGCGCCGCCCGCGCCGAGGGAGGCACCCTTGCCGCTCCCCAAGGCGAACTGCGCATTGCCTTCCGACTGCTTCTCGAACGCGACCGCCAGCACGCGCTCGTGCTTGCGGGCCTGAACGTGCGAAGCCGCAACGATCGCCGTCGTCCCGCCCACAGATCCGGCGGTGTGCACCCGGAACATCGGCTTGCCCACCGCGCCCAGCGCATCGGAGAGGTAGAGCTCCGGCTTCATGACGCCTTCGAAGATGTCCGGCGCCTTGCCGATCACGACCGCATCGATATCAGCCAACGTCATCTGCGCGTCGTCGAGCGCGCGGAACACCGCCTCGCGGACGAGCCCTCCGAACGACACGTCCTGGCGACGCGACTTGTGGTGGGTCTGACCAACTCCGACGATCGCCGCCGGCTCCGAACCGCTACTCATGAATCTTCCCCTCTTGGCCCTGCGGGCCGGGCCGGTCGGGCCCCGCTCCGCCCGGACGATGGTGCGTTGATGCAGCGTGGGGCTCCGCTCATGGCGTTCCTTCCAGAATGCAGATCAGGTTCTGCTGGAGGCACGGACCCGAGGTCGAATGAGCGAGCGCGCGGTTCCCGCCGTCGAAAATGTGGTTCGCCGCGTACCCGATGCGCGCCAGGCCGGTGGCCATGATCGGATTCGACGCGAGCGCGCCCCCCGACCGGTTCACCGCCACGTCGTCACCGAGCTCGAGTGCCCGCCGCAAGAGGATCTCCTCGTGGGTGAACGCCGCCTGCAACTCAGCCACTTCCAGGGGTCCGGTCCCGATGTGAGCCGCCGCGGCAGCGATGCGCGTGGACGGCGAGTCGGTGAGATCCCGGTACACCGGATTGTGGCACTCGGTCCGATGATCAAACCCGGTGATGTACGCCGGACGGTCGCGCAATTGGCGGGCCCGATCACCCGTGGCAAGCACCATTGCGGCGGCGCCATCGGTGATCGGGGGAAGGTCATGGCGACGCAGCGGCTCGCGTACATAGTCGGTGCCAAGCAGCGTCTCGACGTCGAAGTCACCCTTCACTTGTGCGTTGGGGTTGGCCACGGCGTCGCGTCGCGAACGCTGCGCGACCTCCGCCATCGCCCGCTCATCCGTGATCCCTGCCGCGATCAACGCACGGGCTTGGAGCGCCGCGAACGTGAGCGGATCCACACCCAGCGGGGCGAGGTAAAAGGGGTCCATCTCCATTGGGTAGATGAGCGCCGGATCGCCGGTGGAGGACCTTCCCGAGCCGGTGACCACGGCGATCTCGATGTCGCCTTCCTGGAGCCGCAGCCACGCTTCGTACAGCGCCCAGGCACCATCCATCTCCACGTGGGAGTCGCGTTTGGGTGGCCAGGCGCCGATCGCGTCGAGGTTCGACACGAAGGAAAACGCTTGGCCCGTGATGTAGTCACACGAGCCGAGACACGTGAAGTCGATGTCGGTCCGAGTGAGTCCGAGCGGTTCGAGTGCGTCGGTGATCACCCGCAGCAGGAGCTGCGTTTCGGAAAGGTCGGTGCGGCGGATCATGGGCGACTGCGCCCAGCCCACCACTGCGATGTCCGTGCTCATGGATGGGCCGTTCGCGGCGGGGCCGTTTGCGTGCACCATCAGAAGATCCGGTTCACGAGGTCGGGGTCATCGATGTTGGGTTCGCCGCTCGGCATCCAGCCGATCAGATGTCCGTACGCACCGCCCATCGTTCCCCCCTCGTCGACGTCATCGCCGGGTGGGGCCCAGGCCGCGGCCACCCGCTTGCCCACGCACACATCGCCCACCGGCAGCTCGATGACTGGTTGGTACGGGAGGATCACATCGGTGCCGTCGAGCAGTACGAAGACACGCGCGAACGGCTCGGTCTCGGTCTGACCCGGATACTGCACCGGCTGGATGATCGTGAAGTTCGTAATCGTTCCCGTGTGCGGCAGATCGACATCGTGTTCCACTCCGAGCTCCACCGCGTCGATCGGACAGTAGCCCCGACCGCCCGCGTACACCCGTGCACAGACCGGGCACCGCTGACCCAGGATTCGTTCCTCCCGGCTGGCCTCGCGCACTCGGTCGAGCACGAGCGGGACCGGATTGCGGTAGGTGATCGACGCGTTGTAGTCCATCATCAGGACCGGCTCACTCTTGGGTCCCGCATCCACGCCTTCGACCTCGGACACCTCGCCGGCCACGAAGG
This sequence comes from Acidimicrobiia bacterium, assembly GCA_031430375.1. Classification (GTDB taxonomy): domain Bacteria; phylum Actinomycetota; class Acidimicrobiia; order IMCC26256; family JAENVU01; genus JAENVU01. The sequence continues at coordinate 25,663 of JANPBJ010000200.1, forward strand.
CGATGATGTCGTCGATGCGGCCTTGCCGCACCCCACGCCAGCGCGGCGCAACCCTGGTGCCCACCGCCAGCGCCGCGGGCGAGCCCGCGTCAACCGCGTGCAATAACGGCGTCGACGCGCCATCGAGGCGAATCATCGCAAACGCGAACGGGCAGTCGAGCGGATGCTGTTCTGACGGCACCGGCACCCAGGTCCACGACTCGACGGTGCCATTGGGTCCGACCTCCACCATGGCGTCGGCTGGGAGTTCGGCGCCGGTCTGCGGATCCCATTCGAGCGGCGGTACGAGCACTCGATCACCCGAACGGATCCCGAGGATGCGCTGGTCGGTCAACGCGGTCATGAACGCGCCGATCACCGGACCGAGTGAACGCTTGTACGGGAATGTGATCGAGCTCTCAACGAATCGGGTCAACGGTGCTCACCTTTCGCGACCAACGAGATAGCAGAACGCCAGGATCATCACCCGCGCACGACGGTCCCTGTCAAAACCGTGCTGGGTGTCGGAAGCCATTCCGACGGGCTGCCATGACTCTTTCAGAATCGCTCACCCAGGTTCGCCGCTCCCCGCGAGGGTGTCGAGTTCGGAGATCGCCAGGGCCAACGCACCGTCGTAGGTGTAGGCGGAGCCCAAACGTCTCGCGGCGTCGAGCTCATCGCCCGTGAGCGATGCCGCAGCGCGGGCCAACGCGTCGTGGCGGGCTTGGATGACATCGCCGATGATGAGCAGCGTCACTCCCGCGGCCTCGCAGTGGGCGTCCAGCGCGACGGCCGGCTCGAACCGATCGGCATGCGCCATCAGAACCACGGCCTCAGAAAATCCGCCGTACAGCGCGCGCCGGTCACCGCTGTGGTCCGAGTGTTGCAACATCACGATGGCGAACCGGGCACTCAGGGGCCAGTCGCCGATCTCCGCCGCGGTCCGGCCCGCCGCCCGGAGTGTCTCCGCATAAATCACATCACTCGCGCCGGCTTCTTTCAGCTCGATCGACTGGGCGAAGAACTCGAGCGCCCGTTCCCGATCGCCAGCGGCGAGGTACACCTGACCCAATGTGCTGGTGGATACCGCGAGCGCGGTCAAGCTCCCCGACTGTTCCGCGAGTTCCAGCGAGCGGATGGCCACCGGTTCCGCGAGTGCGACGTGATCGGGATCGAACAGTGCGAACGACGCGACTGCCGCGTGCAGGTTGGCGAGATCCACCGGGTTGCCGTCCACGAGTTCGAGCGCGGCGATGGAGCGCTGCAGCATCGGAACCGGACTCGCCTTACCTTCCACAACATCGAGCAAGGCCAAGGCCACCGGTGCGAGCGCAGGTGCGGGTGCGCTGGACTCGAAGGAGTCGGCGAGGGCGACCGTCGCGAACTCGCGGGCACGCGCGAAGTCACCCTCATCGACTGACTGCCACGCCGCGGCCGCGAAGATCGCACCTCGCCGGCCCGGGTCGGTGTCGTCAACCAGCGGAGCGGCAAGACGTGCCCAACTGCCCACGCCCATCGTCTTCTGCATGGTTGATTCACGCGCGAGTGCCGCAATGATTCTGCACGCTGACAGCATTTCACCGACGTGGTCCATCGACCACAGCGTCGCGGCGCGAATGTTGTCGAGCTGCTGTCCAAGTTCCCGGCGGCTGGCGACCTCGTTGGGCCCAACGCAATGAGGCCCGACCCGTTCGGCGAACTCCGCGTAATACGCCGCGTGACGCGCCCGCCAGCTATCCCCGTCGGCCCCGGCGTCGAGGACCTCCCGCGCGTACTGGCGCAAGGTTTCCAGCATCGAGTAGCTCGTGACGTCGTCGACGGACTCGGCGACCACCATCGACTTGGCAATCAGGCTTTCCACGGTATCAACCACCTCCCAGCCGTCGATCCGATCATCACCTGCCGTGGCCGATGCCGCTTCCGCGCTGAACGACCCCGAGAACACGCTGAGGCGGGCGAACACGGCCTGCTCAACTTCGCTCAGCAAGGAGTACGACCACGACACCGCGGCGCGCAAGGTCTGGTGCCGTTCAATCGACCGACGGCGAGTCCCCGTGAGCAGCCGAAATCGTTCGTCGAGCTTCGATGCGATTTCGGCCGGACTCATGGCCACAACTCGTGCCGCCGCCAGCTCGATCGCCAACGGAATGCCATCGAGACGACGGCAGATCTCCGAGACCGCGGCTCGGTTGCGATCATCGAGTGCAAACCCGCCGCGAGCCGAGCGCGCTCGGTCGACGAACAGGAGCTCCGCATCTGAGGCGGGACTGCCCGGCGCACCCGATCCGAGCGCTAACGGGCGCAACGGAAAAACTTGCTCGCCCGCCACACCAAGTCCTTCACGGCTCGTCGCGAGGATCTTGGCGGTGGGGCATCCGCGCAACACCGCGTCGACAAAGTCGGTGACCGCATCAAGTACGTGTTCACAGTTGTCCAGGACGAGCAGCAGTTCTTTGGAACGAAGGAACTCGATGCAGAGTTCGAGCGGCGCGAGCCCGGCACGCGCCGGGATACGGGCACTGCTGATGACCACATCGAGGACATTCGCGGCATCACTCACGGTCGCGAGGTCACAGACCCAAACGCCGTGGCGAACTCGCAGTTGGAACTCGCCTGCAGCCTCAAGGGAGAGCCGCGTCTTGCCCACGCCGCCAACGCCGGTGATACAGACAAGGCGATGGTGATCCATGAGTTCGATCAGCCGATCGAGATCATCGACGCGCCCCACGAACGATGTGACGACAGCCGGGAGGTTCCCATCCGGGGTGACATCACCGGAGCGGATCGGCGGGAATGTGTCGTCGAGGTCGCCCGAACTCACTTGGTACACCCGTTCGACCCTGGTGAGATCGCGCAGACTGTGTTCACCGAGGAATGTGAGCTTGACGTTGCGCGGGAGCGCGTCGCCCACGAGCTCGGCGATGACCGCCGAGCACAAGACCTGACCGCCATGGCCGCACGCCATTAGGCGCGCGGCGCGATTCAACGTGGGACCGAAGTAGTCGCCGTCACGTTGCTCCGCCTCACCGGAATGCAGGCCCATCCGCACGCGCATCGGACGCGGTGTGGGCCACGACTGCGCCGCGAGCGCGAGTTGCGCGGCGAGCGCTGCCGAAACGCCATCAATCGCTCGGGCGAAAACGCCGAGGATGCCATCGCCCATCGACTTGAGCACCCAGCCCGAGTTCGCCTCGATCGCGCCGCGGAGGATCGAGTCGTGAACTTCGAGCGCGAGCCCCATCGCCTCGGGGAACTCCTCCCAATGGCGCGTCGAGCTCTCCAGATCCGTGAAGAGAAACGTTGCCGTCCCTGTAGGCAACTCGCGCACGCAGCTGACCGTACTCCCAGTACCCCACCCACGCCACCGAGCCTACGATCGCGCTTCGGAACCAACGAGGAGGGGCACCAATGGCGCAGACCTCAACCGTGTGCATCGTGGGCGGCGGCATCAGCGGCGCGGCGTTGGCGTGGAGCTTCGCGAAAGCGCAGCAGCAACAGGGTGGCTCTCCGCGCTGGGAGGTCACCGTGATGCACGACGAGCAGGACCTCGGCGGGCACGCGAGCTCGTATCCCGTGGAGTACCAGGGCACCACCTACAACATCGACCTCGGCGTCCAGATGATCGCGCCGGTCATGTACCCGAACACCATGTGCATGCTCGAGTTCCCGGAGTTCGCCGCGATCAAAGCCGCGATGCAACCTGTGGAACTCGCTATCTCCGCTGCGTTCGCGCCCGCGACGCCGAATGACCCGACCCCGTACTGGGGCAACCTCGCGCCCTATCAGACCACGCCATTAGGCCAGAGCGGCGCGGCCGACTGCCTGGCGTTCGAGCAGCTGCTCGAGGCCCATCCATACTCGCTCACGACACTTGCGACCTACCTTGCGGACCATCAGAGTATTTTCACGGGCGGAAGCTCCGCACACTTCGAGACGTACTTCCTCGACCCGCTGCTGAGCATTCTCAACGGCTACTCATCGCCGCTCACCAACGAACTCCTCGCGCCCGAGATCGCGTTTGTCTTCGATCACAACCTCGCGAGTTTCGAACACCCCACAACCGGATTCCAACGGTTCGGCGGCGGCGCCGCAAGCTTCCCCCAACAGATGGGCGAATGGGCAAGCAACCAGACCGGGATCACCACCATGGGGTATACCTGCGTCGATCAGGTCTCCCCCACGGTCGGCGGACCCGTAGGCATCACGTACCACTCAACGCAACCGGGCGCCGATCAGAGCCCGAAGCAAACCCAGTTCGACTACGTGGTGATCGCGGTCGACCAGTACCACGCGGGAAAGATTCTGAATCAATCGCCACTCTGGGCCAGCCTCTACTCGCAGTACGTAGGCCAGGACGTGTGGCACCTCTACTCACAGTGGAGCTACCTCCATACTGACCGCAGCATCCTCGCTCCCGGCTTGCCCAACCCACCGCAGGAGACCCTGCAATACAACGAGTACTTCGGTCCCGAGCACGGGTACGCCACCTATATCGCGGCGAACGTGGTGGGTCTCGGCCCCGAACATTTCGACGCCTTCCCGTACCTAGTGAGCATGTACGCGTTCGACCCAGCGGGTGTCTCCATCCCCGGGTTCCACGTGCCCGATCCCATCGTTGCCCAACCCCCGCAGTGGTACCACGGAATGTGGTTGCCGTCATTCTTCTGGGACGAGAAGCGGGCCTTCCACGTCGCGCAGGGCGTCAGCACCAACCCCGTGGTGCCACCGAAACCCGGTCAGCTCGACACCCACGTGTATTTCGCGGGCAACAACCTCACCATGGACTCAGCCGAAGGCGCGTTGCTCGCGGCAATGGTGCTCGGTCACTACGCGTTCGATCTCCCCGTGATCGAGACCGTGATCGGGGGAACGAACCTCGGCACGAGCCGCTCGGTCCTGGCACTGCTCGCGTACACCGCGTTCTATGAGCTGATGTTCCCGGGGTTCCAAAATGGAATCTCCACGATCGCCCGTCAACTGCAAGCCCTCGACGCAGGGGCCGAGTCATGAATGATTCCCTCGGCGCGCCCGGGGCTCCGAAGAGCTTGCCGTTGATTCTGGCGCGCGAGCTCGCGTCCAACCTGGCAACTCCAATGTTCCTCCTCGACTCCGGCGGAATGTTGGTGTTCTTCAACGACGCGGCCGCGATGCTGCTCGGGAAGTCATTCGCGGAGCTGGGTGAGATACCGGCCGGGGAGTTCGGCGCGGCGCTGCAACTCTCAACGCCGGACGGCGAATCGGTCCGTCGGCGCGACTCTCCGGCCGGCATCGCGTTCTTCGAGCATCGACCGGCCCACAAGAACGTTCTCGCTACGGCCTACGACGGCGTACGCCGTCAGTACGAAGCGACGGCGTATCCGTTGTTCGGCGCGGCCGGCGAGATGCATGGAGTGGTCGCGGTCTTCTGGGAGGTCGCGGCCGGGAATCTCGGCGCCTGATGCAGGCCCGGGTGTGGGGATGTCGGGGGTCGGTTGCCACGCCCGGCGCCGACACCATCAAGTACGGCGGGAACACGTCCTGTGTCGAGGTTCGGCTCGCGAGTGGGCACACGCTCGTTCTGGACGCGGGAACGGGGATGCGCCCATTGGGCGTGGTCATGGACGCAGACCTGCCCGTCGAGCTCCATATCCTGTTGACCCATCTTCACCTCGACCATCTGCAGGGTCTCGGCTTCTTCCGACCCCTCTTTTCGCCCGGGCTCGATATTCACATCTGGGGTCCGACGTCGCCCGTGGCGCACTTGTCCGAACGAATCGCGATGTACCTCTCGCCACCGCTGTTTCCGGTTCGCCTCGAGGATGTGTCCTCCAACGTGACCTTCCACGATGCCCCCGAGACATCCGTGACGATCGGCTCGGCGACCATTCGCGCGGCCAAGGTCACCCACCAGGGTCCAACGGTCGGCTACCGAATCGAAGAGAACGGCCGAACGCTCGTCTACCTCCCCGACCACGAACCATCGTTGGGTACCGATCTTGTCGACGTCCCCGCCGAGTGGATCAGCGGACACGACATCGCTCAGGGTGCCGACGTCCTGCTGCACGACGCGCAATACCGGGACCACGAATACCCAGACCACGTCGGCTGGGGACACGCCAGCACGAGTGCCACGATGGAGTTCGCACGAAAGGCCGACGTGGGTGCTGTCGTCCTCTTCCATCACGATCCGTATCACACCGACGCCGAGCTCGAGGAGCTGCTGGACGAGGCCCGCGCCAAGTGGCCGGGAAGCCAAGACAACGTCTGCCTCGCGTATGAGGGAATGACGATCGCGCTCGACGGCGGCGTCGCGATCAGCCCCGAACCCACCGGTTGACCCACGCCGTCACTTCCCGACGTGAACGAAGCGGCGTGGGACCGCAGTTCGTCAGGAGCGGGGCAGGATCGATGCGCGCACCGGGAGTGAGTTGAGACTCCGAATGAACATTCGGGTCCCCCACTCCGGGACGGCCACGAGCTCGAGGTCGACGAGCCGTTCCAAAATTGCGTCGAACGCAATCTCGGCTTGGATGCGCGCCAAGTGTGAACCGAGGCACGCATGAACGCCGGCACCGAACTGCAGATGTTGGCCCGCGTCGGGCCGATCCACGACGACCCGTTCGGCGTCGTCACCCCACCGCCGCTGGTCACGGTTCGCTGCGGCGGGACTCGCGTAGATCACGGCCCCGGCCGGCAGCTCGATGTCGTCGATGAGCGTGCCGCGCGTGGTGATTCGGCGCACGAACTGGTTGGGGCCGTCGAACCGCAACAACTCGGAGATTCCGTTACGGCGCAGTTCCCGGTCGTCGCGCAGCCGTTGCAGCTGCTCGGGCACCCCCAGCAACGCCAGCGTGCCCGCGCCGATCAGCGCGGCCGTCGGCTCGTGTCCGGCCATGTAGAGCGTCACGAGTTGGGCGATGAGTTCGTCATGTGAGAGCTGCTGGCCGTCGATCTCGGCGTGGACGAGGGTGCTCATGAGATCGTCGGCCGGTCGGGCGCGCTTCCGTTCGGCCTGTTCCTCGAGGTAGGCATGCATGTCATCGAGACCGCGTGTGCATTCCGCCCGTTCCGCCGCGCCCATGATCGGGTCGACCATGCGGGCAACACACTGCGCCCAGTAGCGAAACTGCGGGCCGTCCTCTTCCGGCATCCCGAGCATCTCGGAAAAGATCTCCACTGGAAGCGGATAGGCGAACTCCGAGATGAGATCGAATTCGGCACTCGTCGCGCCGTGTCGGTCGCGCAGTCGATCGAACGCAGCGTCGACCCGTTCGGTGATCCGGGCGCGCAACTGCTCAATCTCCCGAGGCCGAAACGGGTCGGTCATCAGGGCCCGCACGCGCGCGTGGTCGGGGTCGTCCATCAGCACGACCGTCTGCGACGCTCGGGGCTGCTCCGACAACAGCTCGAGTTCCATGGTCGTCAGCGCGTTCGGTGTGGCGTGATGGATGTCGCTCGACACGGTTGGGTCCCGCAGCAGCTTGCCCACGTCACTGAAGCGCGTGACGACCCATCCTTGGAGTAACTCGCAGCGATGGACCGGGTCGCGATCGCGTAGCTGGGCGTACTGCTCGTACGGCGACTCAGCGAAACCCGGCGCGAGCGGGTTGAACAGCATGTCGGCCGAATCGTCGGTACTCATGGTTCGTGCGATCAACCGATCGCGGGCGGAAGCGTCTCGATACCGGTCAGCCACGGCCGGCCCGCCGCTTTGAGCCCGGCCCACTTGGCGGTGGAATCTTCGATCTGACCGAGGTCCTCCGGCGTGGGTCCGATCCGCTGTGCGAGCGGGGCGAGCGCGACGGAATCGAAGCCGTAAACCTTCGCCGCATTCCCGCCGAGCATCGCCGCGGTCTCGTCGACGGGGATGTCGCAGAACGCGTTTCGCAGGAACTCGCGGGTGTGTGGCCACGTGCCCTCCGGGTGAGGGAAGTCATTGCCCCAACAGATGTTCTCGACCCCGATTTCGTACCGGCGCGCCAGCTCCCTGCGATGCGTGTTGGACGCGCCGATGAAACAGTTGCGATCGAAGTATTCACTCGGGAGCATCGTCATCTGGCTGGTGAGCTCTTCGCCCAGCTTCTGCGAGCCGTGGTCGCGTTCGAAGACGAGGTCCATCCGCCACAGCAGGTCGTTGACCCAGAACGCGCCGCACTCGGCGACTCCGAATCGAAGCGCGGGGAAACGCTCGAACACCCCGGACCAGATGAGGAACCAGAGCGGCCGCGACGACCAAAATCGCACCTCGGTGGTGTAGATCCCGATGTGCTGACCGTACGAGGCTTTGTCGGCGACGCCGGAATGAACGTGGACCGGCATCTCGAGCTCTTCGCAGGTGGCCCACACCGGGTCGTAGCGAGGGTGGTGATACGGCTCATGGGGCTGCCACATTGGTGGAATGAGGATCCCACCGCGCAGGCCGGTGTCGCGCGCCCGCCGAATCTCGCTGACCGCAGCATCGATGTCGGCGAGGATCGGGACCACCGCGACCCCGGCGCGCCGATCAGGGCTCGCTGCACACAGCTCGGCCAGCCAACGGTTATGCGCCCGGGCTCCGGCCATGAGCAGCTCGGGCGCGGTGTCACCGGTTGACGCCAACCCAGCCCCAAACGGCGCCGACGCTCCTGACGTCACCGAGTCCGCGTCAGGGAAGATCACCTCGCCGGCCACGCCATCGTTGTCGAGTTCCTCGTCACGGCGGCCGGCCTCCCAGCCACCGCGCAGCCCTTCCTCGTTCTGTGCGTGCCACTCCTCCGCGAACTCCTGGTTGAGGAACCCCTGTTGCGCGAGCTCCATCATGCGTTGCCGCTCCACGAGCGCGGCGTCGAAACGCTCGCGAAACTCCGGATCGAGCCACTCGCGATACTCCGCGTTGGGCAATCCCGCGTGGCAGTCCGCCGAAATCACCAAGTAGCTCACGTTATTCCCCCTCTTGGCCCTGCGGGCCGGGCCGGTCGGGCCCCACTCGGCGGCCGCGGTGTCGGTTCTCGCGATGCAACGCCTCGCTCACGTGAGTTCCTCCAGGTATGTGGGAGCCGAACGTTCGAGCATCGACTGCGCTCGCGCTCGGATCTTGGCATCGGTGCGGTCGCTCACGGGCAAGATCCAGAAGCGGTTCTCGCGAATGGCGTTGAACGCTTCCTCGGCCACGGCTTCGACCGGCGTGTAGTCCGGCTCGATTCCCGCGGCGCGCATGCGGGCCTCGAACGACTCGATCGTGGGGTACGGCGTGGTGCGCGGTGCGTCGTTGGCCCATTGCCCGGGTCGCTTGCTGGCCGATTCGAGCAGCCCGGTCCGCAAGACCTTCGGACCCGGGAACAACACCGACACCCCGATGCGGCTATCCACCGATCGCAGCTGACCGCAGAGCACCTCGGTGAATGTGGTCACCGCCGCCTTGGTCGTCGCGTAGATAGCGGTGCTGGTGAGCGGGGCAATGCCACCATTGCCCGACGACGTGTTCACGATGTGGCCTTCGTCGGCACCCGCGAGCATGGCCGGAACGAACGCCTTGACGCCGTGGATCATCCCCCAGAGGTTCACCGAGAGCCCCCAGCCCCAGTCCTTCAGCGTGTGATCCCACATCTTGCCTTCGGCCCCCGCACCCACGCCGGCGTTGTTACACAGCACGTGGACCGCGCCGTACTCTGCGTAGGCGCGGTCGCGGAGATGCTCGACTGATCCGAGGTCCGATACGTCGGTCTCCACCGCGATCACCTTGTGACCGGCGCCGCGCATCGCATCGACAGCAGCGTCGAGTGGTGCCCCGGCCAAGTCCGCGAGGACCACTTTCATCTCCGCGTGAGCGAACCGATCGGCGAGCGCCCGCCCGATACCGCCTGCGCCACCGGTGACCACCGCGACCTTCCCGGCGAAGCTGTCCATCAGGATCCGCCTCGTGCCGAGGCAAACGCCGGGCAACGGAGTCCGTCGGTTGGGATGTCCGCGGGCGCGAGCGGAACCGCGACTTCGGCCGGAGTCGGACCGAACTCCGCCGCCAGTGGCGCCAGCGCGCCGAGGTCGAACCCGTAGAGCCGAGCCGCGTTTCCTCCCACCATCGCGCGCACCTCGTGCTCGGGTACACCGGCAAACGCGAGTCGGAGGTGGGCACGCGAATACGGCCAGCAACCCTCGAGGTGCGGGAAGTCGCTCCCCCACATGATCCGGTCCACGCCCACGCGGTCACGCAGCTCGACTTCGGGCCGGCGAATGAAGCTGGACCCCACGTGGCACTGGCGGGCCCAGTACTCCGACGGCGACAACGAGAGCGGGCCGATCGCCGCGCCGAACTTCGCCTCCTGGGAACCGGCCGCGCCGCCCGTGCCGGCGAGGCGGTCGCGGTAGTAGTCGAGCCGTGTGAGTTCTTCGGGAACCCAAGCGGTGCCCTGCTCCGTGAACACGAACTGCAGTGCTGGGTGGCGCTCCATCACTCCCGCGAAGATGAGATGCCACAGCGTGCGATGCGCCCACCACGTGACCTCGAGCAGGAACATCGCCTGAGCGGCCGGGTACTCGCCCATGTCAGGGACCGCGCTACCACTGTGGTGGTTGATCGGCATGCCCAACTCTTCGCACACGTTCCAGATCGGTTCGTAATCCGGCGCGTAGAGCGGCGACACGCCGGAACCGGGTGGCGCCCCGGGCAGGAGCACGCCTCCCCTGAGACCATGTTCGTGTGCCCATCGAATCTCGGCGACCGACCCCACCACATCGTGAAGCATGATCTGGCAGATCCCGGCTCTGCGGCCCGGCGCGGCGGCACAGAACTCGGCCAACCATCGATTGTGGGCCCGGAGCCCGGCCCACCGACGCTCGAGATCCCCGGAACTCGCGCCTGGTGGTTGGTGCACGAGGGAGACCTTCGGGAAAAACGGCGGGATGGTGTTGGGGAACACGACCTCGCCGACGATGCCATCGGCCTCCATCTCCCGGAGCCGTCGATCCGAATCCCAGTTGCGGCTCGCTCCCTCGCCGGAGATGTCGTCATAGGGGTTCTCGAACGTGGCCTGCCAGCGGTCGAAGTCGTCGTGATACTGCGATGCCAGGAACGGCCGGTAGCCCGCTATGTCGGCCCCGCCATGGCAGTCGGCCGAGATCACCACGTAGTTTTCGACGTTCATCTTGGTCATTGCCTCCCCCGAGAGCGCCGGTCTGTCAGCTCTTGGTGTGACTGGTCGTGATGGTCATTCGTAGCCGAACTCTCATCAAATTACAGGTTGTCGCAGTAATCCTGCTCCACCATGGCGTCCACCGAACTCACGATCGCTTCACGATCCGCGTCCGCAGCTTGCGCGAGATCGGCAAACAGCTCTCCGAACGAGATCGCGAACTTCTCCGGCCAGAGATCCGGCTTCCAGAGATGCGAACGGATGAACGCTTTCGCACAATGAAAGAAACACTCCTCCACCGTCAGCCTCATCACCAGGACCGCCGGCTTCCCACGCGCCGCCATTTCCCCGAGGAGTTCAGGATCGCGGGTCAGCGAGATGCGACCATTCACCCGTACCGTTTCGTTCGTGCCGGGGATCATGAACAACACCCCCGCGCGTGGATTGGCGATCAGGTTCTGGAGGCCCATCGCCAGATGATTTCCCGGTCGATCAGGGATCAACAACGTGGTGCCATCTTCCACGACCACAAACCCGGGGTCATCACCCTTGGGCGACGCGTCGACATTGCCGGCGGCGTCCGCGGTCGAGAGCACGAGAAACGGCGACCGCTCGATGAACGCGCGGGAACGCCGGTCGATCGTTGTCCCAACTTTGAGTTCCATCCCCGAAATCGGCGTCGTGATCACGTCACGAAGCTGCGAAAGGGTTTCGATCCGATGGGGGTCTGCGGTCATTCTGGGTCCCTCTCGCCGTGGCGTGCCCGCTCTCAGGTCGTGGCTCAGTTTCAAACTAAGCCACGACCGTTCTGCGAGCCAGAGTGAATCGTCGATATGGTCGGCGCGTGCGCCCTGGACCGGACCTCGAGTACAACCCGTATGCGTTCGCGCTCCACGAGGACCCGTACGAGATCTACCGCCGCCTGCGCGACGAGCAACCCGCGTACTGGAACCCTGAACTCGAGTTCTGGGCATTGAGTCGATTCGATGATGTGCATGCGGGCTTCCGCGACTCCACGCCGTATTCCTCCGCGAACGGCATCGCGCTCGAAGCGCGGCGTCAGACCTCCGCACTGCCGATGATGATCACCCTCGACCCACCCGAGCACACGGTGATGCGCAAACTCGTGAGCCGCGTCTTCACCCCACGCGGGGTGGCCGCGATGGAAACCGAGGCTCGCCGAATCGTCAATACGTATCTTGACCGCGTCGCCGAGACCGGCGAGTGCGACATCGTCACCGACCTCAGCGGACCGTTCCCCATGGACGTGATCTCGGCGGTACTCGGAGTGCCGGAATCCGATCGTCCGATGCTTCGAACCCATGCGGATCGCATCCTCGTACGTGAGGACGGTTCTATGAAGATGCCACCGGATGCCCTCGCAGGTTTCGCCGGGCTGATCGGCTACTTCGCCGACGAACTCCCACGTCGCCGTGAAGGCATCGGATCCGGTCTCGTCACCGACCTCGCTCGCATCGAGGTGGACGGCCGGCGTCTCAACGACGATGAGGTGCTCGGCTTCTGTCTCCTCTTCATCATCGCCGGCCACGAGACCACCACCACGATGGTCGCCAACGCGATCGCGTTGTTGAGCCGGCACCCCGACGAGCGAGCGAAGCTCGCCGCCGATCCGGCGCTCGTGCCCGATTGTGTTGAGGAGGTGCTGCGTTTCCACAACTCGACGCAGTACATGCATCGAACCTTGACGCACGATGTGGAACTGCACGGCGCCACGATGCACGCGGGCGACTCGGTGCTCCTCCTCATCGGCTCCGCGAACCGCGACGAGCGCGAGTTCGGTCCGACGGCCGCAACCTTCGACATCTCGCGGCCGCCGGGCCGACACATCGCCTTCGGCTACGGGCCGCACTTCTGCCTCGGAGCCGGGCTCGCCCGCATGGAGGGACGGGTGGCGCTCGAGGAAATCCACCGGCGTATTCCGGACTACGTGGTTGATCACGAACGCAAGGTCCGATTCCACAGTGGCAACGTGACCGGCTGGTCCCAACTCCCGGTTCGATTCACTCCGACGGACGCTCGACCGAACTAGAAACGCAGCACACGTTTCGGGCGTCACCAAGTGCGCGGCGCTCAATCGCCGAGCAGGTTCGCCGCGCTCGCCCAGGCACCGGCCCGGGCCAGTTCGCCGTCGGCGCCTCGGAAGCCCGTCCACCAGCCGCGGTCGGCGGCCGCGAGCGCCGACTCGACTCCGCGAGCCACGCACCATGACGCGACCCTCGCGGCGTCGAGGCCGGTCACCTCCGCGACGAGCCGGGTGCGGTCCGCGAGCTCGGTCGCGGCCGGCACGGTGACGGTCCAGTCACCGACCTGGGTCAGCAGCGGCCACGGGTCCCACGCCAGGTCGCCGTGCACCGGCTTCGGGTCGATCACCAGCCACCCGGGCGGCCTGACCTCCTCACCGATTGCCGCGTCGTCGTGGCGGAGGATGTTGCCGGGGTTGAGGTCGCCGTGTGCGAGTCCACGGTAAACGGCGGAGCCGGGCAGCGTCCTCAGCAGGTCAACGGCGTGGCGACACAGTCCGGCGTCGACCAGGATCGGCGCGGCGGGCAGCACGCGCTCGACCCGCTCGGCGGCGATCACCGCGAGCCGATCCCCCTCCTCGACGAGGTTCCGGAACGGTTCACCCGCGGGGACCGGGACCGACGCCATCCGGAGCAGCAGCTCCGCTCCAACAGTGAGGTGTTCCACTGGCCGGAGTCGTTCGTCTCGCAGGGTCGTCCCCGGTCGCAACCGGCGCAGCAGCAGCGCCCAGTCATCCGCGTCGGCACCGAGCACCTCGACGGCGCCTGCACCGTGCCAGGCTCCGAGCGCCCCAGCCTCGTCGCGCGCCTCATGATGCGGGTAGGAGAGCTTGACGACGACCTCGGACCCGGCGGCCGTTGTCGCGGGTGCCGTCCATCCCGCCATGCCCGTCTCGAAGGGCTCACCGAGGACGAGGCTCCAACGCTCGACGGCTCGCGCGACCAGCGCGGGGATGGCGTCGAGCCACTCCTGTCCGCCCGCCTCGTCGACGACGGCTTGGCGCAAGCCGGTCGGTACCTTCACGGACATGTCGCCATTCTGGTGCAGTCGCAACCCCGCAACGCGGGCCAACGTTGGCTGCCGCGGCGCTACTGCTCGGCGCCACCTTCGGCTGCGATGCGGGCGATGATCTCCTCGGTGGTACGCACCAGCGCTTGCACACGCGGGTAGCCGAGGTACTGCGCGAGGTGGATCACACACTCACGGGCCTCCACGTCGGTGAGTTCTGCGTTGCGCAGCCCCGCCTCACAATGGATGGCCCAAGCCTCGCGGTCGCCCGTTGACGCGACTGCGGCAAGGGTGAGCAGGCGTCGCTCCCGCATCGCGAGTTGGGGGCGAGCCCACTGCTCGGCGAAGAGTTGACCGAGCATGAGGTCGGCGAAATCGAGGAACCCCGGTGGTGGCAGCGGGACGAGGCCTCCGTAGACCGCTTCGAAAACGCGCGCACCCCGCTCAATCCGGTCGGCCGCGATCGCGGGAGTGGCTTCGGGCTGGTCGGTCATTCGGATGCTCCTTCAAGGAAGTAGACGCGCCGCGCAACGGAACGCGCGGCAACGGCTGCCGGAACTGGGACCTCGGCATCCGCCGCGAGTTGCAGGATCAGGTCGAGGTCCTTCTCGATGATCGCGGCGTAACCGGTGAGCATCGCTTGCAGGCCAGGGGAAGCAAGGTCGGCCGGCGAGAAGTCGTGGAGCATGAGGTAACTCTCGACCATCGGACCGAGCTGGCCGTTCGCGCGCATGGCCGTCTTCAACGCATCGAGGTCGAGACCGAGACGCGACGCCAGGGTCGCAGCTTCGAACACGCCCATGAAGGTCGCGTAGCTCTGGAGATTGATGCAGAGCTTCAACCGGCTCGCCTGCCCCAACTCGCCGGCATAGATCCGGACATCGCCGCACGCGTCCAGCAATGGCGACAACTGCTCAATCGCCGCACGGTCCCCTCCAAGCAAGAACGTGGACTTCCCGACGCTGGCCGCCGCGGCCCCGCCGGTGACCGCCGCCTCCACGACGGCAACGCCGTACTGCGCGGCCTCCGCGTGGGCCCAGATCACCGTTTCGGGCAACACCGTGCTGTGGATTGCCACCACTGAACCGGAGGCAAGATGGGCCAGCAGACCGTCCGAACCCCCGAGCACTGCCCGTACGTGGTGGTCGGCGGGTACGCACACACCGACGATCCGCGCCTGCGTCGCCAACGCGGCCAGCGTGTCGGCCGATCCCGCGCCTTCGGCGGTCAACTGCGCGACCGCGGCCGCGTCGAGGTCGTTGACGACCACCGGCACCCCGGCCCGCACGAGACTCTCGGCCATCGGTCGTCCGATCGCCCCCAGCCCTACGAACCCCACCGTCTCGACGTGATCCGTCACTTCGCTCCTCCTGCATCGCTCGGTCTGCACTCCCGGCCGGAGCGTATCGACCGTCGCCATCGCCAGTCAGTCAGTCGGAGTTGTCGAACGACGCACGGATAGGTAGACCATCGAGTCCACGATCACCGCGAGAGGGATGAGTCATGCCCCAGATCCTCGGCCAGTTCTGTATCAACGTCACCGACCTCGAACGGTCGGTCACCTTCTGGACCGAGGTCATGGGCATCCCCGTGCAGAGCCGGACCGAGATCCCCGGCGTGCTCGAGGCGGTACTCCAGGCGCCCGAGGGCGGTGCCCGGATGCAACTCGCGGAGTGGACCGAGCGCGATGGACCCATCGACATGGGCAGCGCGATGTGGAAGCTCTACGTGAACACCGACGATTGTCAGGCCATCTACGACCGAGCCGTCGCCGCCGGATGCGAGTCGGTGTCGGCTCCTGAACGGCTCGAGCGCTGGCCCGTGACCGTCGCGTTCGTCAAGGACCCGGACGGCTACCTCCTCGAGTTGATCGAGTACCACCAGGGCACCCGCAAGGGAGTCCCCGACCCGAAAGCCCTCGCGCACACGTCCGAATAGCTTCCGGCATCTACGCGAGTTCGCGGCCGAGGATGGACACGAATGACACCATCTCGCCGGGGTACCCCCCGAGGTTGTGGGTAAGCGCGAGCGGCCGTTCATTCGCGATCTTCCGGTCCTCCGGCGCGTCGCCGCGCAGTTGGAGCCATGCCTCGAACATCATGCGCAGCCCCGACGCGCCCACTGGATGTCCAAAGCTCTTGAGTCCGCCATCCGGGTTGACGGGTAGCTCGCCGTGCAGGTCGAAGGTTCCGGCGAGAATCTCTTTCCACGCCGTCCCGCGATCCGCGAACCCGAGATCCTCCATCAGGACGAGCTCGGTCGGGGTGAAGCAATCGTGGACCTCAGCCATGGCCAACTCGTGGCGGGGATCGGTGATACCGGCCTGCGCGTATGCGTCGCGCACGCTCACCTCTACTTCGGGGAAGTGCGTGTAGTCGTAGTGCGGGTCGATGAGCCCGGAACCGTTCCCCGCCACGAACGAGAGCGCCTTCACGTAGATCGGACGATCGGTGTAACGGTGTGCGTCCTCGGCACGGACCACGACCGCGGCGGCCGCGCCATCGGCCACACCGGCGCAATCGAGAATCCCGAGCGGGCCCGCAACCCGAGGCGAGGCACAAATCTTCTCCATGGTCATCTCGCGCCGGAACTGGGCTCGCGGATTCCGCGCACCGTTGTAGTGGTTTTTCCACGCGATGCGCGCGAGCACGTTCCTCATCTCGTCATCATCGACGCCGTACTTCTTCCCGTAGGCCGGTGCCACCATCGAGAACATCGCGGCCGCGGTGAGCGTGCGGGTGGTGCCGTCGCTCGGGACCGGGAAGGCGTTCAACCCGGCGTACCCGCTGTCCTTCACCTTCTCGGCACCGACCGCCATCGCCACGTCGTACGCGCCCGACGCCACCGCGTACGCGGCTTGACGCAGCGCCTCGGAACCGGTCGCGCAAAAGTTCTCGACCCGAGTCACCGGCTTGTTGTCGAGCTGGAGCGGGCGGGCAAGGGTGATCCCACTCATACCACTCTGCGCGGTTCCGAACCAATAGGCATCCACGATGTCCTTGTCGACGCCCGCCGTGCTGAAGGCCTGGTTCGACGCATCGATCACGAGGTCGTCGAGGCTCGTGTCGAAGCGCTCGCCGAACGTCGTGCACCCCATCCCGACGATCGCGACCCGATCCTTGATCCCATGCGATCCCATTATCTGTCCTCTTGCTCCGACGCGGCGGCGCGCACTGGGCGCGCTTTCCAGAAGTAATCATGAATGCCGTCGGCGGTGAAGAGTCGTCGGAACGTCATCTCGACCCGGTCACCGATCTTCACATCCGCGGCGTCCACATCGGTCATCTCCACGGGGAAGCGACCGCCACCATCGAAGTCCACCACCGCGAACACGATGGGCGGGCTCGGCGAATACGCGAGCTTGTCGATGGTGAACGTGACGATCGTGCCCGCGATATCCGCCATCGGCGCGGGTTCCATATCGTCGAGCGCGCCTCCGTCCATCGACACGCGCGAGGGCGGCAGGTGGAGCGCGCCGCTAGTGCGATCTCGTGAGCCGACGAAGCCGAACTTCCAGTCCTCGGAGCGTCCGGCCGCAGAGGAGGAGACCCTCGCCGGTTCCGGCCGTCGCGGCGGCTCGACCGTCACCATTCCCCGCCAGGTGAGGAACTTGCCGTAGGGCAGGTCGGCCGCTGATTCCACCTGGGCTGCGACCGGACGCGCGGCTCGGTAGTCGGCCAGCGCATCAGTGGCGCGAAAGAGGAGCACATCGGCGCCGTCGGCCAGCATCGCGACCGCGAGCACCTCACCTGGGGTCGCGGTTTCGAGCATCGCGGCGAGCAAGAGGCCCGCATGGGCGGTTCCGGTGGTGCCGACGGACCCGGCAAGATCATCCACTCGCACACCGTCGGCGAGGCCCAACTTCTTGGCCAGCGTATTCACGGCCCGACCGTGCAGGCCAGTGATCGCGACGCGGTCGACGTCAGCCGGGCTGAGCTCGGCCGCTTTCAGTGCCGCCAGCCACGCCTGCTCCCCGAGGGGCACATACTTGGTCTCGCCGAAGCGCTCTTCCCAAATCTTCGACCGGCGCTCCCCAGGAGTCCGCCACCGGTCCACGAACTCATCGGTGGCGGAGCCGGCGCCGAGATACTCCGCGATCACGGATCCGTGCTTGTCGTCCGCGACCAGAATCGCGGCAGCACCGTCGCCGCCGGTGGACTCGTCGCCACTCGTGGGCAGGCCGGTGCGGATGTCGGAACTCACCACGAGCGTTGTGCCAGCACCGTCGAGCGCGATCCGCAACGCACCGATGCCGGAACGCAACGCACCGCCAAGATCGAGGGCCGGACACTCGCGGTCGAGCCGGAGCGCGGCGTGAATCGCGGTGGCATTCGTCTTGTCCAAATAGGCCGGATCGGCCGTGGCAAACCACACTGCGGAGGGGGTCACACCTTGTGCCGATCGCAGCGCGATCCTCGCCGCTTCGACCCCCAAGGTGGTGGTGTCCTCGTCGTAGGACGCCACCGACCGCGTGCCCTTGCCGCCGCCAGTTCCGAACATCTTGGCGATGTCGGCGCGTTGCAGGCGCCGATACGGGACGTAGCCCGCCGCACTCAGAATCCCCCGCATACATACCCCCTCGACATCGGGCGGATCCTAGGGGCAACCCTAAAGTGACCCGCCATGCAACTTGGTGACGTGGCGAACGCGGACGCGATCCAATACGGCAAGCCGCTCGACGGAGTGCGCGTGCTCGCCGCCGAGCAGATGCAGTCGCTGCCGTACGCGACCCAATTGCTCGCCCGGCTCGGCGCCGAAGTCGTCAAGGTCGAACACCCGGTCAATGGGGAATCCGGCCGAGGATCGTCGCCCGCCATGATCGACCCCGAGGGCCGATCGGTAGGCGCCACGTACCTCCGCAACAACCTCGACAAACGCAGCGTTGGCATCGACCTGCGCAGCCCCGAGGGACGAGACCTCTTCCTCTCCCTCGTCCCTCGCTTCGATGTGATCGCCGAGAACTTCAAGGCCGGCACGATGGATCGCATGGGCCTCGGCTACGAGACCATCGCCGGTATCCACCCCGGCGCGATCTACGTGTCGATCTCGGGCTTCGGTAACACCGGTGGGTCGCCGTACCGCGAGTGGCCCGCCTACGCCTCGGTGGTCGAGGCCATGTCCGGTATCTACGACTGGAAATCCGGCCCCGACGAACCGCCCGTGACCATCCCCGTCGGCGCACTCGGTGACATCAGCTCCGCGCTGTTCGCGGTGATCGGCATTTTGAGTGCTCTCCGCCATCGCGAACACACGGGCCTCGGCCAGTACGTGGACATTGCGATGCTCGACGCCACGCTCGCAATGACCGACGTCGTCACCAACTTCTGGTCCTTGGGGGTGCGACCCGAACCCGACAAGGCCCTGCAAGTGATCTGCGAGGGCTTCCGCGCGTCGGACGGGTATGTTGTGGTACAGATCGTGCGCGAGCCCCAGTTCGAAAAGCTCGCAACCTTGATCGGCCATCCCGAATGGATCGACGACCCGCGATTCGCCACCCGCGCCGGATGGGGACCTCACCTCGAATCGGTGATCCGCCCGGCGGTCGAGGCCTGGGCTATCACTCGCACCAAACTCGAAGCCGCACAACAACTCACCGAGGCGGGCATCGTGGCGGGGCCGAGCAACCGCGCGCCGGATGTGATCGCGGACCCTCACGTGGCGGCGCGCCACATGCTCGTGGAGATGCCGCGCACCGACGGCGTGGACCAACCAGTCTTGATCCCGGGCAACCCGGTCAAGCTGTCGAAGATGGCCGAGGGTCCCGAGACACGGGTGCCGTGGGTGGGTGAACACACCGCCGCGGTCCTCGCCGCCGAGCTCGGCCTCGACGCCGACGGGGTAGCGCGGCTGCGCGCCCGCGGGGTCGTCACCTGACGTTCCCGAGCCGGTCACCTCAACGTGCTCACAGGGAGTGGGAGCCCGTAGGATCTGACGACCCGTCAGATTTCCCCCGGTGCAGCCCAGGAGCAGGTGTGGACTTCGAGTTCTCTCCCGAACAGCAAGCGTTCGCCGTCGAGGTCGAGGCCTTCCTCGACGCCAACGACGACCCTGATGTCTTCGATGTCACCCGCGAGAACATGGCCCAGATCGTCGATACGCCGAAGCGGCGGGCGTTCATGGCGAGCCTCGGCGCCAAGGGCTGGCTCGGACTCACGTGGCCCGAGCAATACGGCGGATCCGCAGGCGAAGGCGTGTACGAGTTCCTCCTGAACGAGGCACTCGCGGGGCGGGGTGGCCCACAGATCGGCAAGGGCGTGGGCATCATCGGCAAGACGCTGATCGCCCAGGGCAACGATTTCCTCAAGGAGACGTTCCTGCCCATGATCCTGCGCAACGAGGTCGAGTTCGCGGTGGGTTACAGCGAACCCAACGCCGGATCCGACGCGGCCTCGATGCGGCTCAAGGCCGAGCCCGCCGAGCGCGATGGCGTCACCGGTTGGCTCCTCAACGGCCAGAAGACCTGGACCACGTCCGCGCACTTTGCCGAGTGGTACTGGCTCGGGACCCGCACCAACCCCGACGAGAAACATCGCGGCATCACGCTGATGCTCGTGCCGCTCGATCAGCCCGGCATCACCATCAATGCCATCCAGACCATGGGTGGCGTTCCCATGGGTGACGAGCGCACGAACGAGGTCTTCATCGAAGACGTTTTCGTGCCCGACGACTACGTGGTCGGCGAGGTCAACAAGGGGTTCCAATACATCTCGCAGGCGCTCGACCTCGAGCGTTTCACGATGTTCACGTTCGCGCCGATCGAACAGCGTCTCGACCTGCTCATCGATTACGTCCGCACCGAAACGCGTGACGGTGTGCCTCTGCGCGATGACCCGGTGATCCGCCGTGAGATCGCGCGCCTCGTCACCGACGCCGAGGTTGCACACGTGCTCGGACTGCGCGTGGTGGCCGAATCGATGAAGGCGGAGAAGACCCCGGGAGCGCCGCCGCCCACGATCGAATCGTCGCAGTACAAGCTGTTCGCCACCGAGTTCTCCCGTCGGCTCGCCAGCGCGTCGATGGACATCGCCGGGCCCGGGGGTGTGCTGCGGGTCAAGACCAAGACCGCGCCTATGGAGGGTCGGTCGGAGTCCACGTACCGCTACACCGTGATCGACACCATCGGCGGCGGATCGTCCGAGATCCAGAAGAACATCATCGCCCGCCGCGGCCTCGGACTCGCGAAGACCTTCTGACCCGTGCCCGCATCCGGACTGCTCGACGGCATCACCGTCCTCGACCTCGCGAGCGTGGGTCCGGCCGCGCGCACATCCCGTTGGCTCTCGGATTACGGCGCGCGGGTGGTGAAGGTGGGGCCGCCGCCGAAGCACGGCGGCGTGCAGATCACTCCCCCGTTCTACGCGTACGCGGGAAATCGCGGCATGCAACGCGTGATGCTTGACCTCAAGGCCCCGGCGGGCCGTGACGCCTTTCTGGCGCTGGCAGCCACGGCCGATGTGGTGATCGAGAGTTTCCGGCCCGGCGTGGTGGATCGGCTTGGCATCGGCGACGCCGCGGTCCGCGCCGCCAATCCGAGGATCGTCTACTGCTCCACAAGCGGCTACGGCCAGCACGGCCCGAAGTCGCAGTGGGCCGGACACGACCTCAACTACCTCGCCATGGGTGGTTACCTCGGCTGCTCCGGGCGCGATCCCCTCGGCGGCCCCGCACTCCCAGGCGCGACGGTGGCCGACAGTGCCGCGGGCGGAATGCAAGCAGTGATCGCAATCCTCGCCGCGCTCGTGGCCCGCACGTCCAGCGGCGAAGGCGCGTATCTCGACGTTTCCATTGCCGACGGTGTGGTGGCGCTCATGTCCCTCAATATCGACGAGTACTTCGCAACGGGCGACGTACCGGGACCGCGTCACAGTCTCCTCACCGGCCGGTACGCGTGTTACGACGTCTACGAGTGCGGAGATGGCGGATGGGTCGCGGTCGGTGCGATCGAACCGCGTTTCTTCGCCAACCTCTGCGGCGCGCTCGGCTGCGAGCAGTGGATCGAGCACCAGAACGTCGACGCCGCACAAGACGAGATCCGCGCCGCGTTCCGCGCCGCGTTCGGCACTCGGTCTCGAGATGCATGGGTCGCGGAACTCGGACCGGCCGATACCTGCGTGTCGGCGGTGGCATCAGTACCAGACCTCGTACACGACGAGCACCTCCGGGCGCGTGATGTCTTCGTCACTGCGTCGCGCGCCGACGGTCCGGACTTCGAACAAGTCGGGTGGCTACTCGCGGGCGCGGACCGTGGGCAACACACACCTGAGGTGCTGGATGCCGGCGTGACCCACACCGACGACCTCCTGCGCGCCGCCGGCCTCGACGATGCCGCGCTCGTCGCGCTCCACGAACAGGGAGTGATTGCATGAGCGAAGCGGTCGCCTACCCGAGCCGGAGCCAATCAGCCAGCGAAGCGGGGCCCGAGCGGCCCGCTCCGCAGGAACAGGAGCGGAAGAGATGAGCGAAGCGGTCGGCCCCACCGGATTCCCACCACCCGCGTTTGTCGGATTACACGCGCCACGCGCAGCTCGAGCGACAAACGCTCCGGGGGTGGGGAGATGAGCACCGTTCCGTCGGAAGTCGAGGCGCTGATCGACCAGATCCAATACGAGGAGACGGGCGAGTTCCCCGTGGAGCGCGGGTACGTGTGGACCTCGTGCGCGTCGGTCGAGAACGGGAACCCGCTCTTCTGGGACGACACCGTCGCCGCGGAACTCACCGGCGGACCCATCGCCGCGCCCACCATGCTCTCGGCCTGGTTCCGCCCGCACCACTGGAGCCCGGGCCGGGTCGAGCAGCCGATGCCGCTCCAAGTGCATTTCGACTTGAAGGAGATCTTCGGACTCCCCGAGGCAGTGATGAGTGACAACACGATCATCTTTCACGAGCCCGTCCGCCCGGGAGATCGCCTCCGCACGCGTCAACTGTTGCGGTCCGTGAGCGAACCGAAGACCACCAAGCTCGGCACCGGAAGGTTCTGGGTGATCGACGTGGAGTACCTCAACCAGAACGACGAGCTGGTGGGCGTCGAGAGCTACACCGGATTCGGCTACCGGCGGAGCGAATCATGAGCGACACGAATGACATCGGCCGGCTGACGATCGGCGACGTGACGATGGGCGATGTCCTCCCGGAACTCGTGTACCCGGTGAGCGCAACCACGATCGTGCTCGGTGCTCTTGGGGCGCGCGACTGGCGGCCAATGCATCACGATCACGACTTCGCGGTCAACCGCAATGGCACCCAGGACATCTTCATGAACACACCGAACCAGGCCGCGTGGTTCGAACGATTCGTCACCGACTGGACGGGGCCAACTGGGCGGCTCGGCCGAATGAAGTTCCGCATGAAAGGGTCGGTCTTCCCAGGAGACACCATGACGATGCACGGCGTCGTCACGGGCGTAGAGACCGACACCGAGGACTGCGGCTGGGTCGCGCTCACGGTTTCGCTGAGCGTCGCCGGAGACCTCAAGACCGATTGCGCTATCCGGGTCGCCCTCCCCACATCAGGCTCCGACAACCCGTGGGCGCGCCGAGGCGACGCGTGGCGCCCATGACCCGCTCATCCCCACCGACCCGCACAACCAACAGGACGTAGACGATGGATCTCGAGTTCACCGCCGAGCAAGAAATGCTGCGAGAGATGGTACGCGGTCTCTGCGCGAGCGCGTCACCGCTCGACGAGGTGCGTGCCCAGGAAGACGATCCGATCGGGTATTCGTCCAGCTTTTGGACCCAGCTCATCGAACTCGACCTCATCGGGCTCATGCTCCCCACCGAGTACGGCGGTTCGGGCATGAATGCGATCGAAGGGGCCGTGCTCTATGAGGAGTTCGGACGAGCACTCGCGCCGTCACCGCACTTCGTGAGCGCGGTGCTCAGCGCCGGCGTGCTGCAGCGTGGCGCGACCGACGCCCAGTGTTCGGAATGGATCCCCCGCATTGCCGCGGGCGATGCGATTCTCACCCCGGCGTGGCTCGAGCCTCACAACAGTTTCGGGCCCCGCGGCGTGCAGACCACCGCCACTCCCGATGGTGACGGCTTCAAGCTCGACGGAGAGAAGTGGCACGTTGCATTCGCACGCGCCGCGACCCGGTTCGTGGTTCTCGCGCGCACGGGCGATGCGGATACGGACATCGACCTCTTCCTCGTGGATCCCGCGGCCGAGGGTGTGACGCTCACTCAGCAGATGACCCTCGCCTCGGACACCCAGTACGCGGTCACGCTCTCGGGTGTGCACGTTGCGGCCGCCGACCGGATCGGGAATGTAGGCAGCGGCTGGTCCACGTGGCACGCCACGATGCTCGAAGGCGCGGTGTTGCTCGCGGCACAGGCCGTCGGAGGTGCGCGGCTCGCGCTGGAGATCACCACGCAATACGCTAAGGACCGCGAGCAGTTCGACAAACCACTGGGCGCGTTCCAAGCAATCTCGCACTACCTCGCCGACGCGTCCACCGCAGTGGAGGGTGCCACGGTCCTGGTCCACGAGGCCGCGTGGGCGTGCGCCGAAGGTCGACCGATCGACCGCCTCGCGGCGATCGCCAAGCTGTTCGCGTGCCGGACGTTTCGCGACACCACCGCGATGGCCCAGCAGGTGTTCGGTGGTGTCGGGTTCACGTTGGAGTACGACATCCAGCTGTACTTCCGTCGCGCCAAGCAACTCCAGATCTCCTGGTGGGACGACCGCGCCCTCGAAGACTTCATCGCGGCCTCCGTGCTCGACGGCTGACCATCGGGCCATCCCTTGGATTGCCTGATTGAGGAGACTTGGGTAGATTGCGAACGGTGACAAGGTGGGGCCGCCCGTTTTAATTCAGGCGCTGAGACAACTGGGGAGAGGGAGAACGCGATGTTCAGGACCAAGCGGCTACACGTCTTTATGGCAGTGATGTTCGCTGTGAGTGCCGCCGGACTCGCGTTCACCGCGATGGGCAGTGGCGCCGCGCCGAGCGTCGTGCGCCTGCATCTCGGCAGCGACGGGCGGTACTTCCAGTTTGGCGCAACGACCCAGCCGCTGACAATGTTGAACAACTCGTGCGCGATCAACTCGGCGGAACCGTTGATCGACCTCTCGGCGACCGGGACGCAGGCATCGCCTGGTCTCGGTACCGACTCGCTCGGCGTCAAGAGCAAGTCGGGCGCCAACGGAACCCCGTGCGGGCAGGTCGACACCGCCGAGACCCTCCGATTCAAGCCAGGCACGACCCTCGCGGGTAAGACCTTCTCCGGCCTACGTCTCGACCTCGAGGTGACCGGCAATGCCATCGTCAAGCTCAAGCTCGAGCGGGGGGCAACGACCATCGCGGACTACCGGTTGCAGACGGGCACGAGCATCACCGCCGCGCAATCGGGCGAGGCGGACTACAGCACAACCGCGCCCTACCGCGCCACTTCTTCCGCGGGTGACACGACCGACGCATGTGCCGCGCCCAACAGCTCCGGTCCCAACAGCGGGTTCAGCGACAACTGCCAGTGGACGGTCCTGCAGGACCCGGGATTTGAGTTCGACACCATCACCCTCACGACGGTCTCAGGTGGAACGGTGTCGCTCGAGGGCGGCGGCGACTTCCCCGCCGGCTCGGACAACGATTCGTTGTTCTACCTCTCGAACGGCGCGCCCACACTGACCAACGACACGGCGACCACCAACGAGGACACCGCGGTCACGAAGAACGTCTTGACCAACGACAGCGATCCCGATGGAAACCCACTGAGCCTCACGGCGGTCACGCAACCCTCCCACGGCACAACATCGTTCGTGGCTCTCACGGGCGTAGTCACCTATACGCCCGATGACGACTACAACGGCTCGGACTCGTTCTCCTACACCGCGTCCGACGGAGCAGCGAGTTCCAGCGCGACCGTGGGCGTCACCGTCGTTGCAGTGAACGATGCGCCTGTTGCCCAGGATGGCAGCACATCGACCACGGAAGACGAGCCGGTCACGATCACCATCGCTACTGACATCGACAGCAATTCACTGACGGCGGACTGCACCGGTGCCGATGGTGGTTTGGTCACCGATAACGGTGACGGGACGATCGAATTCACACCTGCCCCCGACTTCAACGGAACGATCACTCTCAGTTGCACGGCAACGGATGACGACGGGGCGGTCACCACGACCTCGGCGACCATCGAGGTTGGCGTATCGGCGGTCAACGACGCTCCTGTCGCACAAGACGACAGTGACGAAGTG